>NZ_JBQEQB010000001.1:203407-498112 GCF_052046055.1 Pseudomonas sp. 22082
CCCGCTCCCACAGGATTTTTTACGACTATGGACGAACGGCGCAGTGCACAACAGATTCACCTGAACGCATAAAAACCGTATCAGGGCGCGGCAGATGGCCGCAGGCAGCGCCTGGATCTGATCCGCATAAATGATCAATTCCTGAGCCTGTTTTGTTTCCGGTGGGGTTTCTACAGTGCAGCTCGTGCCAGACCGGGTGGCCTGGCAAGACTTTGCAACCGTGGATGAACTGACCATGAGCACAGCAACAATCGGACAGGCTTATAACTACAAGGTCGTCCGCCAATTCGTCATCGCGACTGTTTTCTGGGGTGTCGTGGGCATGGCGATGGGGGTATGGATCGCCTCGCAACTGGTATGGCCGGACATGAATCTGGACCTGCCGTGGACCACCTTCGGCCGCTTGCGACCGTTGCACACCAGCCTGGTGATTTTCGGTTTCGCCGGCAGCGCGCAATTCGCCGCCAGTTACTACGCCGTGCAGCGGACCTGCCAGGTGCGGCTGTACTCGGACAAACTCGCAGCCTTCACCTTTTGGGGCTGGCAATCGGTGATCGTGATCATGCTGGTCACCCTGCCGCTGGGCTACACCACCACCAAGGAATACGCCGAGATCGAATTCTCCGGCGCGGTGTGGATGGCGGTGGTCTGGGTCGCGTACGCCGTGGTGTTTTTCACCACCGTGGTGCAGCGCAAGACCAAGCACATCTATGTCGGCAACTGGTTCTTCGGCGCGTTCATCCTGGTGATCGCCATGTTGCACGTGGTCAATCACCTGTCGATTCCGGTGGACTGGTTCAAGTCCTATCCCGTGTACTCCGGCGCCACCGACGCCATGGTGCAGTGGTGGTACGGCCACAACGCGGTGGGCTTCTTTTTGACCACCGGCTTCCTCGGGATGATGTATTACTTTGTGCCCAAGCAAGTGAATCGGCCGGTGTATTCGTACCGGTTGTCGATCGTGCACTTCTGGGCGCTGATCACCCTGTACATCTGGGCCGGCCCGCACCATTTGCATTACACCGCGCTGCCGGACTGGGCGCAGTCGCTGGGCATGGCGATGTCGCTGATCCTGTTGGCGCCGAGCTGGGGCGGGATGATCAACGGGATGATGACCCTCTCCGGCGCGTGGCATAAATTGCGCACCGACCCGATCCTGCGCTTCCTGGTTTTGTCGCTGGCGTTCTACGGCATGTCGACCTTCGAAGGCCCGATGATGGCGATCAAGACCGTCAATGCCCTCTCCCACTACACCGACTGGACCATCGGCCACGTCCACGCCGGGGCGCTGGGCTGGGTGGCGATGATCACCTTCGGCGCAACCTATCACATGGTGCCCAAGGTGTTTGGCCGCGAGCGCATGCACAGTACGCCGCTGATCAACCTGCACTTCTGGCTGGCGACCATTGGCACGGTGTTGTACATCGCGTCGATGTGGGTCAACGGCATTACTCAGGGCCTGATGTGGCGGGCGATCAACGAGGACGGCACGCTGACCTATTCGTTCGTCGAAGCGCTGCAGGCCAGTCATCCGGGGTTCATCGTGCGCTTTGCCGGCGGGGTGTTCTTCCTCAGCGGCATGTTGCTGATGGCCTATAACGTGTGGCGCACGGTGCGGATTGCCGACGTTGCACTCGCCCATCGTGAAGCGCAGATCGCCTGATCAAGGGAGCTGGTCATGTTCGATGTTTTATTGAATGTGTTGGGCGTGGTGTTTCTGTGGCTGGCGGTTGAGTACTGCCTGCGGCACGAGACGGCCGAAAGTCTGGATGAGGCGAGTCTGACGCCGTTTGCGGATGATCCGGAGGTGGCTCGGCGGGTTGAGTTGGCTACCGGTAAAACCGTGAAAGCGGTGGCGCCGGAGATAGCCAAACCGGGCTGGATCAACCTCGAAATGTGAGCCCCCCCCTAGCTGATCGTTCCCACGTCGAACCGTCTGCGTGGGAATGCCTCAAGGGACGCTCCGCGTTCCAGCTCTGGAAGGGACGCGGAGCGTCCCGGGCTGCATTCCCACGCAGAGCGTGGGAACGATCAAGTGTGTCAACCTCGATCGCGAGGGATGAGGCTCTGCAATTGCTGCGCGAGGAAATTCGCGTCGAAGGCAAAGGTATCCGGATCCTTCAACCCATTGGTCTTGCGCCACTGCCACTCCCCGCCCGGCAGTCCCACCAACGAAACACTCCCATACCGCGCCGCCGTCAGCCCCATCACCGCCAGCGAAATCTGCCCGCCACTGCCCAT
This sequence comes from Pseudomonas sp. 22082, assembly GCF_052046055.1. NCBI lineage: Bacteria > Pseudomonadati > Pseudomonadota > Gammaproteobacteria > Pseudomonadales > Pseudomonadaceae > Pseudomonas > Pseudomonas sp. 22082. The sequence goes on from NZ_JBQEQB010000001.1 coordinate 205,649, forward strand.
CACATCCGGCACGAACTCCACCGGTTTGCCGGCAATCACGATGCTCAGTTTTTCAGTCTTGAAGGTTGAGGTCTCAACCGGAGTGCTCGGCCCAAACGCCACATAAGCCTCCCGACTCACCTCCAGAAACCCCGGTGCCTGCACCGGTTCCAGCCATTGCTGAATCTGCCCGAACAACTCGGTAATCCGTGTGGCCCAGGCCGCCGATTGCGTCTCGAACAGTTGCTTCTTGTGCGCTTCGCTGTCGGCATAGTGGCGAAGCATTTCGCCCAGTTGCTGTACGTCGTCCATTGCGGTGTTCCTTTGAGGAAGCAGTGCTGCGGACTCCGAGCATGGCAGATGCCGATGACGGCCGTGCAAGTCATTTGCCTGCACGGTCGCCTCGTCGGCCATTGACGGACAGAAGGTCAGCGTTTGCGCAGACGCGCCATGCTCAGGGTGTCGACCCATTGCCCGTCACGCACGGCGTAATCGCGGAACAGGCCCTCATTTTCGAAGCCGAACTTGCGGTAGAGGCCGATGGCTGCCTCGTTGTCGGCGTACACCGAAAGCTCGACCCGGTGCAGGTTCATCCAGTTGTCGGCGATGTCCAGCGCTGCCGACAACAGCTTCGAGCCCACACCCTTGCCCTGCCACGCCACCGCGACGCTCATGCCGAGACTGCCGGCGTGGCTGCGGCGAATTCGCGAAAAAGCCTCCAGCCCGAGATGCCCGATCACCGCACCTTGATGCAGCGCCACCAGTTTCACCATCCGTTCGTTTTCCGGCATCAGCCGCTGGCGCCAGATTTCGGCAGACTGAAACGGCATCTGCAGCACCTGCCGGGTCACGGCAGGGTCGTTGTAAAGCGCGGTGACGCCTTCGACGTGGGACTCGCTGAAGCGTTCGAGGTGAATGGCGGGGTTGTGCTCAGGCATGAAAGATCCCTCCTGGATCAGTGCGTGGCCGGTCACTTTAAACCGCTTCGTCGCGGTTTCGCCATGACCGTTTAAAACCGTTAACCGAAACGTCCGGCAAGCCACAACGCCTTGCGCCATTACCTACGCATCCGCCAGAATCCGCTGGCTTGTGCGCCTTGAGGGTGGGCTCTATCGTTTCCGGGTCGCTTATGAATAAGCGATCGGGTCTCGCAGCCCGCGATCTCTAGACGCACAACATCCTCCAGTTTATGGCGGCTGTACGTGGGAGACCCTCGAGTCTGCCGGTTCTAGAGTCCCGGTCTGCGACCCGCGTATAGCTGCCACCTCTTCGTATCGCAGCGAATCGTGGCGGCTCCATGACTCTGGAGATTCAATCATGATCAAACCAACGCCAAACCCACCCGACACCACCTCGCCCTACGAATCCCTCGACTCAAAGACCTTCCACGAAGCCGCCGAACGCGCCCTCGATCATTACTTCAATCCCCTGCTCCCCAGAAAACCGCTGCTCAAACCCAACACCCGCTACCTCATCGCTCCCGGCATCGACAGCGAAGAGCTGCTGGCCGACGCCTGCGAAACCCTGACCTCGGCCAAAACCATGGCCACCGACTTCGCCGGGCTGGTAGACGGCTCGCATCGGCATGTGCTGCTGGGCATTGCGCAACTGATCATGCTGGGTGAGCTGGCGGTGAATCGGGCGCTGGATAATCTGGAGTTGAAGGCCGAGGCGCCGCTGTAACCTGATCGTTCCCACGTCGAGGCGTCGAACCGTCCGCGTGGGAATGCAGTCCGGGACGCTCCGCGTCCCTTCCGGAGCTGGAACGCGGAGCGTCCCTTGAGGCGTTCCCACGCGGAGCGTGGGAACGATCTAAGAAAAATTACTCGAACCACTCCTGTCGCTCATTGAACGTGCGCTGAATCAACTCCACCAAGGTCTGCACCTCCCCGACCTCCTGCGATTCACTGTTCACCGCCAACCACGCCTGCAACCGCATCGCCTCGTCAAACAACCCCGGCAACGCCACCAATCCGCGATCGAACCGGCTCATGTACATCGGCAGCAAACCAATGCACGCGCTGCAACGAATCATCTCCAGCATCAGCTCATAGGACTGCATCTGCACCACGCCCGCCAACCGCTGTTCAACCAGTTCATTCCACGGCCGGAAGCTGTCGATCTGCCGGTCATGCTGCCATTGCACCAGCATGAAATCGGCGAGGTCGTCCGGGCTTTCAGGGCGCGCGGTCACGCGGGAGTAGCGTTTGGCGATGTGCGGCTGGTATTCCAGCTGCGCGAGGCGTTGCGGTTCGCTGGTGGCGAAGGTCGGGCCGGGGTGCGGGGTTTCGCCGTGGGCGAGCCACAGCACAATGTCGGCACTGACCGCGCGCAGGGCCAGTTCGCTGTCGAGGGCGATGATCTCGAGGCGCACGCTGGCGTTGCGGCGCAGCAGCGCGATGAGGTCGCGGCCAAGGATGTCATGCAGGATCGATTCGGCGACGGCCAGCCTTATCAGCGGTTGCTCGATCACCGGCAGTTTGCGTTCGTGCGCCAGGGCGATCAGTTGCGCCTGCAATTGCTGGCCTTCGCGGGTCAGGCTGAGCGCGCTGCCCTGAAAGCTGAACAGTGCGCATTGCAGTTGCTGTTCGAGCTGCGCCAGTTGTTTGCGCAGCAGGGTCGAGCGCACGTTGAGGCTGCGGGCGGCCTGCATGAAGCAGCCGCAACGGGCGCTGACCAGAAAATATTGCGCGACGTCGCCGTCGAGGGTCGCCGCTTGCGCCAGCCAGGGTTCGTCCTTGTCCCGGGGCCAGCGGAAATCGGCGCTGCTCTGTCGTGCTGCGGGTTCGGTGAATGACATCGATGACTCCCTGTCGATCTTTGTTTTGGTGTGCCGCGCTTAGGGTTTGGTCTCCAGCACCTTATTGAGCTCAGCCCCGTCGATACTCAGCGTCGCGGTGTTGAGCATACCGTCCAGATAGGCCTGGGCGATCTGTTCCTGACGCTGTGCCCGCAAGGCCTGGGTCAGTTGGTCGCGCAGCTCGTCGAGGGTCGCGGTGCGGGCCGGTTGTTGTTCGGTGAGTTTGATCACGTGGAAACCGGCGCTGCTTTGAACGGGATCGGAGACCGCGCCGACCTTGAGCCGCGCCACGGCACCACGTACCTCTGGCACCAGTTGCTGCAAGGGTTGCAGGCCGGTATCTCCACCACGTTCAGCGGTGAGGCGATCCTGAGAAAACTCCTTCGCCAGTGCTGCAAAGTCCGCCGAAGTTGCCTGGGCTTTCTTGCTCAACTCCGCCGCCTGCTTGCGCACGGCCTCAAGATTCTGCGGCTCATTCACCCCAAGGAAAATCTGGCTGACCCGATACAGCGCCGGCGTCTGCCAATTGGCCTTGCCCGCGTCATACGCCTGCTGCAACTCGGCAGCACTCGGATAATCCGCCGGCACTTTACTCACCGACTGCAAATAGTCGCGGAACACGATCTGCTCGCTGGCGGCGCGGGTTTGCCGAACCACCTCCGGCCGCTGCGCCCAGCCTTGGGCGTCGGCCTGTTCGAGCACGGCTTTCTCGGCCAGGCGTGAACGAATCCAGCGCTCCAGCGCCTCACGATTGCCACGCAGTTGCTCACGAGTCTGCGGCGGAACGGCCGCCAGCAGCGCCTGCAATTCCTCCAGCGAAACCTGCTGATTACCCAACCGTGCCACCGCAGGCCCACTGTTCGCCGCAATCACCGGCGCCGGTTGCTGGGCGGCGACCGGGTCGTTGCCCGGCCGCACCACCAGCGCCACGGCCACCACCAACAGCGCCACCGCAGCGGCGCTGATTACCATGGCAGGTTTTGTCACAGCGCGACTTCCTCTTGCTCAACTTTTGGTGCCTGGGCGGCAGCAGCGTTCTGGGTGAAATCACGCAGATACACGATGAACTCCTGCAACAGGCGATCCCACAATTCCAGGTTGCCGCGCAGGTAATCGCCGCTGACGCCAGCGGCCACCACCACGTCCATTTCCATCACCAGAAACTCGCCCTGCAGCGACAAACGGGCAAACCGGCGAGTCGCGTTCCACTGCTCGGCCACACCCGCCGGCAATTCACCCTGCACGCGCAAGGCGCAGCTGAAGGTGAAGTCGACGTAGCTGCCCTGCTCCGCCACCGCCGGGTTGCCGAAACGCACGGCATAACCGATGCCCTGGCTGGCGCTGAGCAACTGAACGATGCCGTTCTGTTCGGTCTGGTTGACGCGGTAACCGGCGGCTTGCAGCACGTCGGTCAGGGATTGCGGGGATACGTGGGAGATCAATTGAGTCATTACTTCTTCCTTGTCCATGAGTCTTTTAATCAGTGCGCGATCGCGGCTTGCGGCGCATCGAATTGAGTCTTGTACAGTTCATCGCCAAAGCCCTGAGCCAGTTCATCGAACTTGACCCGGGCGCTGCCGGCGAAGGGCTGGCGGATCTTCATCACCTCGGCCACATCGATGTTTTCGTAGGCGGTGAGAATCTGCTTGGCCACGCCATACATCTGCTGATTCTTGACCGAACATTGCTGCACTTGTGTGTCACGTTCAGTCAATTGCGCTTGAAGCTTAGACCGTTCTGCCTCTTTGGCACGGGCCATGACCAACAACTCGTCATAGGCTTTCTTGAACTTGCCGGTCTGTTCGTTGCTGGCCGCGACCTGCGCCTGGGCCTGGCTGTGCAAGGCTTGCTGCTGCCCGGCCAGTTGCTCGGCGAGGCCTTTGGCCTTGGCCAGTTCGGCGGTCAATTGCTTGATTTGCGCCTGCGCAGCCTTGGCTTCGTTCTGCGCCGCCAGTTGCGCGGCGCTGGCCTGGGCCTGCTGGCTTTGCAGGGTTTGCAACTGCTGAGTGGTGCTGCGCAACTGGGTGCGCAGGCGTTCCTCCATGCCTTCGGCGCTCGCCCCGGTGGCGATCAACATCCCGAGCCCAAGCCATAAACAGCGGTTTTTCATAACCCTCTCCCGGCGCTTAGAAGCGCGTGTTGATCTCGAGCTGCATGACGTCGATGTCGAACGGCGCGCCATACACCGCCTCCGAACTCAGCCAGCGGCCGGTGGCGTAGACGTTCTTCGCCAGACCGTAATTGCCGCCCAGGAAGTAGCCCTTGGCGTTGGTGCCGCCGAGGTGGAACGACGAATCGTTGAAGCCGTCCGGCAAGGCGTCCGGCTGGATGTACTTGTAGCCGGCGAACAGGTTCCAGTCGCCCTGCTTCTTCAGCTCCAGTGCGTTGCCGAGGGTGAACTGGACCATCCACGCATTGGCGCCGCTTTCGATGTTGCCGTTGCTGTCGAGGTTGTTGACCAGTTGCCCGGCCGAACGTTTGCGCATGTCGCCTTCGTCGTAGCCGAGGTTGTGGATGTAGTTGCCCTGGCTGCGCAGTTTGAAGTCTTCCGGCAGGTCGGCGTCCCACACCACGTTGAGGTCCAGCAGGTTGAACTCGGACGCCAGGCCAACGAACTGCGGTTGCGGCGTGGTGGTCGGGTTGAGCGGGTTCGGCGTGATGTCACGCAGCAGGAACACGCTGTTGCCCTTCTGCATGAATGCTGCGCGGGTGCCGTCGCTGTCGCAGCCCGGTGCGCCGGCCCAGGGTTCGCAAGGACTGGAGCGCTGGCCTTCGATGTCGTCGAAGCGGTAGTAGGCCAGCGCGCCTTTCAAGCGGTTGTTGCTGTTGATCGCCCATTTGGCGCCGATCTGCGCGCCGTACAGCCATTTGTTGTCGCTTTCTTCCTTGTCGAAGCCGTTGCTGGTGGTGGTGTCGTTGGTGTAGTCCACCGGGAACGCGCCGACGGTGCCGAACACGCCCCAGTCGCGGCTGAGCTTGTGGTCGAAAATCGCCGCCACACCGTCGAAGTTCAGGTCGTTGGAATACAGCATGTCGGTGGACATGAACGGGTTGGCGAAACGGCCACCGGTCAGAGTCAGCTCATCCGACGGCTTCCAGGTCAGGTAACCCTGATCGAGCCAGATGTCCTTTTTCGAGAAGCCGCCGCCGAGGTTCTGGGTGGTCGACACCGGGTTGTTGTCCGAGCCGGTGCCGATGCGGATGCCGGCGGTCCATTCCGGCGAGATCACCGCTTTCATGCCCAGCCGGGCGCGCAGGCGGAACAGGTTTTCGCGGTCTTCGCGAGTGTTGAGCAACGGTGGCAGCGCGGTGCTGCTGTTGGGGTTCACGTCGTACGGGCCATTGTTGTTGAGCTTGGCGAAGTCGACGATTTCGTTGCTGTTGCTGCCCGAGTAATAGCGCGATTCGTCACGCAGGCGAATGTCGCCGTCGAAGCTGATGCGCGACGCCCAGTCCGGGAACGTATTGGGCGCGGCCCAGTTTTCCTGCTTGGCGGTGGCCATGACTTCAGCCTTGACCTGATCGCGGATCTGGTCGCGCACCGCAGCCGGTACGTATTGCACCCGCACATCGCCCGGTGCGGCGACCGGCCCGGCTGCCACGGCGGTGGATGCGGCAGCCTGTTTGGCCTGGGCCGCCTCGTTCTGGGCCTGGGCGATCAGCGCGTCGGCCTTGTCCTGTTTCAGAATGCCCTGCTCGACCAGCAAGCGGATCAGATTGATCGTGGCGTTCTCCGAGGGCGCAGGCGCTGCCGCGGCCTGACCGACCAGGGTCGCGATGACCATGCCGACCGCCAGGGACAATCGATTCACGTTGGAAATCATCTGCACACAACTCCTTTTCATACAGCTTTATGAATTCGGTTAACCCGGACGTCGCCCTTGCAGGGACATGCGCACAGGCAAGGTGATGGAGGCCGGTGGCCGTTCGCTCAGGTGGGGCGCGTTACGCAAGGCGGCCAGCACCTGACTGTCAATCTCGGGGTTCCCGCTGGACTTGATCAGCTCGACCCGGATGATCTCGCCGACGCTGCTCAGCCACACATCGGCCTGCAGCGAAAACGCGAGGTTGCGCAGGTCGGGGTTCTCGCGCAGCAGCTTCTGGAAAGTGAACGCCAGGAACTGGCTGTAGGTGCCATTACCCAGTCGCCCGCCGCCGGAACCGGCCATGCCGCCGCCCTTGCCCGCGCCGATGTTGAAGGCGTCGCTGCCGCTCTGGGCGTCGCCGTCCATTTGCATCGGGTTGGCCAGGTCGTCCGCCGGCGATGGCGGCGCCTCTTCCTCGGGCTTGACCTCTTGCGGTTCGGGCGTTGGCTCGGGCTCGACGATTTTTTCTTCCACCGGGGTTTCCGGCTCCGGCGGTTTTTCCGGCGGCGGTGGTGGCGGTGGCGGCAACGGAATGATCGTCGGCACCTTCGGCGCTTCCCGGCGGATGCCGCTCATGTCGTTGGCCCACTGCCACAACAGAAACGCCGCAATGGCGCTCAGCAGCAGCCCGGCGCCCCACTTCGCGTAGCGCAGTGGCGACTTCTTCACCGGCAAAGGCTCGATTGGCAGTTGTGCAGTCATCACTCAGCCCTGCGTCGGTTTGCCGGTAACGAGACCGACCTGGGACAGTTCGAGCCGGCGCAGCAGGTCCAGCACTTCGATGACTTTCTGGTACTGCACCGTAGCGTCGCCGCGCACGATCACCGGGAAGTCCGGGTTCTGTGCTTTTTCGATGCGCAGGCGCTCTTCCAGCTCCGGCAAGGTCACCGGGTAGGCGTCGAGGAACACCTGGCCGCCGTCGTTGACCGAAATCGCCTTGGTCTTGGCCTCGGACAGCGACACGGCGGCGCTGGCCTTGGGCAGGTTGATCTGGATCCCGGAGACCTGCGCGGTGGCGGTGAGGATGAACATCACCAGCACCACCATCAGCACGTCCACCAGAGGCGTGATGTTGATGCTGTCCACTGCGGCATCTTCGTCATCGTCGTGGGAGGCATTTACGGACGCCATGTCTTTGCTCCTCAGGCCGGTACGGAGTGGTTGGCGTGATGACCGCGCTGATGCGCCGCTTCACTGGACTGGCCTTCGCCGTGCATCTCCGCCAGCCGGGTAATGAACTCGTCGACGAACACGCGCATGTCGGCGCTGACTTCCTTGTTGCGGGTGATCAGGCGGTTGTAGCCAAACAGCGCCGGGATCGCGACGAACAGGCCCATGGCGGTCGCCAGCAAGGCGGCGGCCATACCCGGCGCGATGGCGTTGATGTTGACGTCGCCGGCCATGGCCGTGCCGAGGAACACCACCATGATCCCCAGCACGGTGCCGAGCAGGCCGATGTACGGGCCACCGGCGATGGCGTTGGACAGGGTCGACAGTTTCGAGCTGAGCTGCTGGTTTTCCCGGGTGCGCACGCCGTCCATCGAGCAGCGGATGGCTTCGATGGTTGCAGCGGAAACCGACGAGGTATCGGCGCCCTGCTCGCGGCGGGTGCGGATCTCTTTTACCGCTACTTGATACAGACGCCACAGCGGCGAGTGCTGCAGGCGCTGGGCGAGTTGAGTGTCGTCGGCGAACATTTCCAGGCGGGTGCCGACCTTGGCGAATTGCACGCGGAAGTCTTCGTTGGCAGCAGTGACGCGGCTCAGGGTGCGGTTCTTGCGCAGCATGATGATCCACGACTGGAACATCATCAGCACCAGCACCGCGATGATCACCCAGGCATCCACCGGCACCGCGTTGAGCAGGAAGCCGAGGCTGCCGAAACCGAAACCGGACTGTTCTTCATCGACGCCGTAAGCCACCAGTTTCGACTCGGCGCCCTGGGAAGTGGCGTCGGCCAGCAGCAACGGCGCCGGGCGGGCGACTTTCGACAGGCGCAGTTCATCGATGGCGCCCACGAACGGCTGGAAAGGACCTTCGTGCAGGTCGGCACCGATGGCCATGACCGAGTTGAACGCCGGCATCGCCTGAGCCAGTGCCGCCCCCTCGCGACCGTTGATGTACAGCGTCACTTTCGCCCCTTCGGCGGTCAGCGCGACGTGCTGCCATTGGCCCGGATTCAGCGGTTGCGTGGCCACGGTGCGCTGGCCATCGATTTCCACGAACGGCACGCCCTGATTCACACCGACCAGCAGGCTGTTGGCACCTTCGCGGCGGGCCAGGATCAGTTGCTCGCCATTGGCCTGATCCAGTCGCAGCCAGGCACTGAAGGTGAACGCGCTGCCGGCGTTGTGCTGCAACGACGGACTGGCTGGCAACAGCAACGGCTGGCCGCTGAACTGCAAGGCCCGCCCGACTACGCCGTCAATGCTTGCGCCGGTCGCGCTCTGCGCGGTGTTGCCGTAAGCAGTGGTGTCTTTCGCCGGAGTGCCGGTGGCGCCGTCGAAGTGATAGAGCGCGGTGTAATTCGGATCGAACGTCAGTTGGCCGTTGCCGGTCGCCGGGGCTTTCTGATTGCCGTAATACATCCAGATGTCCTGACGCTGACCGCCCTCGACATTCGGCACATCGACCCAGATCAGCGCCATGCCCATCAGCGCGTCGAAACTTTCGATCTGGTGGTTGAGCACGGTCTTGTCATCGGCGGCAACGAAGCGCAGGTCCGAGCCGTCCTCTTTCACGCCGTCGAAGGTGAAATTGCCGGTGTGCAGGCGCACCAGCAGCGCGGTGCGGCCCAGGGCCTGATTGATCGCGGCACCTTGCGGCGTGGTGTCGACGGCGATCTGTTTGCGGTAATGCCAGTCGTCCTGCCACCAGGCCTGAGCCGTGGCCGGGAGCACGAAGCCCAGGCAGATCAACAACGAAAGGAAAAGGCGCTGCATGGAGGTGCTCCTTGTTAGAAAGTGGCCTGAAGGTTGAAGTGCAGGCGCGATTCCTGTTTCGAGGTGTTCGGCCCTTCGAGTAGCGGGTAGCCCCAGTCGAGGCTGCCGGACAGCCATTTGCTCAGGCTGGCACGGGTGCCGAGGCCGACGCTGGCCAGGGCGTAATTGGCGTCCTGATCCGGCAGTTCGTCGCGCAGGTAGAGTTGCGCGCCCTCGGCGAAGGCGTAGAAGCGCCAGTCCTGCATCCAGCCGCCGACGTACTTGGCCAGCGACGGCGTGCGCAGCTCTTCGCTGAGCAGGAAGCCGTCATCGGCGGTGCGTTCGGCGGCCAGATAACCGCGCACCGAAGTCGCGCCGCCGGCGGAGAATTGCTCGTTGGAAACCAGCGGCCCCGACGCCAATTGGAACGCGGCTTTACTCGCGCTCTGCCAGTCGCTGTCAAAGGTCCAGGTGAAGTTGGTATCGCCCTTGAGCACGGCGAAACTCGGGTTGGCGCGGTAGCGTTTGTAGTCGAAGTCTTCGTCGGAGCTGCCGTAGCCGAAGAGGCTGCGGGTGGCGGCGACCAGGCTCAGACCCAGGCCGAGCTGGCTCTTTTCGCTGTAGCGATAGCCGTTGTAGGCGAAAGTGAACGGTGCGTATTTGAGCGGCACCTTGTCGCTCTCGCCGGACAGGGTCAGGCGTTCGTCGAAGTCCTTGAAGTCGATGCCGGCCGACAGCGAGTTCGACCAGTTGCCGCTGGACGGGATCGTGTAGATCGCCGCTACGCCGTAGGAATGGCCCTTGCCGAGCACGTTGCTGCCGCCGATGGTGGCGACGTTGCTGTCGGACTGGTAACCGGAGAACTGCACGCTCCAGCGCTCGGTCAGCGGCGCGGTGTAGGAGCCCGACCAGACCTTGGCGTTGTCAGTCTCCTGCGGCGCGGTGAAGAACGTCAGGTTGACGCTGTGCCCCAACTGCCAAAGGTTGTTGTAACCGAGACTGGTGACGGTGCGCAGTTTTTCGGTGTCGGCGCTGTAGTCGTTGTTCAGCCCCACGCTGGCGGTCCACGGGTTCTGGTCTTCGACCTGCAAGTCCACGTCCATGGTGCCGGGGCGCTGGCCTTCGCGCACCAGCGGCATCACCTGCCGACCCGGGGTCTTGTTGAGCTGCGCCAGTTCACCCTGAACCTTGGCGAAGTCCGGCACCTCGCCTTCCTTCAGCGCCGGGACATTGTCGCGAATATCCAGCGGCGAATAGTGTTTGGCGCCGACCACCCGCACCCGGCCGACCTTGGTTTCGCTGACTTGCAGGTAGACGATGCCGTCGGCCACCGCCTGCTCCGGCAGTTCGACGAACACCGATTGATAACCGCGCTCCTGATAGGCCTTTTGCAGGGCATCCCGCGCGCCTTCGATGTCGCTCAAGGCTTTTTGCGGGCCGAGGAACGGGTACACCGCTTCTTCGATCGCCCGCGCATCGAGCACGGTGTTGCCGCGCACGAAGTATTCGTTGACGTCCACCAGACGCTGCGCCGCTGCGTTCTCGGCCTCTTCGGCGAACGCCGGCTGCGCGCCGGCCGTCACCAGCAGCCAGCCCCACAGCGCCAGCCGTGACGTGAAAATCTGCTCCACACTACCCCCTGAAATTCGCGATGACCTGTTGGCGCTTTTGCGCCTTGCGTGTGCGTCAATGACTGGCGTTGTTAATTGCTGACGTGCGGGACCGCGGCGTGCTTGCCCAGCCAGGTGTGCAGCAGCGCGAAGTTCAGCGAGAACTCGGGCATTTGCAGCAGCGCGCCGCAGAACACTTCACCGATGATTTTCTGGATGAGCTGCACCGCACGCGGCTCGTTGAGCAGCGTGGCGATGTCGCGACTGAGGACGTTGAAGCTCCAGACTTTCTGGTTCAGGCCCAGGCCGACGAACCAGCGGAACAGCAGGTTGTAATTGAGCTGTTCGTAGAGCTGCTGCTCGCTGGGCACCGAATACAGCAGTTGCAGGAGCAGGATGTGCATGACCGTCTGCGGGGCGATCAGCATGCCGGGCTGGGCATTGAGGTCGTGCAGGAGGTCGCGGTGAGCGTCGAGCAAATCGTCGATCTGCGGGCGCAGCAGCACCAGCGAATGACCCGGCGGAATGTAGCTGGAAACCTCTTTCAAGGCGCCCTGCCAGTCATCCTGCGACACGATCCAGACCCACGGCGCGCCGTAGCGATACACCGAAACCGGCTTCTTGCGCGCGGCCTCGACGATCTTCGACAGGCGTTGATCGAGTTCCTGCATGCCCACTTTCGAGTAGCGTTCCATAGTCCCCATTGCCTCACTCCCGGCGTCCCGCCTCGGCTTGTGAAAAGCGCCCCTCAGGGCCCCTCAAGCGCGTTACATAGGCATGACCGGACTGGCGATGTGCTACCGAACTTTTGTCATAAAAGCTTCATTACGAAAATCGAGTGGGTCTTCGGATCATGGCCGCAACACTCCGAAACAGGAAATTTCCGCGCATCTTTTAGGAAAGGTCCTAACGCCAGGTAGGGGGCGTCCCAGTTAGGTTGCGGGCTTCTTCCGTTACTGACAGATAAACAACCATGGCGCGGGACAAGGACATTCCCCAGGTCTGGGAATACCGGGGCGGCAATGGCGGCGCCGGACACGGCAGGCTTGTCCCACGGGACATGACATCGACCGAGTTCGCCGAATTCAAAGCCCGCGAAGCGACCTACGAGGCAATCATCGCTCGCCAGCAGGCACATGAAGAGCGGTGCTTGCGCCAGATCGAGCAGCGTCCGCAAGCGCCCGGTCGGGGTTGTGTGTTCGCCAAAAGCTGCAACCTTTCGGACGGCGTGATCGATCACAACAATCCGGCCGGTTTCATCCCGACCGAACGGTTGGCCGAGTATGGTCAGTGGGCCGTCCTCGGCAGCCAGGTGCCAATCAGCGCTGAAGGCGTTCCGTTGAAGTGGGTGGCGGGCTCCGGCACCGGTCGGGCGCTGGGGCAAAGGCTCGGTGGTTCGCTCGGGCTCAGCCTGCTGAGCGGCGCCAGTGCCGCCGGCACCCTGGCATTGTTGATCCCCAACACCGATATCTCGTCCGACAGCGCTTTCTACACCAACGAACAATACGCGCAGCTCACCAGCGGCCGTACCCGCGTGCGCTTTAATGCCAAGACACTGCCCGACGGCTCCATCAGTGCCTACGGCTTCTACACGGGTGGCAAGAAGGACTGGGAGTTCGTCCCGGTCATCAAAGCCCGGCAAGAAGGCAAACACTTCGTCGCCGACCTCGGCCACGGCATCGGGCTGACCTGGACACCCGCCGCCAACCCCGATGACGCCCCCTCCATCCCGGCCCTCGAAGGCGCCCCGCCGCTGCCGACGATCTGGGTGTATCCGCCGGGCGAGAAGACTGACCGCATCCTCGTTAATCCGCAGCATCCGCCGGATTATCACGACGCAATCGTCTGGTTTCCGGCGAATGCGGGGCTGGCACCGATTTATGTGGTGCTCAGCACGCGGTATGAGCCGGGGGTTGTGACGGGGGTGGGTGAGGATGTGGAGGGACGATGGCTCGACACTGCCCGTTCCGGACTCGGAGCGCCAATTCCAACCAATATGGCCAGTCAATTAAGAGGACGTCGTTTCTCCAGCTTCGATACATTCCGACGAGCGTTCTGGACCGCCGTATCGAAAAGGCCGGAATTGAGTTCCCAGTTTTCGCGCAGGGATCTGGATCGTATGCGAGCAGGAAAAGCCCCGCGTGTCGATATTTCGGATGTGGCAGGCTCAAGGATCTCGCATGAGATACATCACGTGGAGCTGATTTCAGAGGGTGGTCCGGTTTACGACGTCGATAACATGCGAGTTAACACACCTCGAAACCACATTGACGTACATCAGAATTAAGGAAAGAAAATGAAGGATCCCTTTATCAAAAACAACATTTCTGAATACACGGAGCGCGAGTTCGTTAGTTTTCTGGAAGAAATATTCAAAGAGGACCAGGCGCCTTCTGATACCCGCGCCGACTTGCTGGTTCGCCACTTCAACAAGATCGTCGGGCATCCGGAGAAGATGAACCTGATCTATCGTCCGCTGCCCGAGGCCGATGACTCAGCGGAAGGAATAACCCGAACCATAAAAGAATGGCGTTCATCGCAAGGCTTGCCAGGGTTCAAACCCGAATAACCTTCAGGTATACACAGGCCAGGTATCGACAATCTTGCCGCCGCGCACCGCCAGTAAATCACCAAACAGCAGCAACACTGCCTCAGTCTGAGTCGGCCGCAGAAAAACCTGATCCTCCACCGTCAGCCCCACGGTATTCGAACCATTGACCATCTCCTGATTCGAGCTACGGCCGTAAACACCATTGCTCTGCAATCCGGGCGGTGATTCGAACTCGGCCATCCAGTTGCCGCCGTAGATGAAAAAGGTCTGCCGCTGGTTGGTGTCCCACCACGAAAACAGTTTCGACTTGTCATCCAGCGCCGGAATATTCACCGCCCCCGTGCTTTTCAGCACCGGCGTGGCGATGTACGCGGCAGGTTCATGTTCAACCAGCGACGGCAGATCGTAATGCGTCGGCTTGAGCATCGCCGTCCCCACCGACACTTCACTGCTCAGGTGTTCGTTTTCATGCATGCGATAACTCGGGCTGCCGGCGGTGTTCAGGCACAAGCCGTCATGCCACAGCGCCGGATATTGCTGCCGGGTGAAGTCGACGCAGCGCTGATAAATCACCATCACCTTGGCAAACAGTTCCTCGGGCGAACCGAGAATCCCCGGCACGCCCATGCCCACGAACGGGTCGTAGCCCATGAACCCGGCGAACTCCAGGTGCTGCGGGTTGGCGGCGATCAGCGTGAGCATCTGCCCGAGCACGTTCACGTCACTGACGCCGCCCCGGTGCAGGCCGACGTCGAGCTCGATATTGATCCGCATCCGCGTGCCCAATCCCTGGGCCAGCGCGAGGTATTGCTGCAAGCGTTCGGGGTTGTCGATCAGCCATTGCAGTTGCTTCGTCGGGTCGAACGGACCTTTGTGGGTTTGATAGAACAGCTCAGCCGAGCGTACCGGTAAGGGCTTGCCGAGCAGGATGTCCGACTGCGGGAACGTCACCGCATCGTGATTGAGAAATGGCTGATGAAACGACATCAGCCGTTGCGTCCCCGCCCGTTGGCCGATGTAGCTGAGCAGTCCCGGCGACGGCAGCGACTTCTCCACCAGCCGCAACTGCTTGCCCGTGCGTTTGACCGAGCGCATCACCACGTCGATGTTGTGATCGAGGCGATCCAGATCGATCAGCAACACCGGGCGCATCGGGCCGTTGGCCTTGAGTTCGTTGTTCAGCGCTCGGAAATAGTCGCTGTAAGGCCCGCCGCGATCCCCCGGCCGCAGCCACGCACCCACGCCCACCAGCAAGGCACCGACACCCAACGTACCCAGCACGAAATCACGTCGATTGACCGCCATCAGCTCACCCCCAGAATCGACGAAAGATGCCCGTTGAGAAACTTGCCGTTCGGGTCCAGCGCCTGGCGTACCTGAATGAATTCCTGCCAGCGCGGATAGAGCGTTTGCAGTGTGCGGGCATTGAGCGTGTGCAACTTGCCCCAGTGCGGGCGGCCGTTGTACTTCCAGAAGATCGGCTCGACGGCGGCGAAAAAGTTGTGATGGTCCATCTGGTAATGCTGGTGGACCGAGATCGAACAGCTGTCGCGGCCTTCGAACATGCTCAGTGGAATGTCGTCAGCCTTCACGTAGCGGTACTCGATGGGAAACCAGGTGCGCAGGTCTTTGTCGCGGATCAATTTGAGAATCTCGCGCAGGCAGGCCGGGCCGTGTTCGGCGGGCACCGAATATTCCATCTCGTTGAAACGCACGGTGCGCACGTTGGCGTAGATGTCGAACGAGTCGCCGACCCGGTCGTCGAAACTCGCCAGATGCCGCAGGCTGTTGAGCAGCGAACTGCGCAGGCCCGGGAAATCGCTGCCGTACTTGTCGATCTTCTCGATCAACGTCACGAACTCGTTGCCGCCCTCCTCTTCGGGCGGAATCGGCGGCGTGGGCGGGTCAGTGCTTTCGTTGAGGGCGATCGACAAGGCGTAATCGGAATGGGTGACGACGAGCATTTCCCAGTGCTGGTTTTCGCGGGTGTTCTTGTCCAGGTCTTCGAGCAGTTCTTCGGTCTTGGCGATCCACTGGGTTTCCCGCAGGCGATAGGCCGGGCGGTTTTGCAGGCGGACTTTGGTGGCCACGCCCAACGCGCCGAGGGATACCCGGGCGGCGTTGAACACTTCGGGATGACGCTGGCTGTCGCAATCCAGCACCTCGCCACTGGCGGTCACCAGTTGCAGTCCGCAGACGTGGGCCGAGTAGGACTGGAAGGTTTTGCCGGTGCCGTGGGTCGAGGTGGAAATCGCCCCGGCGAGGGTCTGGTAATCGATGTCGGCCATGTTTTGCAGGGCCTGGCCGATGTCCTTGAGCGGCACGCCCATGCGCGACATCGGAGTGCCCGCGGCGAATTCGGCTTGCAGGGTTTTCGGGTCGTGATCGAGCAGACCATTGAAATAGCTCAACGACAGCAACGTGCCATCGGTGGGCACCAGCGCACTGAAGGAATGCGCCGAACCGACCGGACGAATCTTGCCCGGTGCCTGCTGAATGACCGTCGTCAGCTCATCGAGATTCTTCGGCGCCACCCGCGCCGCCGGCAGGCAACTCTGCCCGCCCGACCAGTTGCGCCAGGGAATCAGCCGAGGTGCGCGCATCAACTGGCCCAGCGCCGGATTGGAAGCCAGCGCGCTGAACGCGCCGACGATGCTTGCCCGTTGCAACAACTGCCGGCGTGTCAGATCTATCGGCATGCCAGGGTCCTTATTGTGGGAGCGGCTGGTCGGCCATGAAGCCGATCAACTGAAGGAATTGGTCTTCCGAGCACTCGACGCACTGGCCCATCGGCGGCATGCCGTTGTAGCCGTTGATGGCGTGGTCGAGCAGCGTGTCGGCGCCCTGCTGGATGCGCGGTTCCCAGGCCTTGCGGTCACCGGTCAGCGGCGCATTGGCGGCGGGGTTGGCGTGGCAGAGCTGGCAGCTGTTGGCGTAGATCTGCGCCAGCGCCGGGTCGGAGGGCATGGCCCCAGGGGCAATGCCGGATGAGGTCGGGGGTTTGGCGTCTTCGCCGCAACCGGCCAGTGCAACGGCCAGCATCAGCAGCCAGGTGAATCGGGATGCCCGCATAAAGATCCTCGCGTGAGGTGCCGCTTATTGTTGTGATCACACCTTAAGGCAGCGACGGCGGCGGGTTGAGGGCATTGCGGGACAGTGAGGGGGCATACGGGGCCAGTCAGGGCTTACGCCTTGCGTGACATTCCCGTGACATTTGCGGGTTTAAATTTCAGTGAATTCAGGCGTATAACCTGTAGAGCCTTTTCCAATCGGCCCGCCGACATCTTCTACGGGGTAGCGACATGACCACAGCAAACATCCTTGGCAACCTGTTCCCTTCTGTCAGCGACATCCCGGAAAAATACCGCCTCGACGGTCAGGTCGAGCAACGCGAATACCTGGTCGATGGCCAGTTGCGCCGCTGGGACGGCCCGCTCGCCACCGTGCGCAGCCCGGTCTATCTGCACGGCGACAATGGCGATGAACAAGTGATCCTCGGCAGCACGCCGCTGCTGGACGCCGACACCGCCCTCACCGCCCTCGACGCCGCCGTGCGCGCGTACGACCGGGGCCAGGGCCTGTGGCCGACCATGCGCGTGGCCGAACGCATCCAGCACGTCGAAGCCTTCCTCGGGCGCATGCGCCAGCAGCGTGACGCCGTGGTGAAACTGCTGATGTGGGAAATCGGCAAGAACCTCAAGGACTCGGAAAAAGAGTTCGACCGCACCTGCGACTACATCGTCGACACCATCAATGCGCTGAAAGAACTCGACCGCCGGTCAAGCCGTTTTGAGCTGGAGCAGGATACCCTCGGCCAGATCCGCCGCGTCCCGCTCGGCGTGGCGCTGTGCATGGGCCCTTACAACTATCCCCTGAACGAGACGTTCACCACGTTGATTCCGGCGCTGATCATGGGTAACACCGTGGTGTTCAAACCGGCCAAGCTCGGAGTGCTGCTGATCCGCCCGTTGCTTGAAGCCTTCCGCGACAGCTTCCCGACCGGCGTGATCAACGTGATCTACGGCAGCGGCCGCGAGACCGTCAGCGCGCTGATGGCCAGCGGCAAGATCGACATCTTCGCCTTCATCGGCACCAACAAGGCCGCCAGCGACCTGAAAAAACTGCACCCGAAACCGCACCGCTTGCGTGCCGCGCTGGGCCTGGATGCGAAGAACCCCGGGATCGTCCTGCCCGAGGTGGATCTGGACAACGCGGTCAGCGAAGCGGTCACCGGTTCGCTGTCGTTCAACGGCCAGCGCTGCACCGCGCTGAAAATCCTGTTTGTGCATGAGGTTGTGGTCGACAGCTTCATCGAGAAATTCAACGCCAAACTGGCCAGCCTCAAACCAGGCATGCCATGGGACAGCGGGGTTTCGCTGACGCCGCTGCCAGAGTCAGGCAAGGTCGATTACCTGCATGGGCTGGTGGCTGATGCGCAGAGCAAAGGCGCCCAGGTGGTCAACCCGAATGGCGGCGAAGCGCGGGCCTCTTTCTTCTACCCGGCGGTCCTGTACCCGGTGACGCCGCAGATGCGTGTCTATCAGGAAGAGCAGTTCGGCCCGGTGGTGCCGATCGTGCCGTACCGTCACCTCGATACCGTGATCGACTACGTGCTGGAATCGGACTTCGGCCAGCAACTGAGCATCTTCGGCACCAACCCGGTGGCGGTTGGCCGACTGGTCGACACCTTCGCCAACCAGGTCGGGCGGATCAACCTCAACGCCCAATGCCAGCGCGGCCCGGACACCTACCCGTTCAACGGGCGCAAGAACTCCGCCGAAGGCACGCTGTCGGTACACGATGCGCTGCGGGTGTTTTCGATCCGTACGCTGGTGGCCACCAAGTTCCAGGAACCCAATAAAGATCTGATCAGCGAAATCATTCGCGGACGAGATTCGAACTTCATCGCCACCGACTACATCTTCTGAGGAGGAAACACCGCTGAGCACTTTCAGCCCCCACCGTTGGCCGCCGCTGTTGCGGCGGATCCTGCGGCCATTGCTCGACCCGTATCGACGTTATCGCCATGCACGAACGATTCACGCGGTGCGGGTCGCGCTGGGATTGCTGGCGACGATCCTGCTGACCACCGGCATCAACCTGCCCCACGGCGAGTGGGCGTCGGTGACCATGCTGGTGGTGATCGGCGGCTTGCAGCACCACGGCAACATCGGCAAGAAAGCCGCCGAACGCGCCACCGGGACCTTGATCGGTGCCGGCGTCGGTTTGTTGATAGTGGCGCAGCAGGCGTGGCTGGGCATGCCGTGGCTGACCTATTTTGCGATGGCGGTGGTGTGCGGATTCTTCTCGTATCACGCCATCGGCAAGGGCGGCTACACCGCCCTGCTCTCGGCCATCACCGTGTTCATCGTCGCCGGGCATGGCGACAACCCGATCACCGACGGGCTGTGGCGTGGGGTCGATATCCTGATCGGCATCGCCCTGGCCCTGGCCTTTTCCTTCGCCCTGCCGCTGTACGCGGTGTACTCGTGGCGCTACAACCTGGCCGACGCGCTGCGCGATTGCGCGACGGTGTACGGACGGATCATCGGCGGCCAACCGGTGACCGCCGACGAACACTTGAAGTTGATGAACCGGCTGAACGCGGTGATGGTGCAACTGCGTTCGCTGATGCCTTCTGTGTCCAAGGAAGTCAAAGTGTCGATGACCGAGCTGGACGCTATCCAGCGCAACCTGCGCATGTGCATCAGCACTCTGGAAATCCTCGGCAACATCCGCCCGGACGCCAACGACCCCGACGCCATGACGCACCTGCAAGCGGCGCTCAAGGCCGAACACCGGCACATTCGCGTGCAATTGATCGGCATGGCCCGAGCGTTGAAATCCGGTGCGGTCCAGCGACTGGGACGTCCGGTGGAATTGCCGGACGCCAGCCTCGACACGCCGATTTACAGCCCGCTGGATGGCTACCGTCTGCTGACCCGACAACTGGCAGCCAACATCGGCGAGATGCGCCAGCGTCTGGCGAAGACTGCGCCGCGCTGGAATATCTGAGACTTTTCCGATGTAACAAACTCTACATACTCTCTACAATGCGCCCCCACAACGGACGTGGATGGATGCTTCAATGCAATTCAGGACGAATATCAATGCCTTGCGGGCGCTTGCCGTGCTGTCGGTGGTGCTCTATCACTTCGCGGTTCCAGGATTCGGTGGCGGTTTTGCAGGCGTAGACGTGTTCTTCGTCATTTCCGGCTTCCTGATGACCGGCATCATCTTCACGGGCCTGGAACAGCAGCGCTTTTCGTTACTGGGGTTTTACGCCTCGAGAGCCCGACGCATCATCCCGGCATTGCTGGTGGTGTGTCTCGCCCTGCTGCTGTTCGGTTTCGTCTTTCTGCCGCTGGATGACTTTCGCGACGTCATCAGAACGATCAAAAGCAGCCTGCTGTTCAGTTCCAACTTCATGTTCGCCAAGGGTGGCAGCTACTTCGACGCACCGCTGCACGAGAACTGGTTGCTGCACACCTGGTCGCTGTCAGTCGAATGGCAGTTCTACATGCTGTATCCCTTGCTGCTGATGGCGCTTTACAAGTGCCTGGGCGCACAAAAGACCCGCTACAGCTTGTTGATACTGGCTGCTGCGTCTTTTGCCGCCTCGACTGTCATCACACGCTCGGATCCGGTGTTTGCCTTCTACATGCTGCCGACCCGAGCCTGGGAATTGATTGCCGGTGGCCTCGTATTTCTCTTTCCCTTGCAACTGAGCAAGCGCAACGGCTCCATCTGTGAAGGCCTTGGGCTTCTGGCAATTTTGGGTAGTGTGTTGTGTTTTTCGGAACAGGACCTTTGGCCGGGTTACCTGGCACTCTTGCCGGTTCTGGGCACGGTACTGGTGATCTACGGTAATACCCGATCGGTTTTCAGCACGTTCAAGCCACTGCAATTGACCGGCACCATTTCCTACTCGGTTTATCTGTGGCACTGGCCACTGGTGGTTCTTCTCTACACTTGTGGCCTGCTCAATAGCTGGCCACACGTCTGGGGCGCGGTGGCGTTGTCATTTGTTCTGGGTGCCGGGTCGTATTACCTGGTGGAATCCAGGATCAAGCCGATAAAGTCGGTACGCGGTACGCTCTTCAGGTATGCATCGTGGGTGACCGGAATGGTTGTCGTGTCTGCCGCGACGGCGTCGCTGGTCAAGAATCACCCATCACTTCGCTTTGCCTTTGTCGACCTCGGGCAACCCGAGTACACCAGCAAACTCTATACCCAGGAATGCCGCCCGAATGCCCATGGCGCCGCCGATTGCAAACTGGGCAACGGCGAGGTGTCAGTCATTCTGTTTGGCGACAGTCATGCGCAATCCACCGCCGCTGCCGTGCAGATGGATAATCCGCAAGCAGCTTTGTCGTGGTCCCTGGGTGGTTGTCCGACATTGCAGAACTTCCAGATGCACGACAAAACACTCGAGCGTCAATGTCAGGCGTTCAATCACGAAAAACTGCAAATATTGAAGAATTCATACACGGGAATTCCAGTGGTGCTGTTCAGCAGAGCGGCGCTGTATGCCGATCCGAGTCGTAACAACAGCTATCGGATTCGCTTTCCCGATCAGCAGCCAATGTCTTTCAGCGAGGCCTACGTCGCTGAATACGCGAACACCGTGTGCGCCATCGCCGAAAACCATCCGGTTTACATCGTCAAACCAATCCCGGAGATGCCGTTCAGCGTCTATAAAGGCCTGAATCTGCATCAACGCATTTTTGGTGACACTGCCGATATTTCCATCCCGTTGCAGGATTACGAGCAACGCAACCGAATCGCCAACGATGCCATTGAAACTGTGGCGAAACGGTGCAATGCACAGGTGCTGGACCCGACCCCGCTGCTTTGTCCGGACGGTAACTGCATGGGGTCAAAGCAAGGTGTGCCGTTGTATTTCGACGATAACCATCTGGTCGATGCCGGCAATCAACAACTAAGAGGACTGTTCAAAGCCGCGGTCAAGGAGATCTGAATTCACTGAGCGAGCAGACGACGTGACTTCAATCCCCAACCCTGTTGCATGCCGGCTGCTGCCAGCAGGATTGCCGCCACGCCGACCCATTGCAGAGTTTGCAGTTGGTGGCCGAAGGCAAACCAGTCGACGAAAATCGCCGCGATCGGGTAGATGAACGACAGCGCGCCGGTCAATGCGGTCGGCAGTTTCTGAATCGCGCCGTAAAGCAGCACATACATCAGACCGGTGTGGACGATGCCCAGCGTCACCAGACTGGCCCAGGCACTTGGCGCCTCGGGCATTGCTGAAAAATGCGCGAACGGCGCGAGCAGCAACACACCGCTGCAGACCTGGATCAACGCAATCAGATGCGGCGGTGTGCCGGTCAGGCGCTTGATGATCAACGCGGCGATGGCGTACAGAAACGCCGCACCCAGCGCCAGCGCGATCCCCGTCAGGTAATCACTGCCGCCCTCGCCTTGCCCCCCATGGGCACTGACAATGGCCAGCATTCCCATAAATGAAATCGCCAGCCAGAACAGCTTCTGCAGGGTGATCTTCTCGCCCAGAAACAATGCCGCCAAACCCACCAGCATGAACGGCTGCACGTTGTACACCGCCGTGCCGATGGCAATCGATGCCCGTGAATACGAGGCGAACAGCAGCACCCAGTTGCCGACGATTGCCATTCCGCTGAGCACCGCCAGCAGGAAAATGGTGCGGGTCAGGATGCCTGGGCGCAGAAAGCCGAATGCGGCGCAGATCAGCAGCAAGGTCCCGGAGCCGAATACGCAGCGCCAGAACACCACGTCCAGCACCGGTTGCCCCGACACCAGCACGAACCAGCCGATTGTCCCGGATATCAGCATGGCGGCGGTCATTTCGAATGAGCCGCGACGGAGTGTGTTGTCCATCATCAATCTCCTTAATGTGTGGCAAAAGTATGCCAAGCGAGACCGAAACTTCTCCAGCGCAAAAAGCAGGCTAAACTCGGTTTCTGCCTTTTTTATCAAGGGTGGTTTGTGCCATTCGCCTAATGCGGGAGTTTCTTGTATGACCGACGATATCGACCAGATCCTGATCGGAGCTCTGATGGAGGATTCGCGCCGCTCGCTCAAGGCCCTTGCGCAAATCAGCGGGTTGTCCTCGCCCAGCGTGGCCGAGCGCCTGCGGCGTCTGGAGGAGCGTGGTGTGCTTAAGGGTTACACCGTAGAGATTGACCCGAAATGCTTCGGTTATCAGTTACAGGCGATTGTCCGGGTGCGGCCATTGCCGGGGCAGTTGCAGGAAGTGGAGCGGCAGATCCTTTCGATTCCCGAGTTCACCGAGTGTGACAAGGTCACCGGAGAAGATTGTTTTATCGCGCGCCTGCATGTGCGCTCGATGGAGCAGCTGGACACCCTGCTTGACCGGTTGAATACGCTGGCGGAAACCAATACCGCGATCGTCAAGAAGACCCCGGTGAAACGTCGATTGCCGCCGATGGCGTGAGCGGCGTAGATTGTGTTTTTTCCGGCGAAGGATTGGCGGTATGAAAATTCAGGCAATGATGCTGGCGATGTTGATGCTGGCCGGGTGCGGGACGGTGCAGACCGTGGCGTTCAGCGATAAGTCTTCCACCGACCAGTTGAAGACTAAAAAATCCTACTGCGGCGCTGTACCGCGCATCTACAGCGGCGTGACGTACGATTTCTGCATGCTGCACGCCGAAAAGCCGGATGACGTCGATGCGTTCAACTACAAGAACGCGACGCCGGGTCTGCTGGTCGATGCAGCCGTGTCGGGAGTGCTCGATACGTTGCTGCTGCCTTACACGATCTACAAACAACAGGCCGATGGCAGCATCGTGATCAATTGAACGTCTGCTTTCTTCTTCGCAGGCAACAAAAAACCCGCTTTCGCGGGTTTTCTGTTTATAGCGGTGCAGCGATCAGTCGTCGCGGCTCATGATGCCGAAGATCTGCAACAGGCTGACGAACAGGTTGTAGATCGATACATACAGGCTGATGGTCGCCATGATGTAGTTGCGCTCGCCGCCGTGGATGATGGCGCTGGTCTGGAACAGGATGCAAACCGAGGAGAACAGTACGAAACCTGCGCTGATCGCCAGTTGCAGGCCGCTGATCTGGAAGAACATGCTTGCCAGCGTCGCACCCAGCAGAACGAAGAAACCGGCGGTGATGAAGCCACCGAGGAAGCTCATGTCCTTGCGGGTGATCAGCACGTAGGCCGACAGACCACCGAACACCAGTGCGGTCATCGCGAACGCGGAGCTGACCACTTCAGCGCCGCCCTGCATGCCCAGGTAACGGTTGAGGATCGGGCCGAGCAGGAAACCCATGAAACCGGTCAGGGCAAACGCCGACACCAGGCCCCAGGCGGAATCACGAAGCTTGTTGGTGAGGAAGAACAGCCCGTAGAAACCGATCAGCACCACGAAAATATTCGGGTAGCCGACCCGCATCTGCTGGGCCACGAACGCCATCACACCGCTGAATGCGAGGGTGAGCGCCAGTAGACCGTAAGTGTTGCGCAGGACGCGGCTAACCTCTAGCTGCTCAGCCTGCACGCTGTTGTGAACTGCGTAATCCTGTTCGCGCATGGCGACACTCCTGTTGGTTTGAAACGTTCAGTCGCAAAGATCATAACAGACGCTCTGTAACAAGCCATGCACAGAGTTTGACAGTGTGTTTCATTCAGGTATTATGGCGCCCGCAACGCAACGGAGGTGTGGCCGAGTGGTTTAAGGCAACGGTCTTGAAAACCGTCGACTGTAACAGGTCCATGAGTTCGAATCCCATCGCCTCCGCCATATTTAGTACTTCAAAGCCCTGATTATTCAGGGCTTTGTCGTTTCTGGCGTTCTGAAAAATCTTCGCACCTCAGGATGCGTTCCATAACTATTCTGGACGCGTTCCATAACTAACAGCTTTTCACTCCCCTCTCCGGCGTCCTGCCGAACTTAAAACACTCTTCATGTAACACGGTGCTACGCTAGGTTCTTCCACGGAGGAAACCGCAATGTCCAACTCTGATCTGCTCCCTTCCCTGCTCTTCAAAATCAACGAGAACCAACTCGCCCTTGAGGCTGCCATCATGGAGCTCACCCTCTGGGTTGAGAAACGTGGAGCTACGGAGGTCGGCGAAAACGTTCGCAGCTCCCTCACGGCGATCGACAGGAATGAAGAATTCATCAAGATGACGCTGGCCGTGCTGATGACTCCCGAATGACCGGATCACTCCGGCCAAAAGCTGTCGTAATCTCATGCAACTCTCGCCACGGATTTATTCTCGCCTGGTAGAGCTTGCAGGTCGGGTTGTGTTCAAACAGTTCTAATTTCGCGTCTTCATGTTGCAAGGCGCCGCAGTGTCTGCACTCGACTGTGGAACTCGAGACCCGCCAATCCGAGTGCCAGTTCAGAAGTTTATCCAGAGGTGTCATTCCGTTTAACTCCAAAAAAAGCTGTACAACTTAAATTTAGCTGTACAACTTTTTGTCATCAAGTCAGCGACGTCATTTCGAAGATGACCGGTTACAGCTCGTCGCTTCACCCTCGCCCACCTGGCGGGACTCGATTACTGTACATGCATACAGCATTTGTACAGTGAATCCGTTCCCATGAATTTCGACCAGGCGAAAGCCCTCCGACTCCAGCGATGGCGCTCAACTCTCGATGATCAAGATTTCCGCATGCAAAACCCAGAGGGGCACCGCGAAACCCTTCATGAGATGTCGGCGGCGCTGCAAACAGAGGGACTGATCGACCAGCTTGAACAGTTCGACATGAACGAGATGGCAGACGCTGCTTACTGGCACGCCGTCGAGGAGCTGCAGAATTCGCCTGGCCATTACCGTGGTGCGTCGACCTACAAAGTCGTGCAGATCGACAACGGAAAGCTGCTGGGCACCATCAGCAGATCCATATTCAACTTCGCATCTGCCGCGCCGCGAGGCGCGTCATCCGCGTACGACGGGAAGGTTTACTCTGGTCAAGAAGGCATACATCTCAACCTGGGGCTCTCCAGGAACATTGGCAAAATTTCCGGACTGATCCTGGCCATATATGGGCAGCAATACCAGTTGGTCGAAACTGAGCGAGTAATCGGTGGCGTCGACTACAGCCCCATCGACGACCCAGACACTTACCGCGCGCTGGTTGATGCTGGCCAAGTCGCAAAGGAAGAGCGCGATCTGCGTACTTTTGAAAAGGTGCGACCACACATTGAATCAGCGGCGTTCTGCACCTGCCCTGTGTGCCTTGACCGATTTGGCACGTGCGATGACTGCCAGACCTGCGCCGGAAAAGGTTTTGTGACAAAGCCGGCACCAGCAGGTCTACGCTGAAAGCTCATGCGAGGATCTGGCAATGTGCGGACGACTCTCCCAATACAGCGGAATTCACGACTTCGTGGCAGCGCTCAGCATGCCGAACGCCCTGATCAACTCAACCGGCGAAAAGCCTCTCGGGCGGTACAACGCCGCGCCGACTGCCCAGCTTGCCCTCTTCCACCAGGAAGGCGAGTTTCTGCACGCAGACATGGTGCGCTGGGGATGGCGCCCGCACTGGGCCAAGGATCGCGCCGCACCGATCAACGCCAGGGTCGAGAAAGTCGCCCACGGTCCATTCTTCCGCGCCATCTGGCCGCACCGGGCAATCATCGCGATCAACAACTGGTTCGAGTGGGTTGACGAGGGTGGCCCGAAGAAGCAGCCGTACCTGATCCGGCATCGGGATCAGTCTCCAATTCTCTGTGCGGCGATCGGCCAGTATCCGAACGAAGAACATGGCCCGGGCGAGCATGACGGCTTTGTCATCATCACCGCCGACAGTGCCGGCGGCATGGTCGACATTCATGACCGGAGGCCGGTCGCCCTATCGCCAGATCTGTCCAGAGAATGGCTGGACCCGGCCACACCGAAAGAGCGCGCTGAGCAAATGGTGCTGCACCAGGGCGAGCCGACTGAGGTGTTTGAGTGGTTTAAAGTTGACCGGGCCGTGGGAAATGTCCGAAACCAAGGCCCGGACCTGATCGAACCGGTCGAATGATTCAGCCGCGCGACAATATTTTCAAGCGCTCCACCAGAGCCGCTTCAAAAATGATGTAAAGCCTTTCAGCGTCGCCGGCGCGCAGAGCTCCGCCGGTTTCCAATCCCAGCACGAAGCCATCCGCACGTGCCCCCGCCTTCACCGCGATAATCATCGAATCGGCCCGGACAATTTCCGCCAGCAGCCGGTCCGCCTCTCGCTGCATCTTCTCGCCCAGCACCACGCCTTCTATATCGCTCACCATTACATTCAGCTCGACATCCAATACATCACAGCGATTACCGCTGATACCCAGATGATCGTCAGTACTATTGAGTATGCAGCCAGCTGCTTGTCCATGGCACCGCTTCATCAAAAGGAATCTAAATCATGGGTCAAGGTCGATCAGGTCGCAACTGTGGCTCTGAGCCACCGGTCAGCGCGCGGATATAGGCCTGACACGCCTGCAGCGCAATCAGTCCACGGTCGCCTTCGTCGGTGATGGCGACAATTCGTTGAGCATGCGCTGGGTCAAGTCTGGCGCGTACGGCTGCATGATCCACGCCGCCGGCGCCGGCGGAGGCAGGCACTGGGCAGCCACCGGTTGAACCCGCGTCGAGGAGGACTGACAGCCGCAGATCAGAAGTGGCAAGACGATCGCGCAAGAGAGCCTGGGCTTTTTGAGCATTGGTCATTTTCTCGGAGTGGGTTTTGTCACTGGCCGCCAGCCGCTGCTCGAGCGCCAGCCGATTGTCCTGCTCGGCCTGCTGCGCGGTGGCGGCGGCCATGGTCAGCTGATTAAGGGTTTCGGTGTGCAGCCTGGACTGCTCGGCCAGCTGTTTGCCGAATCGCCAGTCCTGAACCTGCCAAGCCAAGGCAGCGCCGGCGAGCGCCAGCACTACCGCGCCGACAACTCGCCACGGCACGACCATCACGGCACATCCCGGAAGAAGACGTGGCCACCGAGCAACAGCGTCTGCTTCGCCTTGGCCGCCCAGGCTGGCGGAGTCTTCATGCTGAGCGCGTAGTAATGCGTGGCACCGCCAGTAGGATCCGACACCTTGCCGTCGATTACCTGGTCAGCAGCAATCCGGCACTGCGCCAGTTCGCGGAAAGGGATCTCCCGCGCGCCACTCAGGAATGGATAGTTCGGGTCCCCCTTGTTCCAGCAGCTGAACTGGTAGGGCTTCTGGCACACGCCGGCGTAGCCCTCCCCCCACCATGAATTGGTCTTGCCGTCGAACACGCGATTGCGAATCGTCCAGGCCACGGCAATCTTGCCGGCCAGACTCTCGCCGCGCGCCTCGCCCCACAGCGTGCGAGCAAGGACGTCGCGGTCTTTTTCAGTGACGGTCATTCTTTTCTCCAGGCAAAAAAATACCCGCTCGACGGCGGGCTGGTCATTTGTTGGGTTCGGCGCGCTTTACGCCCGAGCTACAGTGGTTTCGTCGTTATAGAGCGCCGGTTGTTCTGGCCATGCCGGTGCAGTTGGCCAGATAGGCTGACCCGTGACTCGCCCGAGAAACACGCGGTACTTTTTCCATTCGGCCAACATCGCCACGCGAAGCGGCTTTTCTTCGACCTCCTCCGGCAAGGCGTAATCGCCGTCGATGGCGTCGTTGATTGCATCGACCCGGCCTTGCAGTGCTGTTACCTGGGCAGTTGCCAGCCGGGTTCGCGCGTTGAGGTCCGCCGTCGTTTCTCGAAGCAACTCTTGCTCAGCGATTGCATCGATCAGTGACTGGGGAATTTCATCGACAAGGCTTTCGCCTTCGGCCAGATCGGCTTCAGTAAAGTCGTCGCCTACAGCCCGCCAGCCGTAGCCTGTGATTGCGTAAGGCATCATCTGTCCATCCCATAGCCGGTAATATCGATTGAAAGCGATCCGCCGGTACCAGAGTTGAAGTACCAGAGGTTCCCCGATTCATCCAGGGTCGTGTCACAGGACACTTTCCCGCCTGGTTCTGACCCGACCGTGGTTACGTTGAAGTTGCCGGGGGCGAGGCTTGCCACAGGGGTGCCGTTGTTGTTCATGTTCAAGCGAACGGTTTTCGTCACGTTGATCGGTACGATTGCCGAAGTGACGATCGTGGTCGGGGTAGTGGCCGCTCCGTTTGAAAGAACCCGGTATGGTGCTGCGATCAGGTTGTCTCGATAGTTGAGAACTCCGTCGCTGCCCATGGCGAAGCCCAAAACGCCGCCGTTTGTACCAGACCGGAATGCGCCGATGAATCGCCGCGATGTGTCACCCGTTTTCGTTCTGGCGGTACCCATGTAAGGCGCGGATGGCGCGGTCGTGACCAGCTCGACAGCGGCGGCACCTGCGTTCTCGTACAGGTAGGCGTAATGCCAAACAGACGCGGGCAGCGCCAAGCCACTCAAGGTGATGTCAGAGCTCACCGTGACTCGACGACCGAGCCCCGGGATGTAGGCGGTCCCAGTCGAAATGGTCAGAGAGGTTGGCGCCGGCCTGGAGGGAATCAGTCCGGAAATCAAAGCTGTGTCTATCACGCTGTTAAGGCTTGATGCATCAGCCTTTGCCGCCTGAAGTTTACCGATGGCCGCCAGTATCGTATCGGTCGCGACGACAGCCGTCTTCACCGTGAGATCGAGGCCGGTCAAGGTGGTGCCGCGAACCCCGGCGGCGGTCATGTACTTGTTGGTCGATCCCTCCGGAAGTCCATCAGTATTGGTCAAGTTCAAAGCCGTGCGCACGCCGGCCTGCGTTGGAGTCTGCCCCAGCACAGCCATCACACCGCCGAATTGGTTGACCAGCGCACGCAGAGCATCGGCAGAATCTTTGACGTACCCCTGCATTGGGGCCAGCGCGTAGACCCCGGATGAATTGGTCGCTCCCTGATATACCGGTGCGATTGAAAGCGCGGTGTCGCTGGCGATGTTGGTCACTTCGTACCAGCCACCATCTGGGCCGCGAAATGCATCACCGACTCTGGCGTTGGCAATGAACGCAGTGCCCGCGCCAATCACCGCATTGGTATTTTGGACGACAGAAACCGTCCCGGACTTGTACCAGGGCATTGAATATCTCCAGAAAAGGTTGAAGCTCAGGCCAGCAGTTTGGCGCAGAGGAATGGCCGATGGCCCTGATCAGTCCAAGCTGTGGTTGCCAGGCTGTACATCATGATCCGGCCGCCGGCGTAATCGACGCCAAGCGCACAGCCGCCGCCCGTTGCATCGTTGTGGCAATTCATTGAGAAGGGATTGAGCGAAACATACTCACCGGCGCCAAGGGCCTTTGAAATGCCCCAGATGTACCGGCGCCCTGTTGTCAAAACCTCGCTGCCGAGGTATGTCCAGTTTCCGGCAGCAAAGGTAACGACAACCGCCGGAGCACCGCTGTCGTAGACAAGGGCCCCATTACCATCCCATAGACGCATTCCATAAGCCGCAGTCCCCATTGATGCCCATGCGGCAACAAAATACTGGCCGCTCAAGGTGCCCAGCACGTTCGAGGCCTTCATGGCGAAACCGGTCCAGTTTCCTGGGCCGCCAGTGAACCAAACCGAAATGGGTACCTGAATCGAACCGGTCTGGTCTGGTCGAATAAAAACAAGCGGCGGATCCTGACTCGTCACCGCTCGAGCGAATGTTGCAAAAGCATCGGTCACGCCTGCGTATGAGCCCTTCGTAAGCACGCAAAGCCTTGGAGCTTCGGAGTCAATTTGTACGAAGGCGTTGTCATTGATGCTCTGAAAGCCATAACTCATGTGGAGTACCTGATGGCGTAGGCCTTGGCGACAATCCTCGATTGACCTGTCGAAGCGCTCGCTGAAGGATTCTTCGGCCTCACAATCACTTGGCCGACGGCGGTCGTGACATAGGGGTAGGATTTTGCGTTGCCGCTACCGTCTGTTTCAGAGGATTGCACGTCCTGTGCCCTCGTCGGGATGATCATGAACACGCAATTAGCAGGGTTGAAGCCCGGAATGTTCAGCGTGTAGCTGGGCGTGGTACCGCTGAAGTCGATCACGCCCTGCCACAACACCTGATACGTGAAGCTGTTGGTATCCATGGCGAGAAATCCATTCTCGTCAAAGACACGAAGCCCGAATAAAGCCATTGATTACCCCAGATAGCCGAGCCGAACGCGCAATACATTGTTGGCGTCGTAGACAGAGACGTTCAGCGAGTTGATCACCAGCCGGCCCTGACCGGGCACGATGCCGTTGATTTCCAGCGTTCCGTCTTTATTGAGAATCCAGCCTTGCTGGCCGGCAATGTAGTTGGTCGAGCTGATGTAACTGCCGATCTTGGCGTTGGTGATTGTTCCGTCAGCGATGAACGCCGAGTTCATGAACACCTGGCCGCCCTGAACCGCAAACGGCACCGAAATGGCTCCGCCGGCGATGGTGTTGACGATGGCGAACCTGTCAGCTGCAACCAGGAATTGGCTTTGGAAAACCCCGTTCACGTTCTCGATGCCCAGACCAATCCCAGCGGCGATGTACTGCCCGTTCGCCGAGACCTGCATCTTCACGGACCACATGGTTTTCAGATTGCCGTTTACGTCAGCAAAGGCGGTGGCTGTTTCCTGAATGGCGGCGGTGTTCTCGCCGACCTTGACGCTTACCTGCGTGATCGCCTGCGCTGTGGCTTCCTTGTCCGTGGCGACCGTCTGACGTAGGTCAGTTACATTCGCCTCGTTTTCACCAACCCTGGAATCAAGAGTGGTGAGCTTTTGTGCGCTGGCCAGGTTCTCGGATGACCTGACTCGGTCTTCGTTGGCAATGGCGGCCGTGCTACCCCACTCCTTGATGGCGCCGTCCAGATCCCCCTGCCCATCTTCGTCGCGCCACGAAGCGCGCAACGCCTGAAAGGCCGTTGCCTGCGCTGTGACCACGCCATCGAGTTCCGTGATCTCGGCGGTGTTGGTCGCAACCTGCTGGGCAAGTCCGTTTGCCGTCTCCACGGTCTGGCCCACGTCGAGCCAGTACAGCGGGTTAGGCGGCGGCGTGTTCAACGGCACGTCACCAGTGGCCTGATAGATCCGCTTACCAACGACTACAAGGTCGTATTCCTCGTAGGTTTCGTCAGGGTTGTAAGTCTTCAGGCCGTCCAGTGCATCGATCTGCGCCTGCAACCCCGGGATCTTGTCGATCTCGTCTAGAATGTCCTGCCCCAGCTCGGTGCGGCCGATCTCGCCGGCAATCATTTCCAGAATCGCCGCAGCGTCGGCGCTCGATTGCCCCTGCACGCCTGTGCCGATGGGGAACCACGGCCCAATGTTGCCGATCTTGTCGACGATCCGGCCCCAGAAGTAGAACGTCACGCCGGCGCGCAGACCGAGCATTGAGAAATCACTCTGCGGGTACGCGAGATCAGTCAACTTGGTGGCGGCGTCCAGTTCCGTGGTCGGGCCATACCAGATCTCCGTCCGCTGGCTGTCCTCGGCGCCGGCCGGGAATCCCCACTTGAGGTAGATACCGAACAGTAGCGGCGTGGCCGTCAGATAGCTCAGCGCCGGCGGAAGCCCCTGCTTACCGCTGAGGTTGGTCAGGATCGAGTTGCGCCAGATCGACGTGATGTCGTACGCACTCACCGCGCGAACGCGGGCCACGTAGGCACCGGCGTAAATGCCGACCACATCGACGTTGGTCATGCCGGTGCGCTGCAGCTTGATCCAGTTGCCGCTGTCCTTGCGCCACTCCACGTCATAGCCGACTGCGCCGTCCACGGCCGGCCAGCTGATGGTCATGGTGGCCACGGCCAGTCCCTGCACCACCGACGACGTCGACGCCAGGGTGACGCTGGCCGGCGCCGGAACCACGGTGATCGGAATCACGCTGATTGGCCGTTCTTCCAGCCGCGCGCCGGTGTCGATGTGCGCGAACTTGCTTGGTTCGAACTGCAGGGCACTGATTTCGAAGTCACCCTCGGTGGTGCGCTTGGTGCGAAGCACCCGGTAGAGCGGGATTGCCAGGTCATCCGCATCGAGCGCCCATTGCAGCTGCGCCACCGGCGGCTCGCTGTAGTTGGTCGTGACCGTTACGGCGCGTCCGTTGACGCTCTGCACGGTGCGCCCTTCGGCCCGACCGCCGGGCAGGTTGATGATCAGCCGATCACCTGCCTTGGCCTGGGTGTCACGGTCGAGCGTCACCACGCGGCCGGATACCGTAGAGATGCGGCCGCCGACTTCCTGGCCGGCCAGCAACGAATCCGCCACCGGGATGATGTGGCCCGGCAGCGGGATCACGCCCTCCATGCCGGTCTTGAACGACACGGTGCGGTCCTGATTGTTGCTGAGGATCGCCCACTTGCCACGGCGCTGCGCTTCGGATGCGCGGGTACAGCCAATCGCGCTGAGCTCGGTCGGCCGGTCGCCATAGCGACGCTGCAGATCCAAGTCAGCGAACGGAATGACGTCGGTGTCGTAGTTGTTGGCCGGGTTGTCGTAGCTGACCAAGGCCCGGGTGTATCGGGTTTTCGCCGAGGCGCTGCCGTACGAGAATTTCCCGTCGATGACGTTGGCCCGGGTAAACACGTAGTCGAAGTCCTGCGCGCGCGGCATGTCGGCCTGCATCACCAGCTGGCCCTGTGCCCAGTACGTCATGCCCCGGTAAATCGCCGAGATGTCGCGCAGCAGCGACCAGGCATCCGCCTTGCCCTGCAGGTTCATGTCACAGAGAAAGCGCGGTTCCTGACCGCCGAGCCCATTCGGTACCAGCTGGTCGCAGTACTGGGCAATCCGGTACAGCTCCCACTTGTCGACCATGAACGGCTTGATGCGCTTGCCCAGGCCGAACATTTCGTTCGTGCAGATGCCGTAGGTGATCCACGCCGGGTTGTTGGTCCAGGCCGACTTCATCGAGCCATCCCACGTGCCGGTATAGGTGCGCAGGATCGGGTCGTAATTGCTCGGCACCATCCAGCGCCTGGCCTTGCACTTCACGGTCACGGCCGGGATGTTGGTGAACTGCTCGGCGTCGAATTCGATGTAGAGCAGCGCGGTGTTCGGATAGCGAAGCTTGGCGTCGATCACCTCGGTATAACCAGCCACCAGCATGGTGTCGGCGATCTTGTTGCTGTTCTGGTTCGGCGTCAGCCGGCGCACGCGGATCTGCCAGCCAGTAGTAGCGTCAGGCAGATCGATACGGCGCGAACGCTCGTAGCGCGTGGTGGTTTTGCCGTCGACCGCGTCCACCAGCACCTGCTGATAGGCGCCGCCATCAGTGGCCACATCAATGGCGTATTCGATGCGGTAGCCGCCGACGTTGCCTTCGTCGTCAGCCCGTTGCAAAGCAGGCCATGCCAGCCGCATGCGCACGGCAGACAACTGGGTGTTGGTAATCGAGCGCACCCACGGCGAATCACTGCGCAACTCGATGTTCAGCGACGTCTCGTTTTCCACGGACGGAATGCCCGGAATGTAGGTTTGATCCACGGAGCCCGGGCGCCAGTCCCACTTCACGCCTGGGAAGTTGTAGTTGCCGCTGGCATCGCGGATCGGCGTGTTGTCCAGGTAGATGTCGTACTCGGTCGGAACGCCGTCAAACTCGCCCTCGCCCACGGCGATCAGCAACTTTGCCAGGTTGGTCGAGCGCAGGCTGTCGCTGGCTTCGACCGGCGATTTCGGCTTGCTGCTTCCGCCCTTCTCGCCGTGGATTTCCGTTTGTGCCGCTGCGCCCATGCTTTCCTCCAGGCATAAAAAACCCGCCGTAGCGGGTTATGTAGAACTAATTACTTCTTATGAGAATTTCGACCTGTCTTGACTCGACACGATAGTAATTTGCAATCGCCTCTCGAGCGTCAGAAAGGTTCAGCGCTAGAGCACTTTTGATGTCGGCCTCCTCGACGAGACTGTGACTGGAGCTGAAGTAGCCATCGATTTTATTAAAGTCGCTAGCGGTCAGAGATCGATGACACAGATTGAGTAGGTCTGTCGCATGGCTCCCGAAACCTCTCCCTCTGCCGAACTCAAAAACCCAACGCTGCGAGCGTTTTTTATTTTTGATCTGCCTAACATCACTCCAGCGACTGACCTCTCCCAGCCAAAAGCCAGACTTATCGGAAAAAAGTAGGTAAGCAATCGAATCTATGGACAGATTGGGAAGTGGCTCGCATTCATAGGACCAGGTTTCCTCAAATTTATTTTCTACTTCAACGAAATGAACGAATTGATCCATCACCTAGCGATACCTTAGCTAAATCACGATGATGTCATATGGCCGCTAGAAATTCAGATTTTGTCTTCCGCCAAAATAGATGCGGAGATGATCATCCCGCCCCACCGGCGTTCTCCGATACAGATCGGCACCGGGTTCCCGCTGGCCGTAGTGTTCTTGGCGCTGCCGAAGGCGTAGGACGGGGCGTTTTCGGGGGACGCGCTCTGCTTTAGGCCCGAGGCCTGCGGACTGAGCATTTGGATGACACCGCCGGCAACGAGTGCAATGCCCACCGGGGCCAAAGCCTGAAACCCCGGAATGAACGATGCAGCAATCAGGACTGCGCCGATGATCGTTTGAAGCAGGCCAGCACGCTTGCTGCCGCCAACCACCGGCACGATGCGGATTTCCTGAGCGCCGCCCAGCGCGAAATCCTTCTCAGGTACGTTCTTTCTGTTCCGGAAAATGGCGAAGCGCAGACCGCGCCGCTCCAAATCTTTGATCGCTGCGTCGAACCCCTCCAGCGTGCACTTCAGCGCCTTGAACGCCTCCCCTACGGAACGACTGCCCAGTTCGCGGTAGTGAACTCGGCCGAACAGTTTAATCAGCGGACCCGATAGAAGAATGCTCGTCATCATTGGGCGACAATGTGCAGTTGCTGTCACGGTTTTCTCCAGACATAAAAAAACCGCCTTTCGGCGGCTGTTTTTTGGGTGTTCAAAGGCAATCTTTTATCGCCTGCTTCATGTCTCCTCGGCCATAGCCCGGCGACCATGCCATGCGCTGATACAGCGTTACGGTACTGCCCTTCGGTGCTTTGCGTATATCCAGCAGCTCGTCGGTCATATTGTTGCTCGCGACCAGCAATCTGTATCCGTTTTCTGTCTCGGACATTGAGGCATCGCTTCTGGCGTCCTGCCATTTCGGGAAAACACACAGCGCATAACGCTTGGGGTCTTTCGCGGTTGTTGCCTTGAAGCTCGGGTCATTTTTCTGAAGATCCCCAGGGGATACACACCCAGCCAACAGCACTACCGCCAGCGCTCCTACGATCAACTTCATGCAGGTCACTCCTGTGGAAAAGGGTGAACGATATCACTGGGCTGGGCGGAAATGAAAAAGCCCGGCGCTGGGGTCGGGATTTCAATCAGAGCTCAAGCTCGCTATCTCGATGCTTCAATGCGTCTCTCAGCAAATACACAACGCTACCAGCGCCCCCGTCAAAAATTAGATCGTCGTACAGCATTGTCGACTCACGATAGTGCCCATTCAAAACCTCCATCACTACAGAGATGGCATCCAAACCAGCCTTGATTTTTTGACGACTTGCTGGGGGTAGCGGGTTTGCGATCTGGTTCTGAATACGCACTAAATCGTTGTGCGCGATCCGCTTATTGCGGTGTGCCCTTGTGAACTCCGCCTCGATTAACGCTAAGTTGATAGCGCTTTCTACTTTGGCTTTAACAGCCAGGTCAGTCACAAGATCCGGAATAGCTCTGATCGAGAGTGTTTTCTTCCCGGCGCTAACTGGTGGGTCGGTTAGCCTCGAAATGCCCAGCATTACGCCGTCCCAGAGCTGCGCCTGCACAACGCTGAAGAATGTCGGGGCGGCGTCGTTAAGAACACGAACAGTATCTTGATCTACGCCAAAAAGCGCCTCGTATTGCTTCCATAGCAGCAGGATATCTATCAGGTGGTCGTTGAGGTCGCAATACATGATGCCCAAGTCCGCTCCCATGGCCGCCACGCACTGCGCTCTAACTTCTTCATGACTCAACATCTCCAGCTCCAATGGCCACTCCAAAGCCGAGAGGATGTCACGGCGCTTATAGCACCTCAATGCCTGTCCACCCATCCAGCGTGGATGAAAGTCCAGTAGAAGGATTGGATCCAATCGTAGTAGCGTTCCGCCAACGTCAATTGAGAAATGAGGTATCAGCGTGGCTAATAGTGGTATGAATTTGGATGAGGCTGTATTCCAATATTTGCTGATCAAAAATCAGACTGGTAAGGCGGGTTTTTACACTGATGTAGAGGTTCTACGACAGGACCTCGAGAAGCAATTGGATCAATCGATCACAGCAACCCAGATAAAAACCGCCATAGAAGGTACCCGATACACACAGCGTGATTTCATGGGCAATGTCACTGGCATTTCGCCCTACCAAACTGTGTATAGAGACAAGGAATTGTTCCAGGTTCTAATGCCGAAGTTTGTGTCTGACTCCACTTCTACTTGGGGCTGGTGAAGGACTCCCCAGTCCTTTGCCTGCAAGCCCAAGGACTGGGATAGCGCCAATTTCGGCGCGTTAACGCAAGGAAAGTGAAATGAGCAAAACGCAACTGTCATCATTCGAAGCCGGGGTGATGTCCGCTCTCGGTGCAATCTCGCTCTATCTCCGCTCACGCCCGGATTACGACCAAGCGGAGCTGACGAAGTACATCGACTTCTTCAAAAACACCCGTCAGCCGGATGCAGAATCGGGCGCGTTTAACCTGCCTCTCGACGCAGTTGGCGGCGACCTGAGCAATGTTCAGGATGCGATTAAGAAAGGTGTGGGAGCTAAGCCGCTGTAGCTTTGATTGGCGCATTGTCGCGGATGACAGCTTCGACAATGCGCACTTTACCGTCTTGTGTTACTTCAAATGGCTGACTCATAAATCTATCTCCCGCGGACTGGCCGCGTTATTTGGTTGGTTGTGCATTTTTGTGCCTGAGAATCAGGCGTGTTCGGTCGAGCCACGGCCCACCGAAAACGATAACCTCGGATGGCCTGCCGTACAGGTGGTGCAGCAGAAAAGGCCCGGGGCCGAACGTCGCGGCATCCTCGCCAGGCAGTGCCGGATCCACGCCGAGAAAGATCCCGGCATGGTTCGGATAAACCGTCCGCCCCACTTCCATCACGATCATGTCGCCGCGTTGCGGCTGGTCGACTCGGTAGAAGCCGGCGGCCTCATAGTTCGCCTCGTACAGGCTGGTGTTGTCCTTGCTCTCCCACCAGCCGTCGGCGCGCTTGAAGGCTTCGAACTCCAGCCCCCATTCGCGCTTGTACCAGTCGGCGCAGACCTGCCAGCAGTCCCAGGCACCGTGCACGAATGGCCGCTTGAGCAGCGGCACCTCGCCGGAAGGCATCACGGTGCGCAGGTCGCCCTCGGGCCAGCTCAGGATGTGCCACGGCATGGCCGTTGCCTCACACATGGCCAGGTCGCGCGGTGACGGCCGGCTGGTGGCGTCCGGATGCGAGTGCACCACGCCGATCACTTCACCGATGTCTTCGGCCGCTGCGTATTCCTCGGGATCGATCCGGAATTCCTCGTTTGGCTCGGTAGAGACGTTGCGGCACGGGTAGTACTGCTGCTTGCGGCCCACGGCGATCAATAGCCCGCAGCACTCCTTCGGGTACTCGGCCGCCGCGTGAGCCTGCATGGCGTTCAAAATGTGTTTGCGCATATCAGCTCCGTGCGATCAGCGAAACAGCGGGCATCCCACCGAATGACAGCGGGTTTCCCTCGCCGAAGCGTGGGATGCATCCCTTGCCCAGCGTGGCATCGCACTCGTCCAGTTCAGGGTTGTCCGTAACGACGCCGTCCTTGGTCACGTACGGGCCGGTGTAGCCACAGTTCGGCCCCCGGTAGCCGCCGGTGAGGCACCAATGACACAGCGTCGTAGCCTGTCGGCCAATGGACTCGTTACCCACGTCGCCCGGGCTGGCCAACTCCCAACTGACCGTCTCTCCGTCCTCGTTCGTTTTCTGGTCGATGTACCAGACCTCGATCGTCTCCTGCGTCGGATCTGCCATTGGGTTGCCGGCGGGGAAGTTCGCCGCGTCCAGGTAGGTGCCAAGCGTGTGGCGCATCGTCAGCTTGAACTCGAGCAAATCCTCGAACGCCAGACAGAGCGCGGTGATGCGCCCGTTGACGTTGCCGACCGAAAGCGTAGGCCGCACCGCAGTGCCGTCGCCGTTCGCCTCGATCCCGTCAATCTGCATCGGCCAGGCGCTGTACTCGTTGCCTTGCCAGTAAATCGCCTTCGCCGGCAGCTGGTCCGCGTTGTCGCCGGCGGCGATCAGCTCGGCCGCTGTGTGCGGTATCGCGTGCCCGTGGAAGCGCAGCACGTCCGCGCCGTAGTCCGTGCCGTCCAATTCAAAGAGCAGCACTTCGCTGCCAGGCTCAAGCACCTGGATGTCACTGATCAGCGGCATGATTGCCCCTTATGGTTGGAATGCCCGCTCGAAAGTGGCGGTGAGTTTGAAAACGCCGCCGCCCACCGGAGTTGGAGCGGGATTTTTGCAGGTGAACAGACCGAGCTCGCCGAGCGGTGTTGTCCAGAGAAACGCCCTCGCACCAGCGTGCCGGTCGAGGAACTTCATGATCTCCAACACCTTGGCCTTTTGACCTACGCAGGTAACCGGGTACGAGTCCTCCTTGTTGTTCGGTCCGTCTCCGACGTTTTGCGCGTAGCCATTGCCGAACTTCGAGGTGCGCACCCGATAGCTGATATCGGGTGTTTCCCCGCGCTCGGTTGGCCAGGTAAATTTCTCGATGGCCATCAGCCCCTCCCATTTGTCAGGCGCCAGATCGAACCGCCCGGCTGTAACGCTCTGGCGATCGCGGTTTCCGCTTCGGTTTTGGCTGCCTGCTGGATGCTTTTGCCAAGCTGGTTGGTTGTCTCTTGCGAAACACCCACCCCATCGCTCCCGGATGTCTGCACCGAGACCGCCACCGGAAAGTTGTACGTGTTGCCCCCACCACCAGACATTGCGGCCAGTGCAGGCCCACCACCGGTGGTCAGTGGCGTGACGCTACCGCCGTTGGCACCAGTCATCAGAAACGACCGGCCACCCTCGTTATAGAGCTCTGGCCCCAGTTCGTTGACTTCGTACAGAGAGTTCGGCGCAACAGGTCCGCCAGCAGCCCGGTATCCAGAAAAATCGATACCGGTATAGCCAACCTGCGATGCACCGAGATCTGAAGACACGGCACCGGCAGAACCAGCCGCGAGCC
This sequence comes from Pseudomonas sp. 22082, assembly GCF_052046055.1. NCBI lineage: Bacteria > Pseudomonadati > Pseudomonadota > Gammaproteobacteria > Pseudomonadales > Pseudomonadaceae > Pseudomonas > Pseudomonas sp. 22082. The sequence continues at coordinate 245,493 of NZ_JBQEQB010000001.1, forward strand.
CATTCCCGCCACCACCACCGAAGTACGACCCCGCCGCTGATGCGGCAATACCGAACAGAGCGCTGAGCCCTTGTGACGTTGCCTGTCGGGTAGCGATCCTCGCCATATCCGCCAACACCGACTTGGTGAAGTCAGAAAACGAGAATTTGCCGTTGATGGCGAAACTCGCTACAGCGTCCTCTGCCGAGCTGAACGCATTGGTGAGCAGGCTTTTCGTCTGCCCCGCGGCGTTCTGTGCGGATTCCAGATAGTTCTGCCATGCTGACGAGGCTCCGGCACTCCAGTCGCCCTGGGATGCTGTCATCTCGTCGTAGTTGGCTTGAACCGTGTCGTGCAGGTCCTGCTGGGTTGCCTTCAGCGCCGCCAGCTTCTGCGTGTACTCGTCAAGGCTCATGCCGCGCGAGCCATCGCCGTACTGGTTCGCCAGATCCAGCTTCTGCTGATTGAAGCGATCGTCGATGCCGTTCTGCTGGCTCATCAGATCGCGCTGACGATCTCCCAGACCGATTCCCGCCGCCGCACGCTGGCCCTGCTCACGCAGAGTTTTGACTTGTTGCTGCAGCGCGCTGCTATAGGTGTTGACGGCCTCGGTCTGTTTCTTCAGCCGGCCCTCTTCGTTCTTCGCCAGCACGCTCAGTTCGGTGTCAGCATCCTGCTGCACCTTGACCATGGCGGCCCGGGCGTCGGCGATTTTCTGGTCAAGCTGGATGCGCTGTGCGGCCGATGTGCCGGCTTTGCTCTTCGCCGCTTCCAGCGCGGCGATCTCAGCCTCATACGCAGCAGTAACTTCGTCGCGCTCGTTGCCGATCATGGCTTCGCGCGCTTGCAAATAATCAGCCTGCGAGATCAGGCCGGCCTTTTGCGACGCCTCCAAGTCCTTTTGAGCGTTTTTGTACTCGGCAAGCACGATATTGAGTGCGTTTTTCGAGTCATTGAAGCCGGATAGATCGACGCTACCCGCGGCTGCTTTTGGGTCCTTTTTCTGCTCGTCGATTGCCTTGCGCAGCTTGTCGTAGGCGCCACCAGAGAACTTTTGGCCGTCGAAGAACACACCGTCGAGCAATGGGGATTTCTGACCGGTCTTTTCGGCATCCTGATAAAGCGTCGTGAACTGATCGTTGAGCTTCTTGTAGGCCTCTTCACGCTTTGCGAGTGGGTTCAGGTTGTCCATCTGCTTGTCCAGTTCCTTCTGGACAGCGATCAATTCCTTGTTCGCCCGAGTCGCTTCGCCAGTCGCGGCAGTGTTGCTTTCGCTCGCTGATAAGCGTGCCTTCAGTCCTGCAAGCTTGGCCTCCAATGCAGGTGTCGAGTCGTCGTTCTCACCGTCATCCAGCCCCAGCGAAGAGTTCAGCCAGCTGAGCCCGTTGGATAGCGCACCAGCTACACCACCACCCTTCCGGGTATCCAGCACGCGCTGGGTGATCTCAATCTGCTTTGCCAGATCAGGGAAAATCTCTGACCGGACTTCAGCATAGGCACCCTTGATGGCCACTTTCACCCGATCCCAGTCACGCTCGATGTCGGACAGGGATTCGCGGTAGTTCTTCAGACGCTCCAAGGCCGACTGATTGAGATCTTCACTGAGGACGTCCAGTGCTCGCTGATGGTCTCCCTGATCATCAATCGCCTTGATCGTTTGGTACTGCTCGTAGGTAAGCAGCCCATACTGGTCGCTGATCTTCTCGGCGGCTTCTGTAGCGGTGTCACCGGCATTTGCGAGCGATTTGGCGATGTCTCCAGCGCCCTTCCCTGTCACTTCACCTATTGCTGCGGCGGCCTGAGCCAGGTTCTGCATTTGGACGCCGCTGGTGGCGGCACCGGAAGCCAGCGCAATCACCGCCTCGCGAGCGCCAGCAAAGTTCTCAGTGATCGCCCCGGCGGATTCAGCCATAACCTTGAGGCTGGCAATGCTCTGACCGGCATCGTTCGATCCGCCGTTGATAGCGACGTTGAACTCGCGGGCCTGCTTCTGCGCGTCGAAGTAGGCATACCCCAGCGCGCCGAGGACACCGGCCAGCAAGCCGGCGGGAATCAGTGCTGCAGCCAGGCTCTTGGCAGACGCACCCGCACCGGCACCCAACTGAGCGACAGCCCGCGCACCACTCCCCCAATCCCCAGACTGCAGGGCATTGGTCAGCTGCATCACGTTCTCTTGCGCCTGGCGGGTGCCGAGCTTCAGCTTGTCGAATGCAGTTTCTGTCGCGGTCAGGCCGTCACGGTCTTTGCCGATCTTCGCCAGCGCCTCACCGTAACGAGTCGCGTCGATCTGGCCGGCCTTGTACAGATCGTTGAGCGCTTTCTCCTGCGCCTCCAGCTTTGCCAGCTTCGCAGTGACCGGGTCGATGCCGTTGACCGTGCGCTTCAACGCCTCGATCTGACGGTTTTCAGCGTCGATCAGCCGCTGCTTCTGCGCCATTTCCTTGGCTTCAGCTTTCTCGATCCGCTCATACGCCTTGCCAAGCCGATCCTGATAGGACTCCTGCTGCTCGATGGTGACGAGACCGCCCTTCCTGGCTCGCTCCAGCAAGCCTTCTGCCTGGATCAGTTGTTCCATGCTGCCGATGTTGCCGGACATCGCCTTGTCGAGCTGGCTGATGATCGCGATTTCACTGGCCGCGCTGGCACCCGCCTTGCGGCTGGCATCGACCTGGCGCTCTTTGGCGCCCGTGGCCTTGTCGATGCCCTGAGCAGCCTCATTCTCGGCCTGGCTGATCTTCTTGCCGGTGTTGGCCAGGCCCTCGCCCGACTTGCCGAGATCATCAATCGCCTTTTCGGCATCAACTGCCGAGTCGACCAGCTTGTCGAGATCGTCAGCCGCCTTGGATGCCGACGAGGAGTTCACCTCGATACCGAGGGACGCGAAGGTGGTGCTCATTTACTGTCCCTCTGTTCCGCCATCACCCGCAGGGCTTCAGCTTCCATGACACGAATGTCTGGAAAGACGTCGGCGACCTCCAAGCGGGTAAGGCCGAGAAAGCTGGCGACATGGCGAATTGACGTGTAATCGAGTCCGGTAGCGCCGCACGCGCCTGTACGCCACTGAGTGCCCATGGCCTCGAAGACCTTGAAGGCTTGCCATACATCAGGCCAGACCTCACAGATCTCATCGGGCATGTCACGAAGAGAAAGGCCGAAGGCCGCCAGCGATTCGGCTGACGGCCCCGGCTCGTACAGCTTGCGGGAGACGCTTAGGAGTTTCCCAGACGTGCGTTGCTGAAGGCATCGGAATAAGCGGCCAGTACCGCGCCCGGCGTGGCGGCGATTGATTTGACCAGGATGCGCAGGTTTTCGTCGGTGAACTCTTCGGCGATATCCCAGCCGGCGACAATCGCCTTCAACTGCTCGACCTGCAGATCAATCAGCAAAGCCGTGAACTGCTCAATGCCGGCCTCTTCCGCTTTCTCCTTGAGCGCCTTGTGACGCTCACCCCACTCCGCGTAGAGCCCAGCGAGTTCGGTGCGATCGCGATATTTGAACTCGAACTCGACGCTGACCGGGTCACCACCTACCGTTGGCAGCATGACGACGTGGTTGAAGGTTGGATTCCGGGCGAGTGTGAACTTTGCCATGTGCCTTCCTTACGCCGAGGCGCTGTAACGGGTTGGGCGGCCGGTCAGCGCGATGCTGATAACGCGGGTCATCAGGTTGTTGCGCGACATGGTCGGGGTCGAAGTGATCGAGACGTAGCCGTTGTAGATGATGCGGCTGCCGCCGGGCAGGTTCAGGCGCAGAACGCGGGCCTGTTTGTCGTCGTCCGCGGCCTCGCAGACATCGACATAGGGCTGCGACGGATCGTCGGCGACCGTGATGGTCAGTGTGATCGGGTTTTTGGTGGTCGGCATCTGGCGGTCGTCATCGTCAGCCAAGAAGCCGAACGTCAGAAACTGCTGATCGCCGCCGCTCGATCCGAGCTCGGTGATTTTCGAGATCTCGGTGAAGGTCGTCACTTCGCGCGCGGTACCGACGCCGGAGCCAGCCGGATACTGCTGAATATTCGCGGTGTTCACGCCATCGAGCGCAAAGGTGCCGCTGGCAATCTCGCCGACTTGTACGGCGCGGCCGTCCAGGCGGGTCCAGCCAGAGCTTAGAGCGATAATGTCGCCCTCGGCCAGTCCGTGCGCTGCCGCGGTCGCCACTGCCGGGTTGGCATTGGTCAGGGCGGTGAATGGGATTGCAGCGCCATAGGCGGAAGCAATTTCGAACGTTGCGCCGTTGGGCATTTGAATGCCGGCCATGGGGTTTTCCTCTCTTCAGAAATGACAAAACCCGCTCAACGGCGGGTTCTGGGTTTGCCCAATGGGCGGATTAGTTGGTGTCTGCGCGGTATGCGAACGAGATCGGTACGGTGTAGGTCGTGTCGTCGGGAATGCCGGGGCCCTGATCAACTGGCGTCATGGTCACCACGGTCAACGAACTCTTCGTGTTGCGCTCGTACAGAGGGAACAGCGCCGCTATCTGGTCAGCCAGCGCGCCGGCCGCGCCGCGATACTTGCCCGCCGGCGTCACGATGCTGACTTGAAACACACCGGTGAACAGCTTGTGATCACCGCCGAGCGTGCCGCTTGCGGTATCGCCCGGCAGAGTGAAAGCTCGAAGGTAGGTGACGCCAGTTACGGGCTCATAGGTCTCGTTCTCGACGACAACCTTGATGGGCACCGGCAGCGCTTTCGCCCAGGCAATCAGTCTGGCTTCGTAGATCGAAGCGATGATGTTGTGGCTCATACCTGGTTGTTCCTGATGGCTTCGTCGACGATCTGCTGGAACCGCGCGAGCGTTATGCGCACCATGCCGCCCGGTGCCTGTTTGGAATGGCCGTACTCGAGCGGCACCGCATATGGCAGGTTGTTCACTATGTACGCCGTTTGCCCAATGGTCAGTTGCTCGACCTGAAGTCTGAGCTTCGCCAGCGTGACGCCGCCGGCCGGATCGACCTGATCAAGCTCACCTTCAGCCGGCGTACCAATCGAGAATTGCCAGTTACCGCGGAATCGGCCGCCGACGTAATCCTTGCCGGCAACCAGTCCATTCACGTTGAAGTTTTGGTCGCGCTCGGTTTTTGTCAGCGGCTTCGCATACTTCACGCCTCGCCTCAGTTTGCCGGCTTTGGTGAAATTGCTCTCATCGAGATTGATGAGGGTGTTGCGCACGGCGACCTTGAAATCGTAGTCATCGGCGGCGCGGGTGTTGGTTGCGCGATGCGCCACGTTCGCGGCCCAGATCTCGGGGTTACCCACCGGTGACATGCGGATGACGCTGCTACCGATCTCGATCACGATTTCGCGGAAGGTGGCGTCGAGCCCTGCCTGGGCCTGTTCGGCAAACTGACGGATGTTCTCGGCGAAACTGCCGTTGAGGCCTGTGTATTTACTCACGTCAGACCCTCAACTGAATGGTCCAAGTGGCACCTACAGGATCCTCAGCAACGTTGAGCGCGCGCTTGCCGCCAATGATGTCGCCAATTTTTGGAGTGGCAGCCTCTGCTGTTGGCTCGCCCATCACGGTGATGAATAGCTCGTTTTGCAGTACCAGCAGCTTTTCGTCGGTCGTCTGGATCAAGGACCCGTCGATTTCTTTGGCCAGGTAACTGCCAAATACTCCACGACCGCCGTAGGTGGTGGTCACTTCGGGGGCGCCACCCAAGTCAGGGTCATAATCGCCCACAACCTTGCGCACACCTGTCACTGGCTTCACCGCGTCGGCAAGGCCATCAGGATCATCGAATGCCTCAGCCATTTCGGCCTGGATCTCTTCCCGCATGCCCATGATCAGGTCCTCTTGAGCATCATTACACCGGAGCGCTTGATCCACGGATCGAGCAGCGCCACGGCGAAATTCACGCCCGCTGACTGATCGGTAGAGCCCGCCACGTAGGTTTTGCTCACCGACGTGCCGGACTGAGCCGATACGGTCTTGCTCTGCACTTCCTTTTGCGTGGACGTGTACAGCTTGCCCGCCGCCGCCTCTTTGGCGACCTGAGCACCGGCTGTTTTGATCTCGGCCGGAACCGGATCTGGGACAGCCCGCTTAATCTTGGTCGTGAGCCAGGCATTGGCCATGGTCACGGCAAGGACCGGATCACCGGTGCCGGCCCAACCAGGACCGAGCTGGGCGTCAACATCGGCGACGGTGATGAAGTCAGTCATGTGCTTTTCCTTATTCCGCCGGCACCAAGGCCTGCAGGTCTTCTTTCTTGGCGGTCGGATCGAAGGTGATGCCCTTCTCGGTCAGCCATTCTCTTAGCTGGGGAACCTTCATTTTCAGAGGGTCGGTTTCCGGGGCTTCCTGTTCGTTACCGTCGGATACCTTGATGCCGGCCGCTTGGTAGGCATCGACGATATCCGGGGCATCGCCATCGACGACCACCTCGGTAGCGGAGCCGATGACACCGAAGAATTCGCTCAGCAGGCGGTAGCACACGCCGCGCTCTTTGCCTGGCTTGTGCGTGTAGATCACTTTCATAAGTCACCTCAAAAGCATCCCGGCGCCATACGGGCGCCAGGTTGTGTGGGCCGAGTTACGGCGTGGTGGTACCGCTGATCACCGCTGCGAATGGAACCTGCTTACGGCTGAACACGCGCTGCCAGTTGGCTGCGGCGGCGTATTGGGTCGCGGTCGGGCTGGCGTTCTGTGCTTCAGAACCCTTCCAGCTGAAACCAGCAGGCTGGAGGATGTAGGTCTTCCGCTCCCACAGCACTTCCGCACCGCCACCGTTGCCCCCGCCCGGCTTACGCTCCAGCTCGACCGGCACCTTCGGGGCACCTTCGCCGTAGCCGAATGCGCCCTGGCCGAAGAACACAGACAGGTATTTGCCAGCGCCATAGACCAGACCGTCATCCATAAACACCGGTTTGCCCAGGTAGGTGGCCAAGATGATTTTGCCGTCGGAGTCGCGCAGGTACTCGATCAGGTCTTGCTTGACCATCTGGTTCATCACGACCGAGTGCACGCCGATCGCGCCGAACTGATCAGCAGCATCGCCGGCGGTAAACGCGGCATCCTGAAAGGCATTGGCGTTGATGGTCGCGCCCGCGTCGATGACCATGTCACCGCCGTTATTGGCGATGTTCGAGGCGATGATGCCGCGAGCAGCACCCAAGGTGTAGCGCTGCCACTGACGAGTCCAGTAGGTACCGAAGCGGTTCCGAATCTGCTGCTGTGGCTCGGTGTTGGCCAGTTCCGCGGTCAAATCGGTTACGCCGTAACCTTTGTTGAGGTACAGGACGCGGGCACGCATGCTGTCCTGCTCAACCTTGCCGACTTCGCCCTGGTCGTTCGGGTCATCGTTGCTGATGTTCGGGGCTTCATCAGCGTTGAGATCCTGCCAGTAGCTGATCTCAGCAGTGCCTTGACTGCCGGAGGCGATCGCATCCAGCACAGGCGAGCGAGTCACGATGCCCGACTCGTAAACAGCGGTCTTTTCCGGGCTGTTAACCGGCGCCAGGGAGGCGTAGTAGTCGCCGACGAAGATGTCGGTCAGTTGGGTAGTTGCCATGGATTAGGTTCCTTTGGTGGCCTGGAGTTTTTTGAATGCGTCGGGGTTGTCCCGGGCCAGCGCGGCGCGCTCCTGCTCGGTGTACTCGCCCCATTTCTTCGGGGCCTTGCCACCGTTGTCGCCGATCTGCCCGGCGCCCTGAGCCCTTGGCCACAGGTGTGTTGCTGTTTCACGCAGTGATTCCGCCCATTCGAGCGGCGAAAGCGGGGTTTTCCCGTCCTTCCCGTAAACGACCTCGCCGTCACGGTCGGTGGCAATTGCCTCGCCGTCTTCACTGAGTTTGAAAGTGCCCCGGGCGCGCAGGATGATGTCCTCGGCAGCCTCTGGGAGCGCGCCGGCCTTGATGGCAGCAGCGCGGATGGAGTCGGCCAGCACCTTGTCGCTGTACTTGGCAGCGAATGCTTCAGCCTTGTCGGCGCGCTCGTTGGCGGCCTTGATTTGCTTCTCGGAGTCGGTGCGCAGGCGCTCAGTGCGGCGGTTGATAACCTCGTCGAGCTTGCCCTCGGCGATCAGTTTCGTTTCTTCGTCCTGGCCCACCTTCGCGAGCAAGCCTTTCACCGCGTCGATATCCAAGCCTTCGAATTGACCTTTCAGCTTGTCCAGTTCGGTCTTGATGGTACGGTTGGACCCGAGCAATTCCTGATTCTTGGACTTGAGCCCGTTTACTTCTTTGTCCAGATACTCCTGAACCTTTCCGCCAAGCGCCTCCTGGAGGGCTGCGGTTTGGGTTGCGTCGAGGGTGAGGCCAGCGGCGGCCGGGTCGAATTCAAATGGCATGGTTATCCCCTGGGGATTGGTTGGCCCGCCTGACGGGCATAAAAAAACCCGCCATTGGCGGGTTCATTGTTTCGGTAGCAGTTAGGTATTTAGAGTGAGAAAGTTTTTATCAACGTTGGCGGTGAAAGAATTAAGGTTTGTTGAAATCACAGCTTTCAATCCTGCTGAGTTGCCCTTGCAGTGTTGATTAACAAAATTTCTTAGCATTTCCTCAGTACCGTATTCGAGATGAAAATCAGCTTTTTCACCGTAGCTGAGCTGTATAGGCAACTGGTCCCCGAAAGGCATGAACCCAGTGATGTGGGCAGCATGTTTTGCGTGGGGCGACGTAAATGTAAGCGCCCTTAATGTGGCCGGACGCTTTCCATCCGCGACAGCTTGGATGGAAATAAACCAAGGATCACTGTGCCCTGCTAGCGCCATATTCACAGTAACTTTTACGTGCTCGACATCTTCCCTTCGCTGCTTATCTGCGAGCCAGAGAGTTGTGAGGACGGCTGCTAGCGCGCCAATGCCTGAGACCCATCCGCCAAGCATAGAAAGGACAGGTACGGTTTCGGCGATGAACTTTTCGTGATTATTGCCGAGGCCATATGACAGTCCCAGCAAAAAGGCCAACCCGATCATAGTGATCAGCACAACAAGCAAAAACACCCAACGCAGAAATCTGAACATCAGCTATCCCTTAGCCAGAAATAATCCGCGCATTTTAAGGTAGTCCGCGAACTGAGTCCTGCTCGGTGCATACGGCGGTGGGCGCATGCGAAAACCCGGTGTATCGCGATTGAGCCGCGTTCGTCGCCCGTTTGGCTCCGTGCAATGCGTTGGCTCTACGATCTCGAAGCCTTGCTCGGCAGCATACAGCTCGACAGCCAGCCGCACCTGCCCCCATTCAAGCTCAAAAGGCACGAATGTCTCGGAGAGCGTCTGGTATTCGATTTTGCAGTCACGCCGTGGCCAAGCCATAGTCTGATCAGAATTGGCTTTTCGACCCTTCCACTGTCGACAGTTGATGTCGGCCGCAGCGCGCAGCAGCAGTTCCACCTGCTCGGCCTCTGCTTCAGGTATCCGGAACCCGTAGTAGTCGCGATAGAAGGTCAGCTTCTCCAGCGGTACGAAGCTATTCGCGTCCGGCCTACCCTTCCCGTCCTCAACAATGATCTGCATGTGCTATCTCAGCCTGGTTGAGCGCCGAGTGTAACGCCTGCTCGGATGAACATGTCAGGCTCAGCCGCCTTCAGTTGCACCAGTGTCAACGGCTTGAACGACTTGTCGAGCTGCAGCTTGGCGAACTTCTCCGGCGTCAGCCCGCCATCGCGGAACAACTTGGCCCGCACCGGGCCGAGCGCATGATCTTGGAAACTCGCCGGCTGTGTTGCCAGCCACTCGTAATAGTTCAGGCTGGCATCGACTTGCACCCCGCCATTGTCGCCCACCGAAGCGCGCGTGGCGTCCTTGGCAAACGTCTCCGAAAGCCTGGTGGTCGGCACCGTGGTCGACCGGCAGTTGATGTGCGCCGGCGGCAAAGGCCCTTTACCCAGATCGAAGCGTATGCCGTCCAGGCCCTTGCACTGCTGCGAGGTCTTGCGGTCGAGCGTCGACACCCAGCGATAACCCAGCACCACATCGCTGTTCGCTTTCAACGTTTCCATCCGGGCCGTGGTGGCAACATGTTGGATCGCAGTCTGTACCACAGATGCGGCGTTGCGGTTGCTCACCGCCAATGCGCCGTCCGTAAAGTTCTGCGCCGCAGTGCCGCGAAGGGCCTGGATGATTTGGGCGTTGGTCTGGCCTTGGCCGAAGCCGAGGCGGATGGTGTTCGTGATCCGCATCGTCTCGGTGCGCGTCCAGCCACTGACGAAGCTCTTCAGCAACTTGCCGCCGTCGATGCCCTTCACCTGCAGCGGATAGGAGAACACCGCAGCGCGGATCACCGTGTTGGTCGGCACAACCGCATCGATAGAGAGCGCATTGCTCAGGCTCTTGGCCTCAAAACTCGATTCGTACAGCGCGATATCGACCAAATCGGCTTGAACCAGATCACCGTAGGACTTGTAGATCTCCAGCAGCTTGCCATCCACTCGGGCCAGAAACTGCTCAAGGCGGTCCCGGCTGTAGGTGGTCAGCTCCTTGCGGGTCAACTGCTCGCGCGCCAACTTGTCGATCTGGCGCAGGTACTTCTCGAACTTTTTAACCTCGCCAGCCTTAAGCCGCTCCAGCATTACCGAGTGACGGGTCGTCTGCTCCAGCAGTTGGCTGTCCGCCTGAGCCTGGCTTGTCGTTGGCATCTTCTTTGTCCAGGTTAATGCCGGCCGACTCGCGCTCATCGCTGATCAGATCGGCTTCGTCTTCGTATGGGCGTTCCGGCAACTTGCCGGTGGTGAGGTACTGCCAGTAGGTGTCGGCGCTGATCGTGCCGGCCATCACGCCCTTGAGCAGCTCAGCAAGCACCTGGGCATCGACCACAGGGGTCACAAATTCAGGGCTCACCTTGAACTTGACCTGCTTGGGGTCGTATCCCTTCCACTCAGCGGCGTAGCGCAGCGCCTGCTCCACTGCCTCTGCCACCGTGACGACAATGCTGTGTAGCGTGGCGTGCTGGTCGTTCTGACGTGTCTTGCGCGCTTCGCCCGACTCGGTTCCGCCGACATCCATGACCTTGGCACCCGCTTCAAGCGCGGCGTTCTTCTGGTTATCCATGGCCTTGCGAACAGCCTCGACGCCGGCACCCTGGAACTCCAGATAGCCGCACTGTCCGCTGGGCCCAAGATCCCACGCCGCCGATGGCCCCGTCACACTGAGCTCTACGGAGTCATCAAGGCCAGACACCCACGGTTGCGGATGACTGGTTTGGTGCAATGCGGTGAAGTAGTCGGCACTCAGCTGGTACGACTTCAACGCGGCTCGCGCCATGGTCAGCAACGGCACCTCGTCAACGTCTGGCGAGTTGTCGGTAGAGCCGCAGTAGATCACCGGAAGGTAGGCCAGGCCTCTGAGCAGCCGGTTGTCCGTGCCGGTGGTGCCCAACGGTTTCTCATCCTCGACGAGCTCGCCACCCTCGTTACGCACCGATGTATAGCAGGTATCGCCTTGCATAAAGAACTCACGGTAAACCGTGTCGCAGTCGTGGCTGTAGCGATCGCCGCCCTTCTTGCGAAACTCGCGGAACACCGAAAGGACCAGATCCTGCCGGCCGCCCTGATCAGCAGTGTCCCAGTTGATGGCGTTGCGCGTGGCATACGTCGAGAAATACGGTTCGCCGCGATCATCGATGTTCACTACCAGCGGCACCCGACCATGCGAGATAGCCTGACGCACCATGCGGAAGAACAGTTGCTTCAGACCGAAGCCGTCCGCCGTGGCGTTGTCCTCCAGTCCTTTCAGGCCGGCGGGCAGTTCGATCTCCGGGATCAACCGAGAAACCAGGCCCATCATCGAACGCAGCGAGTCGCGTACCCAGTGCTCGTACTGAGCGCGGGCCGTGTAGTTCTCGTAGAGGTACTTGTTGCCCGCACCGTCGAGCTTTTCTGCTTCAACCATTCCGCTCGGCTTGGGCAGGTTGCGCTCGTTACGCTTCACGGCACACTCACCCTCGAGCGCGTCGTCCATCATCTCCCACTCGGCAATGTGCGCGTCGTAGTCGGGGTTTGTCGATTGCACTGGCATCAGGCCAAGCCTCCAATTCGGCGTGTTCCGCCTGTGCGTGTTTTGATCGGGTACCGCTTGGCAATGAAATAACCGGGGGCGTCCACCAGGTGGTCATAACCGGCTTTCTTGTCGGGTTCGCCCTTGTCTGTGTAGATCTGCCGTTCCAGGCACTGCGTGTATTTCGGACACTGGTCGACGTTGATCAGGTACCGGTGCTCGCCATACGTGTTGGCGAACATCGCGCACATGGCGTTGACCCGGTCTTTCACGGCCGGGTTGGTCGAATCCACCACCACGGTGAAGCCGGCCTTCCTGAGCAGCGACAGATCCGATTCGCTCGCACTTTTGCTGCTGGTGTTCTGGCCGCTGGCATCCGGGTAAATCGCAATGCTGTGGTCGGGGAAGCGCAGCTTGATCTTCTCGATCATCTCGGGCGTGTCCCGCACATCTGAGAATTCGCTGAGCGCCAGTGGCAAATCATCGCGAATCACATGCACGACGGCCGCCATTTTCATAACGTTGAAGTCCATGCCGATATGCAGCGCCTCACCGCGCTTTATGGTCTCGCTGGTACGGTTCGCCTCACGATTGAACGTGTAATAGACGACACCCGCGTAGTTCTCGAAGCTGGCCTCGTATTCCTGCCGAAAGGTTCGAGGGTCCATCTTGCGACGGGCCGCTTCAAGCTCTTCAGCCGGAACATTGCCGCCATCGAGCGAGGTGTATAGCCAGCTCTTGTGATCAGGCTCATGACCCGGACGTCCGTCCTGGAACGTGTCGTAGCAGTGGTTGAAGCCCTTTGGTGTACCGATGCGCAGTGCATGGCCACCCTTCCGAGCCCCCGCACCGGGAATCGTGTACTGACAGGTCGAAAGCATGGGCCGCAGGACTTCTTCCCAGGCTTCCCATGGGCAGTCTGCCCATTCATCCACCAGGACGAAGAACAGGCCGGAGCCGCGCAAGTTGTCGTAATTATCGAGCCCCACCACACGCATGACGTGGCCAGACTTGAGGGTGATCGAACATTCCGTTTCGTTCGGGCGGTGTGCACGCCACGCTTCGGGGATTGCCTGCTTCAGCCGACGCCAGAACACGCGTTTGGCCTGCTTGAAGGTCGGCGCGCCGTACCAGATCTCGTCCTCGACGCTCACGCCCCACTCAGCAGCCAGCCGAGCAGCGCGTCGCATCTCAGCCTTACCCAAGAACGTCTTGCCAAACCGTCGGCCACACACCGCATCGCGGAAGCGCGCCTGAGGCTGAAAGCCCCAGCAGTAAATGTTCGCCTGTTTCGGCGTCAGCTTTACGGGCGGGTCATAGGTACGGGGTAGCGGGGACATTCTCATCAGGCTCCAGGGTGTACTCAGCAACGGCGTGCTGCTGGTCCGCTTGGGAGCCCAGAGGTTTTTCAGGTTCGAGGCGACGATTCACGTAAACGTCTCCGACTTCCTTCGCGGCCTGCTCCAAGATCTGCATGGCCAGTCCAATGTTCTTCATCGTCTCGGCTTTTTCTACGAATCGGTTCATTGCACGCAGGCGGTAGGCACGGTTCGCGATCGGGATCTCGGCGGTTTCTTCACGGAAGCGCTTGCGAGCATCTTCAAACATCGTCACCCAGCGCTTCGCCAGGCCTTTCCCTGATGTCTTCGTGGGGTCATGTGTCTCCACCTGCTGGCGAGTCACCGATATCCCGTATTCCTTTTGGACGGCTTCAACGACCTGTGAGGGCGTGTCGAAGCACGCCAAGGCCTGAACGATAAAGGCCTTCACGTCGTTTTGAAGGGCTGCCATAGATTTTCATCCGTCCAGAGCCTGTCCAGAATCAGGCCGACTTGAGCAGACAGGTTCCGCAGGCCCTCGCAATGTTCATTTTCCCTACCTCGGCAGGTTTGTTTGCAGCGTCCACCAGCTCTTGAACCGCCGGGCTTGCACCGTAGCGGCGGACCACGCCGACGAACTCTTCAACGTCGTGTCCGCGCATCTCAAGCTTGGGTAATCCGTCTTGGGTGAAAGCTGGTTGACCGTACTTATCGGTCGCTTGGGCGATGTGATACAGCTCGTGCTCGACCAGTGCGCAAAAGTCAGAGTCGGAGCAGTCGGCGCAGTAGTCGGCAGCCAAAGTGATGATGTAAGCCGGCACGTCGCCGAACCAATCCAGCATCTGCTGTTCCATCCGGGCCTTCTGCCAGCCGCCGGCGCGGAACGCTACCTGTTCGGCTTGACCAACCACCGTCCGACCCTTTTTCGTGAAGGCAGCAGACGCCCACATCACGCGGATGTCCGCATCGATCAGATGGGCATGCTCTTCGTTGTGGATGCTTCCGGTGCCGGCAAGGATCTCGGCCTGGAGCCACTCCCATACCTCGGGCGCCGGGCTCAGGCGGATACCAAAGTCGGATAGCTCTGACAGCTCGACCAGTGACGCGGGAGGAAGAGGCCGATTCATAACAGAAGAACCTTCTCGATTCAGAGTTCGCCCCCGAAAGAGAGGCAGATTGCCCGCCTATGTGCGAGCCGGCCGGGCCTAATGAGCACTCATAAACCAATGAGGCTCAAAGGATGAAAAAAAAGTTTTACTCAGTGCTTGTAGTAGCAATCATCGTTTTGATGATTGCTCCGGAATGTGTATAGCCCGGAATGATTGCTTGCCTGCTCAGTAAGCCCTGATGTTTGCAATCCCGGCTGGGGAGGCTCGTTCGATCGCCTCCCAGTCGGGTTGCTTGGTTGTCATATTGAATCTCACACAAGAAAAAGCCCCGCACGTAGCAGGGCTTGTCAGCGTCACTTATGACGGAAAGATGGGAGTGCTAGCGATCCAGTAAAGCAAGGACTTTGCCGGTGCACTGATCGCATTGCTGAAGGGGCCAGGGTTGGCCACTTCTATCTCGATATTGCCCTCATCCCCAAGCAAAACATTGCCATTACGAAGAATACGGATAGCCCAGATCGGAGTCCAAATCTCTTGCCCATCACTGCTGAGCACGTTCTTCTCGAAGACATATCGGCCACCAACCACGCCATCAACAATCTGAATCGCCAGTCGCCCTCTTGCTTTTCCGTAGGGAGAATTAATGTTGGAGACCAGATTGGTTTCATCCACGACAAACACAACATCATAATTGCTGGTGTTGTGGGGCAGAGCAAAGAACTTCGATAACCCAGTGAGCAGATAGCCGCAATACCCACGAATCGTTTCAATGCTCTCCGCTTTATGATCGACCTGATTTTGATTCTGTAATTCGACATGCTGAAAAATCATGACTTACTCCCGTCCTAGTTGGAAAGGCAGTATGCCACTACTCGCCGGTATCCAGCAGCACATCGATCAGCTTCTGCTCGCCCAGGCGCATTGCACCCAAGCACTGCAAGTCGTCGCACTTGGGTCCGAGACCGAACACCGTAACCTCGCCTTTCGGCCCCATTAGGGTCAGCGCGCCTACAGTGCATTCCGGATGCACACAGGGATCGAGGTCGTCAGCGATCTTGCGCAGGGTCTTGGCAGCGTCGCGCCAGTCCTCACGCTTGAACTCAACGAGCTTCGCAGTCATGCCGTCACCTTCTGAAACCACTCTTCAATAATCCGGCGCAGAACCGGTTCGGTCAGGATTGCCGGTGGCTTGTCGCCGGCGATCACCGAGCGCACCAGGTCACAGGGAATCACGTGGACACCGTCAACCGCCGCTACCGTCAGGTGCGGGCGCTGATCAGCGATGTCGTGGATGTCTGCGGTCATTTGCTGCTCCGTGTCGCCACACAATTTGCTTATTCGCGAAACGTGTGGCGATTTACTTGGATCGCCGTTCGATCCCGCCCGGCGCCTTGTCACAGCTCAGGCAGTGTTCACAGTTGAGCGTCCGGCACAACCAGGCCTTCACCCGCTGCCACCAGATGACCATGAAGATGTGGCGCATGCCGGCCAGGGCCAGCGAGACGTGAAGCGTGATCCCGGCGGTGGTCGGGCCCATCATGAAGATGTTCTGCTCCCGGCTCATCACAACGAACCCGCTGATGGCGATCGCCGAATAGATCAGCTTGCCGATGACACCGTCCCGCACTCGACCGCTCAGAACACACCAGGTTGCCCACAAGGCAATCAAGCCGCAGGCGATGGAGTTGATCAGTTCAAGATTCATGGGTTGCCTCCCCCGAACCGCTGGCGAATGAGCGCCCAGAGGTCAGCGGCTTTGATGGCTCGGTTGATGGCCGCAAGCAGCGATCCGCCGAAGGTGCCGAGCAGGAAGCCGATTCCGGCGACGATCTTCGGCTCGGTCACTCCCAGATAAGTGCTGACCATGCTCGTCAGATACAGCGAGCAAGCGATGCCGGTGATGAGGAAGATCATCCAGGCGCGCCAGTCGGCCAGATCGTCCTTGTGCCACCAGCTTGCGACGACAGCGCCAACCAGTCCTGCGATCAGCAATTCAAACCTGTCGATCTTGTCGAGCAGGCGCTGCAAATACTCCATGCGCTCGACTCCGTGTGCATGATGGGAACGAAAAACCTCTACAAGTGCAGAGGCCTCGTACAAACAAGATACGAATAAATATGAATAGAATCAGTAAATTATGAATTGTCAGACAATTCTTTGAATTTTCTTTGACGGCAAAAATCACTTACTCATGAGCCAAGAAGGAGTGGTACTCGTGAGTCAGGTAGAGATTTTTGTAATTGAGTACAAGCTCCACGGAACACCGAAGTCGTTTGTCATCCGAACCAAATTGATGAACAACTCGGAAGCATGGCAATGGGCGAGTTGTGACGCCGGCATTGCCCCCATTCCAAAACCGGGCCGCCCTCCGCTGAAGCGCTTCTCTAAGCCAATGGCGGAACGTTTCGGCATTACCGACGTGAAGTGGCGAGCAACTACCGCTGTCACGTGGGAGGAGGTCTGAGACAATGATTGATGCAATGATTGGGTCAGCCGATGAGCCGTCATGGGATGACCAGATAGCTGCAAATACCGAACTGTTTCGCAAAGCTGATCGGCTTGACGAAGCCGCTTACAAAATCATCCAGGGCGATCGAGACAATGCAGACACCTGGGCCCGCTTTACTGAAGCAAAGGCTCACGCAGATGCGTGTCGAACCGCTGCCTATCAGGATTGGATGCGTATCAGGAGATCGATGAAAAGATAATGTACGCGCGTCTTTCCGCGCTGTCCGCCAAAGGCCTTCTCAACGTCGACGCCCCAATGCATCGATCTCGCTGATCCAGTCTCGCGCCACCCTGAAGCAAATGGTGAGGTCAGGGTGCGCGGGCTGCCGGCGTTGATTCCGTACGTCGCACTATCCGGCTATCGACGTCCAGGCCTTCCCGAAGGCTGCCCTGGCTACAGGTAAATTCGAAGCAATAAAAAACCCGGCACAACGGCCGGGTTTCTATCAACGCCTGTCATCGGAGAGCGGTGTAGGCTCATCCGCTTCTGGTGTAACCCTCTCAGGGGGTTCTTTCCAGTCCTCTGGACGATCATCCTGCGGATTCTTCAGAGGGTCATATTTGTTTGGATCGTCAGGATCAAGTATCGGCTCATCCGTACCTGGTTCTGGTTTGGATGGCACAGAATTTTGAGTTTGGTCCTCGAAGCTCGAATCGGTAGACATAACCACCTCACCAATGAAGACCCAGAAAAATTGGGCCGTAATCGTTGGAAGCCGTGCGAGTCACCGAGTGCTTTCGAACAGATGAGCGGGCAATAAAAAACCCGACGCGGTGGCCGGGTTTCGAAGTTGCCGTGCGCTGGAGGTAAGTTGCGCAGTGTGGAAAAAGTACATCAAAATCCCCACCATGGCAACATCTTTATGCCGCATCCTCGGAATTTTCTGCGTGAATAACCTGCCACACCGGATGTTGAGCCTGAACATCCACTTCCTCGATGGCATTTCGCAGGAAAATCCAGATGTCGAGCCAGTCGCGATCCCAATGCTTGGGCTGGATAGCGATCCCGTACAGCTTCATCATGGCGTCAGACACTCGAGCCGGGCCCCACGCGTCACCGCCGTTCGCCTCGGCCTTGTAGGACTGCAGGGCGCAGGTTATCAGGCAATGCACCTTTGCCGCCTTGGCATCAGTGAGCGCACTAAAGTCAGTGTCCGACCAGATCAGCTTCTCGGCGTTGAGCATGTGCACTACGGTCATGCTCGGGTGATAAAGGTAGTGCCCCAACTGCTGCACCTGGAACGGCAGCGACTCGATTGCCTTCTGCACTTTCCCCATGGTCACCAGGTGCGCAGCTCGATGCGTTGAGCGGCCAATAGGCGTGCGGCGCGTCTCGGCAATGTGGATCTTCTGGCGCACGGCCATGATGCGCTCTTCCTTGTCCTCGCCCTGGGCGGCAAAGATGACCTCTCGAAGCGCGGCCTTCTCCTTCCGGACGACAGTCGCGGATTTTGCCCGCTCGGCCGCCGCTGCACTGATTGAGGCGTTCGACTCATGCTGTGCGTCTGTCCACGCTTGACGTGCGTTGATCAATTTCATGCTGCCTGCCCCTTCTTCAATTCCTTGGTCTTTGCCCGGAACTCGGCGGTGATGGCCTTCAGTTCCTCTACGGTGTGTTTGCGTGGTTCGTGATCTGCTTCGAGCGCCTCGACAGCCTCCAGGCCGATGCGGGCGACAAGGCCGGTGCGGAAACCTTGCGAAACTGTCTGGCCCTTTCGGGCGTATTTGGACGATCCGGCGTTGCAGCTTTTGCACTGCAACCAGATGTTGTTTGGCACCAGTCGCAGCTCCGGCCGAGCGCCCTTGCCGAGATAGTGGCCCGCGTCGAACGCGCCGCCAGTCTTCCAGCCCTGCGCCGCCAGAATCGATTCCTGCGATTCGCCGCAGCTGATGCAGCCGCTGTCGATGCTCAATTCGTAGATGCGCCGGTAGTCGCGAACTGCCTTTTCGGCGTCCTTGAGGTGATCGGTGCGCGTTTTCAGCTTTTCCTTTCGGACTTCGATCTCGCGCCGCCCAAAATCCGCCAGAGCCTTGCGAGCTTTTGCCTGCCCCTTCTCTGACTGACCGTGAGCGATGGCGCACTCGACCTCTCCACACACGGCCTGGCCGTCGCGCGCTGGCGTGAACATGACTCGGCAGGATGGGCAGCGTTTTCGCCGTGGACGGCCAGACCTGATCGGGGTTTTGCGCTGTAGTGGCGTGCGCTTCATGCGGCCTCCTGGCTCAGCAGATCATCGAAGTACACGCCCTGAGGCGCGAAGCGCGCGACGATGCGGTCGGTGTAGGCGATGCCCTGGGCCCGATTGAACAGACTGGTAACCGGAAAACCGTCCGGGCCGAACAGATGGCAGCCCCCCATCATGGCAAGCTTTGTCTCGTACGGCAGGTGACGCATCACCCGATACCACTCCGCCTGAAACCCGGCATCCTCATTCAGCAGGATCTGCACGCCGACGTGCAGCTTGCAATACCGGCGGGCGTCGGCCTCATCGCCGATCTGGGTCATCTCGGAGATGCGCTTGTACATGGCGAACCACAACCGGTTCTGGTCAAGCGTGCGGTCCTTGCCCGGACGAAGCGAGACCACGACGAACTTCTTATCGCGGAACATGGTGCTGAGGCGTGTGATGGCCTCGGAGAGCTTGGCCGGGCAGTTGACGCTGATCTTGTCAGTCATGGCTGCACCGCTTTGTTCGGAGCAGCAGCGCCGAGATTGGCGATCCGAGCGTCGGTTTGTTGGTCGAACTGCTCGTCGCTGTATCCCTGCTGATTGGCTACTCGGCGAACGCCGCGGTACCGATCGGCGTCCGGGCGCAGAATATCGACTTGCTCTTGCAGTTGCCCGGCGCCACGCTGCAACGCCTCAACCTGCCCGCGTAACGCAGCGTTCTCCGCGTTGACGTGGCTGAGTTGCGTGGCGATGTGTTCTTCCAGCGAGACCTGGTCACGCTGCCAGTCGAGCTCGTCGTGGTAGTAGCCGAAGCGCTCGCAGAGGCTGCGGTGGAAGTTTTTAAAGCCGGCCTCAGCCTGCTTTTTCTGGTCAGTGATATCGGTCATTGAGCCGCGCTCCTTGCTTTCAATTGTTCGGCCTGCTGAATGAGCAGCGCCCGGCGATCGGCCAGCTCGTTGGCTGCCAGAATTCGCAGTTCTGTTTGTTCCTCTGCTGATGCCTTGCGCATGGCGAGCATCGAGTCCTTCACCGCTGCGAGTTTTTCCCGAAGCTTCGAAGATGGACGCGCGACTTCGCCGGTGAGCAGAGCCGCAACCGCCCGCCCGTCTTCAGTGACCGGCACGACACTCAAGTCGGCCAGGTACTGCTGAGCGCGCTCCTGTGGGATTCGCTGCATCTGCACGGCTTTGGTGATCGCCTGAGTGCGGCGATTGGCATCGAAACCGACAGACACGTGCCAGTTGACCTGCTTGTTGTCCTCCCGGGCCTGCCCCACCAGCCGCTCGTAAGCGCTGTTGAACGCCATGCGCGCACCGACCTTGTCGCCGCCATCGAGGACAGGTTTTGCAGCCGCCAGCGCGAGTTGGATTTCGTCAGTCAGCACCACGGTTTCGAACTCGTCGTTCGTGGTCATTGCGATCGCCCATGCTTCGTCCTTTCCCGGACGACCGTCGGCGGCCTGGACCCGTTGGAGAATGTCGGCCATCGCCAGCTTGCCCTTCACCTCGAAGCGGCAGGCCTTCAACGCAGCCTTCACGGTCGGCACCGAGTAGGCGCAGAGGTCTTCAGCCATCATCGCTGCGGTGCCTGGGTTCATTTCCTGACCCATGGCCTCGGCGGTAGCGCAGATCGCTGCCGCGAGCCCGGCAACCTGCTGATCATTCATTTCAAAGGTACTCATTGCGCTCTCCCCCTTGCCGCTTGGCCAGGACCATCTGCGCGGCCTGCTCGGCGGCGGAGACGTTTGCCTCGGTGCGCTCCATCTGGCGGGCGGTGGTCCCGTTGATGCGCTGACCGGTCACCCACTGGGTGTGGTAGCTCTCGGCGTTGGCCAGCAGCTCGTTGAGGCTGTGGCACTTGCGCAGGACGCCGGCGTCGCTGGTCTTCAGGTAGTGCGCTGCGACATGGTGGGCAACATCGGCGCCGAGACGGTCGACCAGTTGGCCGAGCTGGCCACCGACCTTGGCGTTCCACACCGGCCAAGTGCTGTAGCGCTTGCGGTAGGCCATGGCGTAGTTCGCCCAGACTTTGAAGGTTTTGCAGGACTGGTCTTTGGGGCCCGGCATGTCAGCGGGGATCTCAACCCGTGGAGCGTCAGTGCGATCGACCACCAGCACCAGGTTGCAGAACTGAGCCGGCACGACCTCGGCGGAAGCCGGGGGTGCAATTGGTTCAATGACCGGTTCATTGACTGGTTCAGAAGAGTGACTGGTTCTGGGTGCAGCTCCTGCACTACCCCCTAGTGCAGGAGATTCACTAGGGGGTGAATCAGCTGCACTACCCTGGTGAATCTGCTGCACTACCCCTGGTGCAGGAGGTGCACCACCATCAAGAGTCAGGAAGTAAACATTCGACGAATTGCCCTTCGGCCCACCCTTCCTGATTTCCTTGCGCAGCAGCCCTGACTCGCACAACGCGGTGATGTGGTTCATAACGGAACGTTTGCTGATCTCGCACTGATCGGCGATGTGTTGATAGGACGGCCAGCACTCCCCCATATCACTCGCATTGTCTGCCAGCTTGATGAGGACCAGCTTACGCAGTGGGTTACCGACGCGGAGCTTCATAGCGGCGACCATAAGGCCCATGCTCATGCGGCACCTCCGGTGATACCGCGAAAATCGATGGTCTGAACGCCCTTCCAGCTATTGCAGGACATGCACAATGTTTGAAGGTTTTCCATGGATGCTTCGCCACCCAGGCTTTCTGGAATGACATGGTCAGCTCTCAAGCGGAGTCGCACCGAACAGCCACAGCGCAGGCACACATGCCCATCTCGAGCAAAAACAAGAGTTCGCAATTCGGAAGGAATGGGCTTTTTCTTCGTTCGACGGCGAGGTGGCAGCACCGGCGGCTGGTATGCACTGAAGTGCCCCATGCGATCGGGATTCCACTCGATCGCCTTCTCGGTCAGGCGGAACAGCGTGATGTTCGAAGTGCTGGAAAGCTCAATCAGCCCAGCCTCTTCTAGGGCCTTCAGCATGCGGTAAGCGGTATCTGGCTTATCGGTGAGCAACGGCAGCTCCTCGATGATCTTGGCCTTGCTCAACGCGAAGAAAATCCCGTCGTCAGTCTTGATTGGCTTCGTCCAGCTCGGGCAGCCGTATACGAAGGCGAACAGCAGGGCCTGCTGAGAATTCAGCCCCCACTCCAGCGCCTTCACCTGATTGATCGTAACGGTGAACTGCATGTCAGGTGTTCCTGACGTAAGCGGAAAAGATAAAAGCTCGCGACACGTTTTCAGAATTCGAAAAACGTGTCGCGATCTTTCCGGTATTGTCCAGTTGTGGTTGTGCGTGCATAATCAGCTCCACTTGTTTTACCGCTGTTGAAAAAGCCGACCTCGTACGTCGGCTTTTTTGTGTCTGAAATTCAGGCTGCCTTAACTGACGCATCCATCACGTCCAAGCTTTGGCGTACGTGACTGATCTCTTGGCGGATCAGGTTCTTCTCGAAGGTGCTGACATGGTTGTCGCCCAGTGCCTCATGAACGGCGATGGTCAGATCGGCCACTTCCTTCGCGACATTGATCAGCGATTTGGTGAGCGCTTCAGGTTTTGGCTCGGTCCTCGCCACTAGGTCAAAACCGAACTCCGCGGCCAGGACTGCAAGCGGGCGCATGTCGCCGGTGTGCAGCAAGATCCCGAACAGATGCTCCACGGTCAGGCGGTGAGCATCGTTGTCAGGATTGGCGCGCTGCAGGAGGCTCACATGAGGAACACCCATCTTTGCAGCCAGGGATTTAGGCTCGTTGCCCTTCACTGCCGCCTGGCATGCATCCAAAAAGTCTTCCATTCGTAAAACCTCAAATTTGTTTCCGTAGCGCCCTGTCGATGCAGAAGCGATCATTTGCTCATTGGATAGGCAGACATGGACGTCAGGCGGCCTGCCCTTTCTTTGCTGCCTTGAATCTGCCCTTAGAAAGGACTTGGATCTGGTACTGCCGGGATTCGGGAATCGTTTCCCCCCACATAGTCACGGCGCTTGGACGAATGCCCAAAGCGAGTGCCAGCTTCGTCTTGCTGCCGAAGAATTCGGCGACTTCATGCGTATTCATTGCGCGTCCTCGTTCGAGCTTAAAACGATTTAAGCATGCTTAAGTTAAGGCATCAATGTTGATTTTCGCCTACTGCATGCTTAAATTCAGTTAACTTAATATTGAGTCCATGGAAAGACACGAACGCATCGCCCGCGCCATACAGGTCAGCGGTAAAAAGAAAGGGGAAATAGCATCGCTTTGCGGCGTTGCAAATTCGGCCGTCACTCAATGGATCACCGGTGAGAGCAAAAGCCTCAGGCCGGAGAATCTTTACGCGTTGGCGAAAGCGACTGGCTTCCGAGCGGAGTGGCTGGCCATTGGCGAGGGTGATGAGCGGGAGGCTTCTGAGTCGAACATTTCCCCCGCTGCCCTGCCAACAAAATCATTCCGCTACCCGGTAATCAGTTGGGTTGCTGCCGGGTCCTGGTCGGAAGCCGTAGAGCCCTACCCGGCCGGATTCTCGGACAACTATGAGTTCTCGGAGTACGACTCAAAGGGCACAGCGTTCTGGCTGAAGGTCAAAGGTGATTCGATGACGGCGCCCGCCGGCCAGAGCATCACTGAAGGCACTTTCATCTTGGTCGATACCGAAGCCGAGGTTGCCCCGGGCAAGCTGGTTGTGGCCAAGCTGCCAGATAGCAATGAAGCCACGTTTAAAAAGCTTGTCAGTGACGGCGGACGCTTGTTCCTGAAACCACTAAACCCTGGTTACCCGATTGAACCATTTGACGAGCATTGCCGAATCGTGGGCGTTGTAGTCAGGGCTTTACAGAAATTTTAAAGCGCAGTGAACCTGTGGTAGCGCAAACGGATATTCTCAAGGATCGAAGATGATGCACAACGAGCAGCTTATTGAATTGAAAAAAATCCTCGAGACGCAAAGAACCAAAACATTTGTTTTGCCTCCGCGCTTTTCTTTCAAGGAACATGATGTTTATGACTTCAATAGATTGCTCGCTTTCTTTGAGTGGGATATTCATGACACTCCAGTAACTATTGATCTAACACAGTGCCACACTGCCAATTATCAAGCCATCTCCTTGCTAACCATTTACGCTTGGAGACTGAAGGCGCAAGGATGCAAAGTTACATTCTTAGAGAACGAAAAGAGTACCGGAGCAAGCAGCATGTGGCGCGCGATGGGCGCCAGAGGGGCATTTTCTGTTTTATTTAATAAAGGACAGCAGTTTAAAGGACATCACTTCAAACCGTTATTTGCAGTCAGAGAAATTAATGACTTCAAGACCGTCATCGAGTCGGCTCAGGCATACACGAAGGGTTTCAACGTGGAGTACGAAGGGACGCTACGTTACGTACTGAGCGAGCTTCTCTATAACACTATGGAACATGGCCCATGCTACATGAGAAACGGGGTCATGCAGATTCCTTCCCTTGTCCAATTCACTTGGTACCAACAGCGAAATGAAATTCAATTCATTATCGCCGATCTTGGCATGGGCATAAAAAAACATATTGAGCAAGCTTTCCCCGGGCAAGAATCAGATGAGGAAGCCATTATGCTGGCCCTGAGGTCGAAGGTCTCAGGGACATTTGGGAAAAATGATCCTTATAGAAACAAGAACAATGCCGGCATGGGACTCTATATCTCATCGAATATTATTCGCCGCTTAAATGCAGATATGCACATCATTTCCAACCACGGTCTAGTCCATATTTCGCCAAGGGACATGACTCAGCGAAGTCTGGCGAATGCGTGGCCAGGCACATTAGTTCTAGTTTCTCTAAGACTCGAAAGTAACCCATCTTTTTTGCTTCACAAAATAATGCAAGAGTTCAGAGACGCTGCGGACAAGGAGCAAAAACAAGGAGACGCCAAAGAAGAAGAGTCGAGATGTATTTTCGGTATAAATAATTTCTTTGGTAGCTATGCCGAAGACAAAGAGGCGGCGATAAAATTCAGAGATAAGAGGATTTTCCCTGCATTAGACGAAGGGAAAACCATTGTTATAGATTTCGATGGGGTGAAGAGCTCTCCACATAGCTTTTTAAGCGCGCTACTCGCTTCGCCAATTAAAGGTCTAGGCATGAATGCCTACAAAGTTATAAAATTTGTCAATGCCACGCCGGAGATCCGAGAGACTATCGATTTCATTCTCGACGATAACACTTAAGAAAATATTGACACATAAAGATTTTCGTACTAAAAATACCAAGTCGATGCGAATGGAGTCGCATTAGCGTCGATTTCTAGGACTGTTTTTATAAGAAAACATTCCTTCCCCCCTAAAAAGCTCTCTAAATTTTAGAGAGCTTTTTTTTGCTCGCCCCCACCCGCACCCCTCTCCAGTCGGCAGCTTTGATTATGCCGTGCACCAGTTTCAACTTTGTCGTACTGCTCATCGGCTCCTTAAGACTTCTGTTACTTCTAGCGCGTTGCGCCAGACAGCCGCCGATGGCTCTCTCCGAGCATCATCCAAGAGGCTTACTTAGTGGATTGTAAATCCTTAGTACAGTCCGTCCACACTCCCAGTGTTAACTGCCGAAAACAATGTGACCAGCACCAAGCGTCCTTACGGCCATCTTGCCAAATTATGACAGCCACAATACTGTATACGCATACAGTACAAGCAAGGAGCTATCGATGCCCGCTACCGCTTCGCCCGCAAGACATTCAGGAGACTCATACGTAATGGTAGGTCGCCGCATCCAACGCCTGATTTCGGCTCCGAACGTGCAAAAGGTTCAGGTTTTGACCGTGGCCCGCAATGACGACGAGAGCCCGGAAGCTTGGCAGCAAGTGATTCAGGAGATTGAAGAAACAATCGGCATCCGCATCGAGCATTTAGAAGGAGGGGCCGTCAGGATAGGGTGGCGAGGGTACTGCGAAGGTTAAGACGAGCCCGCCATTGAGCGGGCTTTTTGTCGCTTTCGAATTTCAGCATTCTGAATTAATAATTTAAGCTTGCTTGACTATCAAGTTTCAGCTTGCTTAAATTCAGCTCAGGCCAGCAACGAACGCCGTCGGCCCGCAGCGAAAGCTGCGTCGCTCTTTAACAACTCGCGCCATAAACGATTACCCGGCTCACGCTGGGAGGTCAGCCCCGGCCACACCTGTGGGGCGAGATGAAGTCAGGTGAACAAAATCGCGCTGCCACTACTGGCGACCGGCGATCCGATAGCCCCGAAAGGCTACCAACGCGCAGAACTGCGACGGCGGACGAGGTGTTGACCGAACTGGCGAATGACCTGGTAGGAGGCGCGAGCAATTTCCGTAGATTTATTGATGCCGCTTTTCTGAAGCGGCATCAATCCATAGCGCAGAGCCCTCCCTGCCCTAAATCTCAGATGAAGGGGACAGTCAGGGAGTGCTCTGCGGTATGGATTGAACAATCGCCGAGGTAGAAAAAATGAATTTGCAACTTGCCCGCTCGGTCAAGAATTATGAACGCAGTAAATCTGACGAGGTGACAGCAATGACTATCCAAGCAGAGACACTCGTACAACTGACCGAGGCGCTGCAAGAGCGAGGCATGAATCTGGTTTCAGATGTTCACTTTACTCGCGCGCCATACCGGCATAACCATCTCTGGATCTGCACCGTAGAGTGACCATGCTCGTTGCCGGTGGCTTGGAATAAGACTCCACCGCCGGCCCCACCGCTTCGCTACGACGTTTTCAAACTTGAGATGGTGCAATCGGCATGGTCCAATAGATGATGGCCTTTCGCTACGGTGATCTCAGTTGAAGCAATATCGCGGATTGATAATCTTTTTTTCGGCAACGACGTTGCTCTTTATCTTGGCTCAGGTGTGGCACAAACAATCTGCCCCGGAAGAGAAAAAGGAGGAGCGGGAACGCCAGCTCAAAGGGCTCGCGCTCATCATGGGCGCCCAGTCCGGAAAAGTATCTGACGATTTAACTCGCGTCGATTCTGTGACCTACAGCGATGAGGTCATGCGTATCTCTTACACACTCAAAAACGTCACGAAAGACGAAATCGATTCTGATGAATTCACCAAGGACGCAAGAGCGCTTGCAGCTACTGCATTCTGTAATGAAAAAGGGTTAGGGCAATTCGTGAAATCGGGTCTTTCCGTTGACCTCCTGTACAAAGATTCAACCAGTTCACCGGTAGCCGAGTTTCAGATAGGCAAATCCGACTGCCTCTGAAGTCTGCCCCCTGAAGCCCGCCTCTCACGCGGGCTTTTTTCTGCGCGTCGCATCGCAATGATCCCGCGCAGCTAGTCATCAATACCCCGACCAATCCCGAATGCACTCCCCTCCGCGCCCAACGGCAACCAGCGGAGCGGATGAGTGCATTCGAGTTTTGTTGGATCAACACTCCGCCACCCTGGAGGCGACCATGTCAGCTCTACGCAAGCTCATCCCGGAAGACGATTTTCTCGATACAGAGGCTGGCCAGGAATGGTTGACCGAGTCGGTCGACGATCTGCTGCGCCGGCGCCATATCGAAGCGCCGAATCCGGTGGGACGAAGCAAGGTTCTGGTCAACGCTGATCACCTGCCGGAAGCGCTGGCGGATCACATGGCTGCGAATCCAGACCCAGACCGCTGTATCGAGAAAATCCTTATCGAGCTGGTCCGGCGCGGCGATGGCGGGATCTTGCACACCTGGGCCGTCGAAGCCGTCGGCGGTGATCCGCTGATCATTCGAACATTGGCTGGCGACCTGGTCGCGGTGCACGCCAACGAGTACCGCGATGCCAAGCGCGAAAGCGATCGCGTCGAGCAGGAGTGTGGCTTTTGAGCCCGCACATTCTGATCGACAAAGCACTTGATGGTGTCACCGCTCCCTTCGCCCATGAGGAGACAGGGCTGCTCGTACAGGAGCTGATCACCCGCCTCTTCACCGACGGCGCCATCACCATTGACGAGTTCAACCACTACTGCGAACGGCTGCGCGACGTCTGTCAGCAGCGCAAGGAGACGGCATGAGTACGGCACCGGTTAAATCGCTGATTGATGAGCAACTGGAGGACATCGAACACAAGATCGCCCTGCTCGGCTTCGGTCTTCCTTTCAACGAGGTGATCG
Source organism: Pseudomonas sp. 22082 (assembly GCF_052046055.1). Taxonomy (NCBI): domain Bacteria; kingdom Pseudomonadati; phylum Pseudomonadota; class Gammaproteobacteria; order Pseudomonadales; family Pseudomonadaceae; genus Pseudomonas; species Pseudomonas sp. 22082. Next base: position 273,568 of record NZ_JBQEQB010000001.1, read on the forward strand.
GTCGCAAGCGCGAGGAGTTGGTTTCGAATCTCCCGCAACGCTTGGCGCCGTCCATGAAGGGCAAACGGATCGCTGTGAAGGTTCGGCCGTGACCGGTCGCCAGCTGGCCCGCCGCATTCTGATCCGGCGCGGCTCGTTCTCCGCCATCGGCGTCTTCACCTTCCTGATGCTGCTCAGCGCCCTCGCCGACCGCATCACTCAATAAATCAAACATTCATTCGCTGCGCGCCCGGCGCGGCAAGGAACAGTCATGTCCGTTCAAAGCGTGGCGCCGGTGGCGCACGACCGAAACCTTCACGTACTTCCGCACGCAGCAACCAGCACCAGTGCTCTGGTGTTGGACGGCGATAGCCTGGACAAGATGATGCGCCTGGCCGAAGTCATGGCCACCGGCCGCGCCACGCTGCCCAAGCACTTCAACGGCAATGCTGCCGATTGTCTGGCGGTCGTCATGCAGTCGATGCAGTGGAAGATGAACCCGTTCGCCGTGGCGCAGAAAACGCACTTGGTGAACGGCGTGCTGGGCTACGAAGCGCAGCTGGTAAACGCGGTGATCACTACCTGCGCACCGGTGGTGGATCGCCTGCACTACGAGTGGTACGGCGCCTGGGAGAAGGTGATCGGCAAATTCACCATCAAGAACGGCGACAAAGGCGAGTACCGCGTCCCGGGCTGGAAGCTTGAGGACGAGGAAGGTCTGGGCGTAAAGGTCTGGGCGACCTTCCGGGGCGAAGACGAGCCGCGAGTCCTTGAGTTGCTGCTGGCCCAGGCTCGCACCCGCAACAGCACACTTTGGGCTGATGACCCTCGCCAGCAACTAGCGTACCTCGCCACCAAGCGCTGGTCGCGCCTCTACTGCCCGGACGTGATCCTCGGCGTGTATAGCCCGGACGAGTTGGAAGAAACCGCGCCCACCATTCGCGACGTATCACCGGCGCGTAGCGCGGCACCAGCGGAACTTCCGCCCTACCCCGACGATAAGCTCGCGGAAAACCTGCCCAAATGGCAAACCGCGGTCGACGCCGGCCGCTCCGCCCCTGATCACCTGATCGCAACCGTCAGCAGCAAATTCACCCTGAGCCAAGAGCAGATCGCCAAGATCAAAGCGCTCGCGCCAATTGAAGGAGACCAAGAATGAAAATCCACAATGTCGCTCAGGGCTCCGAAGCCTGGCACGCGCTCCGCGCCAACTACTTCACTGCTTCAGAAGCGCCGGCAATGATGGGCGCCTCGAAGCAGATGAAGCGCACTGAACTGCTGCACGCGAAAAAAACCGGGCTCGATCGGGACGTGTCATGGTGGGTGCAGAAAAATCTCTTCGATAAAGGACACGAAGCCGAGGCTCTCGCTCGGCCGATTCTTGAGGGGCGAATTGGCGAGGACTTGTTTCCCGTCGTCGGCACCGAAGGTGATCTGCTCGCATCCCTCGACGGCTGCACAATCCTCGGCGACGTGCTGTTCGAACACAAAATGTGGAACGAGCAACTGGCTGCCGACGTTCGCGCCGGCAACCTTGATCCGCACTACTACTGGCAGCTCGAACAGCAGCTGCTGGTCAGCGGCGCAGAGAAAGTAATTTTCGTCTGCTCCGACGGCACCGAGGAAAACTTCGTTTCGATGGAATACACGCCGGTGCAGGGCCGGGCCGCGACACTTGTCGCAGGCTGGAAACAGTTTCAAGCCGATCTACAGGACTTCACTCCCGCCGAGGCGGTGCCGGAGGCTGTTGGTAAAACGCCGGAATCCTTGCCCGCTCTGCGCATCGAGGTTACTGGGATGGTCACGGCGAGCAACCTTGAGCAGTTCAAGGCTCACTCGCTGGCCGTCTTCGGTTCGATCAACACTGTGCTGGAAACCGATCAGCACTTCGCTGACGCCGAAAAAACGGTCAAATGGTGCGGTGATGTCGAGGAGCGGCTGGAAGCTGCCAAGCAGCATGCACTGAGCCAAACCGAAAGCATCGACGCGCTGTTCCGCACCATCGACGAAATCAGCGCCGAGGCGCGCGCCAAGCGCCTGATGCTCGACAAGTTGGTGAAAGCCCGCAAGCTCAGTATCCGTGAAGACATCGTCATGGATGCAGCCAAGGCGCTGAAGGTCCACATCGACCAGATCAATACTTCACTGGGCGGGAAAGCGCGGATGCCGGCGGTGCCTGCAGATTTCGCCGGAGCCATCAAAGGCAAAAAGACGATCAGCAGCCTCCGCGACTCTGCCGATTCCGAGCTGGCCAGGGCGAAAATTGCTGCCAGTCAGATCGGCGACAGCATCCGGAGTAACTTGGCCAGCCTGGACGAGCTCGCAGCCGACTACATGTTCCTGTTCAACGACGTTCAGCAGTTGGTGATGAAGGCGAACGACGATCTGGTCACGCTGATCAAATTGCGGATTTCGGAACACAAGAAGGCCGAGGAGCAGAAAGCCGAAGCCCAGCGCGAGCAGATCCGCCAGCAGGAGCTGCAGCGAATCGAAGCTGAGGCGAAAGCCAAGGCACCGATCGAGCCAACGCCAGTCGCAAGCCCGGCACCAGTGACGGTCGCTGCGCCGACTCAGACTGCCGCGAAGTCAGCAACCACCACTGCGGCGCCGGTAAACCTGCAGGCCGAAGTGTTCGACCTGGAATCGCTGGTCAAAGCTGTCGCCTACGGCCAAGCCCCTATTTCGCTGCTGACCGTGAACTGGGACGCGCTCGACGCGATGGTCGCAGACCAAGGCTCCAAGTTCAGCATGGCCGGCGTGAAGCTGGTCAAGGTGGCAGCATGATCAGCAACCACCTCAACCTGGTGGAGCAGCAACGGCCGGAAGCTGAGGCGATCTCTGAACGAGTCGCCCAGTACCTGGCCGCCGGCGGACAGATCGACCAGCTGAAAAGTCCGCCGCGCAATCCGCTGCCTCCGCCTCGCTCGAAGAAAATAGACCCTGAAACGGTCCTCAAGCGACGCCCGAAGCCGATATCGGCCGCCGACCGCAAGGCGCTGCGCAAGATGGCGGACGAACTATGAAATCGAAACGCAAACCCAACAACGGTTTCGCCCGGGCCGAGCGCAGCTGCCGGGCGCTGCTCAGCACCAACCACGTCGCGGCGGTGAACATCGACCCGAGCGGTAGCCAGATCATGGTGAACTGGAAGAACTGCCGGCAGATCCGCAGTCTGGCGATCGCCAATGCCCTGTTCGACTTCTCCTACCGCTGGACGATCTACATCGGCGCCATGTGTCGAGACGAGCGCAGCGGCGAGTACATCAAGTCCGTGGAGATCTCGCCTGAGGGTATGTACAAGGTCGAGAGCCTGACGGACGCGATCGAGCATCACTACCTGGAGCTGCGCGGCACCTGCAATCCGAACCACATGATCGCGTCGGGATGGATCGCCGTCCCGGCCGAGGTGTCGCTGACAGAGGCCGAGGCCGCGAAGCTGTTCCTCGCCGCCGGCGCCTGGAATCAGGTGAAGGTTGCAGCGTGAGACGAACCACCAACCGGGCGGCCACGCGCCGCCGACAGACCTGGCTGGACTTGCCGGCCAGCGGAATTGAAGAGGTAGGCCATGGCCGAAGAACAGGAACTTGCGCCGGTCGAACCGCCGCTGACAGCGGAAGCCATCAAGCAGCGCAAGAAGCGCGAGAAGGCAGCAGCGAAGGACGCTGCATTGGGCGTAGAGAAGTTTACGGTTGAGGTCGCCGGCGTGTTCAAGCCAGACCTCAAGCGAGTCATGACCGCCCACGGCTTCAACAACCAGCAGGAGGTGTATCAGAACCTGCTGCGTAATCTGATCGCAGCCGACTTCGAAACGCAGGCCCAGATGCTCAAATGTGTCACGACACCTTTTGTAGTTACTGAAAAGGTGTCGCGCATTATTCAGGCCGCCGGAATGAAGTCGCTCGCCGACGATCCGCCAGAGCCTGACGACGAAATAGTTGAGCCTTAACGCTCAGCTTTCAACGTCAGGATGATCGTTTCCGGCTCATCTTTCCGAGTATTGCCTGGTAATTGGGTAACTACATGGCCATGCAGACTTCCGCCTACGGAAAGGGAAACTTCGAATTCCCCCTCTGCACGAACTTCGCCAGTGTGCCCGTAGGTGCCTTCTCGAAGAGTAACCCTGTAAACGTCTTGCTCATCGGTATGCTCCAAAAAAAGCTCCTCAGAGCTTTTCTCGCGATCATACGTTGCAAGGCTTGAGCCTGAGCTAATCGTCAGACGGTCAATTTAAACTTCCCCACTTTTTTCTCCTTCCGGCTCCATGCCGGGCAGAACACAAATACCCCACTTCCACGAATCACGCCAGCCGGCGAGGATCCACTATGGAAATCGAATACGGATCGGTCTGCTCCGGCATCGAGGCGGCAACGCTTGCATGGAAGCCGCTCGGCATGCGGGCGACCTGGTTCGCCGAGATCGAACCCTTCCCCAGCGCGGTGCTGGCCCATCACTACCCGAATACGCCGAACCTCGGCGACATGACCAAACTCGGCGCCCAGGTGCTGGCCGGCAAGATAGCCGCACCGGACTTGCTCGTCGGCGGAACCCCGTGCCAGGCGTTCAGCGTTGCCGGGATGCGCGAAGGCCTCACCGACCCGCGCGGCGCCCTTACCATCAAATACGTGGAGCTTGCAGATGCAGTTGACTATGTTCGCGCCGGCCAGCGAAAGCCCGCCTGCGTTGTCGTCTGGGAAAACGTCCCCGGCGTACTTAGCGACAAAGGGAACGCCTTCGGATGCTTTCTTGGCGCGCTTGCTGGGGAAGACTGCGAACTGCAGCCTTCAGGGAAGAAATGGCCGGACGCTGGTTGTGTGTATGGACCCAAAAGAACAATCGCGTGGCGGATCCTGGACGCCCAATATTTCGGCCTGGCCCAACGACGCCGCCGTGTGTTCGTTGTCGCAAGTGCTCGAGACGGATTCGATCCCACCGAGGTACTTTTTGAGCGCGACGGCGTGCGCAGGGATTATGCGCCGCGCCTTGGCGAGGAAGAAAACGTTGCCAGCACCATTGCAGGCGGCGCTCGAAAGAGGGGCGGATACAGCACGGACGATATTCCTCTGACCGCGCCAACCCTCCGCGCGCAATCACAAAGCAGCCATCGTGCAGACTCCGAAGCATTCATTCCAGTATCGGCTTATGGCGGTGGGCGCACCAGCGGGGCAATAGATGTCGCGGCTTGCCTGACCGCAAAAGGGATGCGGATTGATTTCGAGGTTGAGAGCTTCGTGGTACACGGCACTCAGGATCCCGATGTGCGAATCGATCAAGCGCACACACTCGGCAGAAATAATGGGATGGAAAATGCCGTGCTGGCTTTCTCGTGCAAGGATTACGGCGGAGATGCCGGCGAGATATCGCCAACACTGCGCGCTATGAACCACTCGGGAAGCCATGCAAACGGTGGCGGTCAGGTTGCAATCGTCGCATCAGTTTCGCCAACCCTCAGGTCGGGGAACATGCGCAATAACAGCAACCCAGTGACCGAGGCTGAAATGCTGGTAGGCGGATCAAAGGTGCGGCGCCTGACTCCGCGTGAGTGCGAACGCCTACAAGGTATGCCGGACGACTACACGCAGATCCCATGGGATGGCTGGCGAAAGCTCGACTCCGACGAAACTCCTGAACAGTGCATAGCCGATGGAATGGATGTGCGACAGGCGAAGAAGAGCAAAGTCTGGTACGTCCGCGACGCCGACGGCCCGCGCTACAAGGCAATCGGCAACAGCAAGGCCGTGCCCTGCGTGCGCTGGATCGGCCGGCGCATCCTTCTACAGATCAACTCGGGCTGATCAGCAATTCGTCGTCATCAGAGGTAAGAGTGGGTTCCAGATCCTGAGGCCTGTTCGGATCCAGCGGTTGCTGCCTTTTCTGTTCTCTCTTGGATTCGAGAAGCTGACGAGTTCGACCCACGTCAAACGTTTTACCCGCAGCCAGTGTTTCGAGCGTTGAAGAAATCCGAAAAAAGCCACCGCAAGGGGCGCACGTAAACCGCAATCCGCCTCCAAACGTCAGGTGCTGCACCGCATCAGCATTACCGCAGATTGGACAAGTCATTGCGCCACTCCTTTTTCTGGTCACTGAACTGCAAAAAATCCGGTAATGCACCGGTCTTTGTTAAGCATATCTCTGATCGCTAAAACGCAAGGCGATTTACGTAATTAGTGATGGCAAGCCCTCCCACCCTCCACCGCCCGGGCATGCCCCGGCATAGGACGCGCATGCTCAAAAATCAGGACTACCTCAAACAACTGCTGAGCTATGACCCAGGTACCGGGCTGTTCACTTGGCGGGTTGACCAAGGCAGCGCGAAATCTGGGTCCGTCGCAGCAACCAAGGCCACAAACGGCTACCTGGTCGTGATGGTCGACAAAAAGTATCAGAGCCTGCACCGATTGGCCTTCGCGTTCATGGGGCACGCCGTTCCGGACTGTGTCGACCACATCAACGGAGACCGCACGGATAACCGGTGGGTAAACCTCCGGCCAGCGACTGCGATCGAGAACGCCAGAAACCAGCGACTTCACAGGACCAACTCCTCCGGATTGCCGGGCGTCATGTGGGATGAGAGATCGCGGTGGCGAGCCTATGGCTATCTGGGGGGTCGCTACATCCCGCTCGGCCGGCACCAAACCCTGCTCGACGCTGCTGCAGCTCGAAAGTCATTCGAAAGCCAGAACGGCTACCACTCCAACCACGGGAAATAGCCCCATGCCCACAGAAAATAAACCGGCCGAGCCGCTGAAGATTGAGCGCTCGACCGTCACGAAGCTGGTGATCACCGGTGCGCCGAGCCTCGACCCGATCACCGTGTTCCTCGAAGACCTGTCGCCCAAACGAGGCAAGATCACGGTCAGCTGCTACGACAAGAGCTGGCACGCCTACTGGGGCGGTATGTGGGACGGCCACACAATTGCGCAGTTCTTCTGCGAGCTGAGCACCTGCTACGTCATCGGTTACTTCGACCAGTCACTGCGTTCTCGGCAATTCAGCGGTGATGCTCTCGCAAATGAGGCGCAGCGCCTGGTGCTGAAAGAGCGACGTCGCTTTGAATTCACATCGGACGAAGCACGCGAGATGTTCGACGCGGCAGAGGATCTACGCGAATCGCCTTCGGTTGATCATTTGCACGCCGTCCACAGCGAACTGATGACCAAGCTGTTCGGCGACGAGTGGTGGCACATGACGTGCGATGCCACTGAACCCAATCCCGATTACGCCTACCTCGAACGAATCATCCTCGCGGTGCAGCAGGCGCTGCGCCAGGATCAACCGCAGCAGGAGGCAGCATGATCAACTTTCTCTGGCGACTGATCGCCAAGCTCCTTGCCCGCCAGGCAATCGCCGACTGGCTCATCGCCCGCGCCAAGCTCACCCCGTACCTGCACATCATGTCCGCCGACGGCACCGAGATGTACATGGGCCGCTGGTGGCTGTTCAACCCGTACGACCCGGTGACCGGTAAGCGCCGCATCAGCCTGATTCCGTGGTCGATACGAATCCACCACATCAAGCGCGAGGACAACGCCCGCGACCTTGATGACCACCCATGGAATGCGCGCACGGTCATCCTGCGAGGCGGCTACACGGAGCAGCGCCTGCTTGACCATGAAGACGCTGCGCTGTCAGGTCTGAACGTTCCGGCCAACGCTCAAGCGACCGAGTACATCGACCGGCGCCCAGGTGAAACCGCCCAGCTCCGCTACGGCGAATATCACCGGATCGACAGAGTTGCCGATGGCGGCGCATTCACCCTCTTCATCACCAGCCCCTACAAAGGGACTTGGGGATTCCTCGTAAACGGCGTGAAGGTGCCTTGGCGCACCTACACCAATTCGGATAACTGATTGGAGATTGCATGATGCGCAACATAAAAACGCGTGAAGGTTTCGAGTTCTGGGACAAGCTGAATGCCCTTCCGCGCTACGCCTTCCTCCTTTCGCCGTCCGGCAAGTCGGTGCAGAAGTTCGAAGACCAGGCCATGGGCAACTGGATCGACGTGCACGAAGCGCAAAAGGTCGTTGACGAGGCGCAGGAACTGATCAGCGAGTTGCAGGAAGAAGTGGCCCGCCAAAAGCGCTATGTGCAAATCAACGGTGATTCAGCCCAAGGCAAGCATGCGGAGGGCCAGCGGTACCGAGACGAGCGTGACGCCCTGCAGCAGCGCCTGAACGCAGCGGATCAGAGAATCGATGACCTGACCCCGCAAGCAGGCTGGAAGCTCGTACCGATCCAACCCACCGCCGAAATGCTCAGCGCGATCGGAGCAGACGCCAAAGATCCAGCCCTTGCCCAAGCGCACGCGGCGCAGCACTGGGCGGCGATGATTGAAGCGGTACCGAGCCAACCCGATCAATTGCGTGACGCCGTGAAAATGATCGCCGCCCTCAACCCCAACACCGAGGCAGAAAGTCATGAGTAATTCCAATATCACACTTGCTCAAAGGCTGCGTGAATACAACCATAATTCTCATCACATAAACCCAATGTCGGAAGCATTCCATACGCTTATAGACGACGCGGCAGATGCACTGTCGGTCAGCGATCTGACAGAAGATGTATTGAATATTGCCTACTGGGACTTTGACGCACGCGTCAAGGGTCATGCGCCATATTGTGCACCGTGCGGCAGCCCATCGCATGCATTCAAGACTGCGATATTTGCTGCAATTGAGTCTGTCAAACTGAGGGGTCGACCATGACCAATAACACAACGATTGACGGCGTGTCGCGGGAGTTGACTGAGCCAACTCACCAGATGGCGCAGGCTGGTTGCCAAGCGTACATGGCAGCCGACGGCATGATCGGCATCATGCATCACTCTTCGATGGGTCACGCATACGTTGCGATGCGCGCACTCGATCCTGAAGTCACCGCCCTGCAATCCACCATCGCCCAGCTACAGGCGCGCATCGCAGAGCTGGAGAGCGGGAGGGGTGAAGTTGCGCGGTACGACCGCTATTACCAAGGCGCATGGTTTGAAGTGGACGCCCGAGATGTTGCGCGCTTCGAGAAGGACGGATGGAAGATCCGACGCCTCTACACCGCCCCGCCAGCGCCGGTCGCGGTTGTGCTTCCTGATCGCGAGCTGCTGCGCGATAAGATCGCGGAAGCTATTGGCGGCGACACATACGACTGCACGCGAGTCTGGGCGGCTTGGGGTGTTGGCACTATGGATCAAGACGACTTTGTCCAACTGATTGAGCAGGAAGATCGGCTTTACGAAATCGTAGACGCCTGCCTCGACGCCACCGCTGCGCTGAACACTCCGAAGTAACCCACTACTCCCTCCCCCTTCAAAGTCAGCCGCTATAGCGGCAAGGACGAAGTCATGCCTGAAGAAAAAGTCGTGATGTACGAATCTCCGGAAGCCGCCAGCATTCAGACCTTGACTGGCTGGGTCGCCGCCGATGGCCGCTTCTGGGGTAACGATGAACACATGGCCCGCTGGTGCGGCGCCACCCATCGTCGCTGTGAGAAGAATCCAGAACACGCCATCTACGAGGTCCGAAGCTACTGCCGTGAGTGCTACGAAGAAAGCCGCCAAGCGAAATTCGCAGCCATGCCAGTCAAGGAATGGGCCGGCGAGCCCCTGGTCATCTTCGACGGCGACCGGTACTTCTTCGATGAAGACAGTCTGCGCGATTACCTGATCGACAGCGATATCGAACTGGCTGACGTGCAGCTCTGCATCTGCGAGCCGAACTATCCCCGCGAAATCGACCCTGAAGACCATTTCATCGACGACCTTCCGGAAGATGGCGAGATCCGCGACGACGAACTGCTTGCGGCATTCGATCTGCTGAACGAGATGATCCGCCAATCTCAACCGCTGTCGTGGTCGGAAGGCGAGTTCGCCGCCCGCCTTCCGCAGTCGCTTATCGATGAGGTCACCGCAGCTAGGGCGGCGCAATGATCACGAAGTGCGTACTCGGCTGCACCCTCTTCTTCTGGCTTCCATTGGCCCTGACCATAAAGGCGGTGATCGGATGACTGCTGTAACTGACCACGATGTGGATTTCGCTCGGGCCGTGGTTGCTCTGGCGCGAGAACACGGCATGACAGGAATCACGATGGAGTTTCGGCAAAACTTCGATCTCTCACAGACGACCGGTTGTTACTGCGGCAAGAAGATCAGCTGGTCTGAGGGTCGTCACGGTGCTGGCTCGACTATCAAGTTCCGCACCGAGGCGGAAGCCTCTTTTTCTGAAAAAAACGAGGTGACGCCATGATCGCCCTCGCCTGGTTCGCCTACGTGTACTGCTACAAGGGGCCGCGGTGATGAACGAACAGAACACCAAAGAGTTTTACTCGGCTGATCAGGCCGCTCAGCATGCCGCCGACTGGTGCAAGCGCAATCCCGCATGGCGCCGGATCTGTGATATCCCGGATATCTCCTTGTTCGAAAAAACCTACGATGAGATTCCAAAACGCGAGCGCGCCTACTGGGACAAGAACGGCGGCGAAGAATGCTGGCGAGAATTCGGCACCGGAGGAACCAAGGTGCCAACTGGTTTCATCTCCGGCAAGGGTGAGTTTTTCGACCATGTGCTCAAGGTGCCGCTCCATCACAACCTGATGACGGTATATCGCGTTGGCAGGCGCTGGAAGCCATGAACCGCATGGTCAGCGTCCGCACCGAGGAACTGGCCGGCCCTGCGCTGGACTGGGCAATCAACGCGATTGAGGGTGACCAGCAGCCCGCCGCAGGCCAGCGGGATCTCTTCGCCCTGCCCGACGCCGAGCAACTGATCACGAAGTACGGCGTCTGGGTCGATGTCGGTAACCGGCACCCGTGGCTGGCCGACGCGACGAACGATCCGTTCAACCGCCAGATCGGCGAAACCCGAACCATCGCCGTGTTCCGCGCCGTGGTCTTCGCCAAGCGCGGCGACACGGTGAAGGTCCCCGCCGAACTCATCCAGCAGTAACCCCTCCCCCTACTCAACAGCCTGCCGGTGTACGGCGGGCAACGGAGGCTTTCGCCCATGAAAACGCGAGAACTTACCCACGCTCGCCTGCTCGAAAAGCTGCACTACGACCCTGAAACAGGGAAATTCACCAGGCGACCGCCAAATCACAAGCGGCGCATCGGGCAGTTCGACAAGAACGGCTATGTGACCATCGCCGTCGACCGAGTCAAGCATCAAGCGCACCGCCTGGCGTGGCTGTACATGACGGGCGAGCATCCAGATGAAGACCTGCATGTCGATCACATCAACCGCATTCGCGACGACAACAGGTGGGTCAACCTTCGCCAAGCCACGCCGGCCGATAACTGCAACAACCGCGAGTACGGCGGCGGTGGTAACAGCGCCGGGCGCGGAGCAAGCGGAATTCACGGCGTGTACTGGGACGGCCGGAAAGAACGCTGGCACGTCCAAATGCAGTGTCGCGGGAAGTACTTCTACGGCGGCTACCACTCGAACCTCGAAAGCGCTCGGGCAGATGCGGATGCTGTCAGGGCGAAACTGACCGCCTACATCGCATCAACCAAATCAGTCGCGTAACCACCACCTTCTGCCGCCCCGCGCGGCACCGCCCACCCGGGCAAGGAAGTGCGCCATGACCATCACGAAGATCATCAAGGGCCCGCACCGCTTCGGCGGCTTCTGGTGGGTCATCGCTGACTGCAACGGCACCAAACAGCACATGTCCTTCCGCACCGAACAACAGGCTCGCGCCATCGCCCCAGGGCAGGACAGCGTGACCCTTCATTAAAACCTTCTGCCGCCGCCGGCGGCGTGGAGAATCCCATGGAAACCGAAATCCTCTCCGATGAGGAGCTGGCCGAACTGACCGGCTACAAGGCCAGGGCCTACCAACGCCGCTGGCTGATTGACCGCCAGTGGGTGTTTATCGAAAGCCGGGGCAAGCGCCCGCTGGTGGGCCGCATGTACGCCCGCATGAAGCTGGGCATGATCAGCCCTACCATTGCCGACCCGAACCCACCGCCGGCCGCGCCGGCATGGACGCCAGACTTTTCGCGAGTGAACTGATATGCGCCCCCGCAAGACCGAGCACCACCACCTGCCCCCACGGATGTACAAACGATCCCGCAAACGCAAGAACGGCACCACCTGGACGGCCTACTACTATCGCGACCTGCTCGGCAAAGACATTCCGCTGGGCAAGGATCTCGACAAAGCCCGGTTGAAATGGGCCGAACTGGAGGCCAAGGAGAAGCCGCTCGACCTGCGCACAATGAAAGGCATCTTCGATCGGTACATCCGCGACGTGGTGCCGAAGAAGGCGCCCCGCACACAGAAGGACAACCTGGCAGAGATCAAGCAGTTGCGGCCGATGTTCGACAGCGCGCCGATTGACTCGATCACGCCGGCAACGATTGCCGGATATCGAGATGCACGATCGGCAAAGGTTCGGGCGAACCGCGAGATCGCTACCCTCTCCCATATTTTCAACATTGCCCGGGAGTGGGGCCTGACGACAAAGGAAAACCCCTGCCAGGGTGTGCGCAAGAACAAGGAAACGCCTAGGGACTATTACGCGAATGATGTGGTTTGGGGGGCGGTGTACAAGAAGGCAGCTCAGGAGCTGAAAGAAGCGATGGACCTGGCATACCTGACAGGCCAGAGGCCGGCAGACGTGCTGGTCATGAGGAAGGATGACGTTGAAGGCGGGTATCTGACCGTTCAGCAAAACAAGACTCAAAAGAAGCTTCGAATCCAGATCACGTCCGGCGGGGAATTAAACAGTTTGGGCAAGCTGATCGCGGCAATCACAGAGCGAAATTCCCAGCACCTTTCGAGTTACCTGATCATCAACCGGAGCGGTAAACGGATGACGGCCACGATGCTCAGGAAGCGCTGGGACGCGGCTCGGGAAAAAGCAAAAATGGAAGCGCTTGAGAAAGGTGACGAGCTGCTCGCCAGCCGGATCGTGGAATTCCAGTTCCGCGACATTCGCCCCAAGGCCGCGTCGGAGATCAGCGATGTCGGCGACGCAAGCCTGTTGCTCGGGCACACGAAAGGGGACATCACCGAGCGGGTTTACCGTCGCGTCGGGGCGATCGCGAAACCATCAAAATAGTCCGAAAATCGGCTCCATAGCTCAAAGCAAGCCCCTTTTAGAATTCGGTCTGTTCCTCTGATAAGTATCGGCGGCGGACTCACGCGACTCCCGGTGATCCCCCCCGCCATTCAAAAATGGACTAATAAAAAATAATAAAATTGGATCTACACCCCGCCGAGCATAGCCTTTAGAGTCAACAAAATAAGCTCTTTCAAAAGCTTAGCTTGTCTATTTACCCAATCTTGAGGAGTTCAAATGTCTCGCGAAAATTGGTTCGAAGTATCTCCTGGTGCAGCAAAAGCAATGACCGGTTTGCATCATTACGTCACCACGGGTACTGACCTGCCGCCTTCAATAATTCACTTGGTGTTTCTTCGGGTATCACAGCTCAACGGCTGCGCTTATTGCATAGATTTGCACTCTCGCGATCTAATCAAAGAGTACATGTCGGTAGATAAAGTCCTTATGGTTCCAGTCTGGCACGAAGCAGCATATTTATTTTCCGATCAGGAGCGTGCTGCGCTGGCTTGGGCTGAAGAAGTGACTCGGGTTGGAGAAACTCACGTATCCGACGACGCATATGCGGCTGCCTCCGCCGTATTTGCGGCTAAAGATCTAGTCGATTTGACCGCGACAATTGCCGCCATGAATGCATTCAACCGTATGGGTGTCACTTTCAGGCTGAAGCCATCTGCGAAGGCTTAATCACTCTTCAGACAATCCCGATTGCCTGGTGAGACAAGTTTGCTGCTGTTTCATGCCAAAGTCGACATCATTGGCCGGCCTTACCGTCGGATCGATGCCATAACCAAACCATCGAAATAGCCAAAAAATCCGTTCCATAACTCGAGGCAGGCCCCTTGTAGAATGCGGTCTGTAGCGATGCTAAAAAGTGAAAGTAATGGGACGGAAAATCGCTACAAGCCGCAGTCTGATTACGTCGCTATATCGGTCTTGAAAACCGTCGACTGTAACAGGTCCATGAGTTCGAATCCCATCGCCTCCGCCATCTTATGTACGACAAAGCCCTGATTATTCAGGGCTTTGTCGTTTCTGGCATCCGGGAATTTTACTCCTCTCCCTCAGGATGGTTTGCGCATCTTTTCGGTCATTTCCGCCCCCCTGCTCTTCCGACACGGCTGCGCGCGCCCCCAAAAAAATTTAGTTGTCTCCACCTCGCAACTGAGGGAGGCAGCTGTCTTCAACATGCGGTTTTCAGTCAAAAGCCGACAGTCCCAAAATCAAGCGTTCTAACGTCCGAAACCTGACGATTGTGTTCGGAATGTAGAAAAGTCTTTCCCTGATTCGCTCCTGTTTCCACAAATCCCTCGAGCCTAAAGTTCGTCCTGCCAGCAAGATCACACTTACTTCAGGGAATCTCATCATGAAAACTGCAATGATCATCGTCGCACTCTTGGGCTTCAGCTCTGTGGTAGCGGCACAGGACGGTACTGCCAAGAATCAACAGGTCGAGCAATATGGCTACGGCACCCACCTTGATGTCGCCAAGGTCATCTCTGAAGATCCGGTGCCGGATATTTGCGCAGTCGTGCCGACGCACATGACCTACCAGGATTCACAAGGCAAACAACACGTACTGGCCTATAAGGTCATGGGCCGTTGCAGCCAGGGCTAAGTAACCTGTTCGCCGATCATTGCGCCTCGGGAAGTTGCTTCATCGAGGCGCAAATACCTTTCTGCCCCGCAGCGTTTCAACCGATAAGTGCTTTGGCCGTGGCTGCCAGCTGACTGCCAACCTGATCTTTCAACGTTTCGATGAAACGCGTGATTTTTGCATCGACGAACTGTCGCGAGGTATAGACGGCATACACGTTACGCTCGTAGGTATGGTAGTCAGGCAAAACCCGCACCAGCTTGCCGGAGCGCAGATCGTCGATGGCCGTGAACCCGGCCAGCAAGCCAATCCCGGCACCCTCTCGAATGGCAAGCGCCATCGCATCCATATCGTTGACGCTGAAACTCGGCCCTGTCGGGATAAATGTCGCGTCCCCCGCCTTGCTTTTGAGCTGCCACTCATCCCGCGCATAGTCCACCGTACCCAGCAGCAAACACTGGTGATCACGCAGATCTTCAGGCGTCTCCAGAGGCGCATGCCGGGCCAGGTAGTCTGGCGACGCCACCAGAACACAATGGCTGACACCGATCTTTTGGCTGACGTATGCGGAATCGGGTAGCGCTCGGGCGATCAGAATCGAGACATCCAGTTGGTCTTCCAACAGGTTAGGCATGCGTTGTGAAAGCAGTAAATCCACAGACACCTCCGGGAATTGCTGGCGGTAATCCAGCACGGCCCGCGTGACCAGATGCCGAGCCAACCCGGGGACGCAATGCACCCGCAGTGTTCCACGAGGCTCCAGCGCCGCATTGCTGGCTTCGGCTTCGGCACTCTCCAGATCAGCCAGAATTTTCGTGCAGCGCTCATAGAACCGTCGCCCCGCATCGGTGACCGACAGGCGCCGCGTCGAGCGCTGCAACAGACGTGCGTCGAGCACGTTTTCAAGCGCCGATACAGCACGCGATACGTTACCGACCGTGGAGTCCAGATGATTGGCCACGGCCGTGAAACTGCCCATCTCGACAACCTTTATGTACACCGACATGTTCGAAAGCTTATCCATCGCGACCTTCCTGTGGATCTGGCGCACACCCGTGATAACCGCTTTTTTCAGGATGCTACACGGTCGGCCCGCAGCCCGATATTACCTCTGCAGACAACAATGATTCCCTTCGGCCCGACTAAATCAACGGGCCCTCCTTCCATAGACTTGGTTGCACAAGCTTCCTGATCAGGCTCTGCGGCACAGCCCATCAGGCACCGAGCTTCATACGAATCTCACAACCAACTGAAGGCTACATCATGAAGACTTCCTACGATCCGCTTTATCTTTTCATCGGTGGTGAATGGCTCAACGCCGAAGGGCGCGAGACTGCCGCCGTGGTTAACCCGGCAACCGGCCGGGAAATCGGACGCGTCCCACTCTCCACCGCAGACGACCTTGATCACGCCCTGGCAGTGACTCGCCTGAGCTTCGAGCAATGGCGCCAGACCGTGCCCGACAAACGCGCAAAAATTCTCAAACGTGCCGCCGACCTGATCCTCGAACGTGCACCGCAGATTGCTGCGCAGATGACCCTGGAGGAAGGCAAACCGCTGGGTGAAAGCCTGGATGAAGTGACCCGCGCGGCGGAGTATTTCGAATGGTTCGCCGAAAGTGCCCGGCGAATCGACGGCCGTGTGGTCCCGGCCAATCGACCAGGCGTGCTGCAACTGGTCAAACGCCAGGCCATCGGCCCGGTGGCCGCATTCACGCCCTGGAATTTCCCGGCCATCACCCCGGCACGCAAACTCGCGGCAGCGCTGGCTGCGGGTTGCAGCGTCATTCTCAAGCCAGGTGAAGAAAGCCCCTCCACAGCGCTGGCCCTGGCGCGTGCACTCGACGATGCAGGATTGCCCAAGGGTGTGCTGCAAGTGGTCTTTGGCGTACCGGATCAAGTGTCCAGCCATCTGATCGCCTCGCCGATCATTCGCAAAGTGACGTTCACCGGTTCGGTGCCCATCGGGCGCCTGCTCTCTGCACGAGCGGCTGAAGGCGTGAAGCCCATCACCCTCGAACTGGGTGGGCACGGACCGGTTCTGGTATTCGAAGACGCCGACATTGAAAAAGCCGCCATTGAAGGTGTCGCCAATCGGTTTCGCGGGACCGGGCAAGTGTGCATTTCATCCACTCGGTTTCTGATCCAGCGTGGTGCCTATCAAGCCTTCGTTGATCACTTTGTCGCTGCGACCCAGGCCCTGCGGATCGGCGACGGCTTGCATCCTGACACCCAGGTCGGACCGTTGGCCAACCCGAGGCAATTGGCAAAGATGGAAGAACTGGTCGCCGACGCCGTCGAAAAAGGTGCGCGGGTATTGGTCGGTGGTGAAGCCTTGTCAGGCGAAGGCTACTTCTTCCAACCCACGGTTCTGGCGGATGTGCCGATGGATGCCCGTGTGATGCACGAAGAGCCTTTCGGCCCTATCGCCGTGCTGATGCCGTTCGATGAACTGGCTGATGGCTTGAGAGAAGCCAACCGCCTGCCCTACGGCCTCTCTGCCTACGCGTTCACCTCCAGCGCTCGCACGGCCATTGACGTCGCGGACGGATTGGAGGCCGGGATGATCGGGATCAACCAATACCGCATCGTCGCTACCGAGCTCCCCTTCGGCGGGATGAAAGAGAGCGGTCACGGCTCCGAAGGTGGCATTGAAGGTATCGAGCACTATCTCACCCACAAATTCATCAGCCAGGTTTAAGGAGCTCGCCCATGTCCAGGATCAACTTCAACAGTCCTCGCGAAGCCGCGCGCGCGTTCACGCCAAAGCTGGCGCAATTCGTCGACTCGACGCTTTATCCGCAAATCTGGAGCGATCCGGCGCTGTCCCCGCGCGACCGTAGCCTGATCACCGTGGCGGCATTGATTGCCGCTGGTCACTCGGAAGAGTTGCCTGCCCACTTACGCCGCGCGGCTGGCAACGGTGTGACCCAGGACGAAATGGCGGCAGCGATCACCCACCTGGCTTTTTACGTGGGGTTCCCCGGCGCGATCACCGCATCGGCGATCGCCAACGCCACGTTCAGCGCAAAGGAGAACAACTGAATGAAAGCCATCGACATCAGAGCGTTTGGTGCGCCAGACGTCCTCGAACTCGTAGAAGTTGCCAGCCCTGAAGTCCGTCCTGACGACCTTCTGGTACGTGTCTATGCCGCTGGGGTGAACCGTGCGGACCTGACTCACCGGACCGGTGGGTACGGCCGTCCGAATTTCGGCGACTCGCTGATCATCGGCCTGGAAATCGCCGGCGAAGTGATCGGCAAAGGGAGCGCGGTAACAGGATTCGAGGTGGGAGATCGAATCATGGGCGTGGTTGGAGGCGGTGCCTACGCCGAACTGGCACGCATCGATTACCGCATGGCCATGCACATCCCCGCGCAGCTTGACTATGTACACGCGGCAGCCATTCCCGAGGTATTCGTCACCGCCCATGAAGCGATGATGCATCTGGCTCGGCTCAAGGCTGGCGATTCAGTGTTGATTCATGCGGCCGCCGGCGGCGTCGGGTCTGCCGCGGTGCAGTTGGCTTACGCCACGGGTGCCACGGTGTATGCGACGACCGACGGCAGCAAGTTGGCGCGTGTCGAGCATTTGGGCGCTGACGTGGCGATCGACTACAAGACGCAGGATTTCGCTGACGTAATCGCCGCCAAAACCCAGGGGCGCGGCGTCGATGTCATCATCGACTTTATCGGGGCGCCCTACTTCGCACGCAACATCGCGTCCCTTGCAAAGGGCGGTCGCCTGGTTCAGGTGGGCATCCTCGGCGCAGGCGGCAACGTGACCGTAGCGCTGGAGGACATTCTTTACCGCCATTTGCAAATCATCGGCACGGTGATGAAGTCGCGCACGCAACCGGAGAAGCACGACATGATCAAGCGCTTCCGCGAGCACTGGCTTGATCGCTTTGAGGGGGCCGGAAGCCTTGAGCCTGTCGTCGATAGCACCTTTGCGTTATCACGGGCTGCCGATGCTCACCGCCGAATGGAGTCTTCCGAGAACGTCGGGAAAATCATTCTGACGATGCAGCCTGAAGACTTTCTTTGAGTCTGGCCAGATTGGGATGGAACTGAAAAAGGTGCCTTTCGTGGGCACCTTCAACGGGTGTGGGGAACACTCTTTGCAAAGCTACCGCCGCGGTTTGAGATGCTCAATCCCATTACCTGGCGCCTATCACCGATGATCTTCGGCACACGGCCGATCAAACGAGTTGCGATCCAATAGACAGTCGATGAACGCACTCAGGGCGGCTGGTCGATACTGTCTGTTCGGGTAATAGAGGAACAGCCCTGGGCGCGAGATCGACCAGTCAGCGAGAACCTGGACCAACCGCCCCTCGGCCAGGAGCTCACCCACGCCTTCTCTCTTGAAATGGTACGCAATGCCGAGCCCCTGCACGGCTGCAGCGATACCGATGTCGGGATGATTGGTGACGACGGGACCATCGACCGCCACCTCCATTGGCTGCCCTTGCTCCTGGAACTCCCAGCGATAGGGTCTGCCGTCCATCTGCAACCGCCAGTTGATGCAAGCGTGATCCTGCAACTCGGCAGGTGACCGGGGCGTGCCACGACGTGCGAGGTAGTCCGGAGATGCCACAGCGACCATGTTCAGGTCCGGGGTGAGGCGCACGGCCACCATATCGTTCTCAAGCCGACCACCTACACGGATGCCCGCGTCAAATCGGCCGCGCACGATATCGGTCAGTGCGTCGTCCACCACAATGTCGAGCAGCACATCAGGGTGGGCCTGATGGAAGCGTGCCAGGCGAGGCGCAATGAGGGTTCTGGCGGCGATCCCTGGCGTATTGATACGCAGCGTGCCGCTTATCTGCCCTGTTGCCTCACTGGCTTCGGCGACTGCAACAGCCATCTCTCGAAACAAGGGGGCGATACGGCTGTAAAGCAGCTCACCACTCGCCGTGGGAGCAACGCTGCGAGTGGTGCGATTGAGCAGGCGTGCGCCAAGGCGAGCTTCGAGATGCCGAATGGTCTGGCTGAGTGCGGAGGGTGAGAGCCCCAGATGCTCTGCCGCGCGAGCGAAGCTCTGGCGCTCGACGATCGCCACGAAGGCTTTTAGCTCAGCAAATTCGGATCCGCGCATTATGCATTGTTCTCTACATGACCAATGCTGATTCTAGGCGATTCAATTAATTCTGTCCGGTACGCATCCTAGGGCTTTCACCGACCCCATGGAGCCGACAACATGCCTGCCTTGACCCTGCCCGAGCCAATCGCCGCTTACTTCGCGGCGGAACATAACCCCGAAGCCCTGGCGCATTGCTTCACGGCGCAAGCCGTCATGACGGACTTCGGTCATACCTACGCGGGTATCAATGCCATCAAGGGCCTCTTGGCCGAGGCATCACGCAAGTACAGCGCTACTACCGTTCCCCTGACCATTGAGCGAGAGGACGGATTGCAACTCGTCCGCGCCAGGGTTAGCGGCAACTTCTCCGGCAGCCAGACCGTTCTGTCGTACCGCTTTCGTCTTGAAGGCGGCCTGATCGCATCGCTGGAGGTAACAGCATGAACTTCGACCTTCAACTCGATGGCCTGCGCACCGTGGTCACCGGCGGCACTATGGGCCTTGGCGCTGCAGTCGTTCAGACTCTCGTGGAGGCAGGCGCAAGGGTGGCGACCTCGGCGCGCGACGTGTCAGTACCACCGATGGAGGGTGTCACCTATATCGGTGCAGATCTGACCACCGCAACAGGCGTTGCTCACCTCGCAAAAACGGTCCTTGAGATGTGGGGTGGTGTCGACATCGTGATCAACGTGCTCGGAGGGTCAAACACGCCGGGTGGTGGTTTTGCCGCCATCAGTGACGAGCAATGGCTGGCAGAACTGAATCTGAATCTGATGCCTGCCGTACGCCTGGACCGCGCATTACTGCCATCCATGCTGGCCCAAGGCTCAGGCGTCATCATCCATGTGAGCTCGATCCAGCGCATGATGCCTCTGTATGAGTCAACCACCGCCTACGCCGCCGCCAAGGCGGCTCTCACCACTTACAGCAAGTCTCTTGCAAAAGAAGTAATGCCCAAGGGCGTTCGTGTGCTGAGTGTCGCGCCGGGGTGGATTGAGACCGAGGCGTCCGTAAGGTTTGCCGAGCGGTTGGCTGAACAAGCGGGAACCGACTACGAAGGCGGCAAACGAATTGTCATGGAGTCGATAGGCGGAATCCCACTGGGAAGGCCGGCCAAGCCCCAAGAAGTTGCGGACTTGATCGTCTTCCTTGCATCCTCCCGGGCTGCATCGATCTCTGGATCCGAACACCGTATCGACGGCGGTACGATCTCAACGCTGTAATCGATAACCGCAATCAAGGAGCGGCGGCGAGCTCACAGGACTTGCCGCCTCCCTGCCTCTCTCGGGATGTTCCCGGCGCCAATCGCTACACCGGTTTGACTGTTGCAGTCGGCGCCCTGGCGTCGGGACCGATCTTGAACCAGATCGAGTACATCGCGGGCAGGAACACCAGCGTCATGACGGTGCCGACGAGTGTGCCGCCAATCAGGGT
Organism: Pseudomonas sp. 22082; assembly: GCF_052046055.1. Taxonomy (NCBI): domain Bacteria; kingdom Pseudomonadati; phylum Pseudomonadota; class Gammaproteobacteria; order Pseudomonadales; family Pseudomonadaceae; genus Pseudomonas; species Pseudomonas sp. 22082. Next base: position 294,715 of record NZ_JBQEQB010000001.1, read on the forward strand.
ATAGGCCAGCGTCCCCCAGAACACCGAGTGTGTCAGGGGAATGAACGCCAGGATCGCCGCCAGGGCTGTCAACAGTACCGGTCGCGCACGTTGCACCGTGGCTTCGACGACAGCGTGAAACGGATCCAGCCCTTCTTGCGCGTTGTGATGAATCTGACCGATCAAAATCAGCGTATTGCGCATCAGGATCCCCGACAGTGCAATCAATCCGACCAACGCATTGATGCCAAACGGCTGATTGAAGATCAGCAGTGTCGGCACCACGCCAATCAAGCCTAACGGCGAGGTCAGGAACACCATGATCATCGCCGAGATCGAACGGACCTGCACAATGATGATGACCAGGGTCATGGCGATCATGATCGGCAACAACGGCAGGATCGCCTTGCCGGCCTTGCCGGACTCTTCGATCGCACCCGCCTGCTCGATCCGGTAACCGGAAGGCAGTTTCTCGATGATCGGCTGCAGTTGCTTCAGCAGCGCACTGGAAACGTCCGGTGGCTGCAAGTCTTCGGCAATGTCGCCGCGCACGGTGATGGTCGGGGTGCGATCACGCCGGCGCAGGATCGGATCCTCCATGCGCACATCGACCTCGCCTATCTGCGACAGCGGGACCCGCTGCCCCGACGCACCGACCAGGGTGAAGCCTTCGATTTGCTGTGGATCGAGCCGGATATCGCCCGCTGCCCGCCCCATGACCTGCACTGAACGAATATCCTCACGCACCGCCGTGATCGGTACTCCGCTGAGCAGGAACTGCAACTGCTGTGCAACCGCAGTCGATGTCAGCCCCACAGCCTGCAGACGGTCCTGATCCAAATTGAAATGCAACGACGGAGTCAGCGGCCCCCAATCAGTGTTCACGGTTCTCATCATCGGGCTGTCCTGCATCACGCCCCGCACCTGCTCGGCGATCACCCGCAACTTGGCCGGATCAGGCCCCATCACCCGGTAGGCCACCGGAAACGGCGAGTAAGGACCAAACACGATTTGCGTTGCCCTGAGACGCGCCTCCGGGGCGAGCCCTTGAGCGACCGCGTCACGAAAACGCAACTTGAGGGTTTCCCGCGCTTCCTGACTGTCGGTCAGCACTACGATCTTGGCGAACGACGGATCGGGCAGTTCCGGCGCCATCGCCAGGAAGAAACGCGGCGCACCCTGGCCGATATAGGCCGTGACGATTTTCGCCTCATCCTGCTGGCGCAGCCAGGCTTCGACCTTGGCGGCCGTGGCGCTGGTCTGCTCGATGGAGGTGCCGTAGGGCATTTGCACCTCGATCATGACTTCGGGACGGTCAGAGGTCGGGAAGAACTGTTTCTTCACCAGGCCCATGCCTGCCGCCGCCACGAAGAACAGCGTAATAACCATGCCCGCGACCAGCCATTTGCGCGCAATGACCCGGGTCAGAATCCGACGGAAGCGGTTGTATCGCGGCGTGTTGTAGATCGCCGCATGTCCACCCTCGACTGCCTTGATGTCCGGCAACAGTTTCACGCCCAGATAAGGAGTAAACGCCACCGCCACGACCCATGAAGCGATGAGAGCGATGCCCACAATCCAGAACATGTTGCTGGTGTATTCGCCGGCCGTGGACTGAGCGAAACCGTTGGGCAAAAAACCGATCGCCGTCACCAGGGTTCCGGACAACATCGGCGCCGCCGTGTGGCTCCAGGCATAGGCAGACGCCTTGATGCGATCGTAGCCCTCCTCCATTTTCACCACCATCATTTCAATGGCGATGATCGCGTCATCGACCAACAGCCCGAGCGCCAGAATCAACGACCCCAGGGTAATACGGTCAAAGTTTTTGCCGGTGGCCGCCATCACCACAAACACGATCGCCAGGGTCAACGGCACCGCAGCGGCGACCACCACGCCGACACGCCAGCCCATGCTCAGAAAGCAGACGAGCATGACCACCAGCAGCGCGACAAAGAACTTGACCATGAACTCGCCGACGGCGGAGTCGATATTCACTGCCTGGTCGGTGACTTTCGAGAGGGTCATACCCAAGGGCATTTCCTCATTGATCCTGACGGTCTCGGCATCCAGCGCCTTACCCAGATCAAGACCGTTCCAGCCCTCACGCATCACCACACCGAGCAACAGCGCCTCTTCGCCGTTATTGCGCACCAGGAAGGTGGCCGGGTCTTCGTAACCGCGTTCGACCGTCGCCACATCAGACAACTTGAGTGTCCGCCCCTGCACGATCACAGGGGTGTCGCGGATTTTTTGCAGCTTGTCGAACGCACCATCGAGACGCAGGAAAACCTGCGGCCCGCTGGTGTCGATTGATCCGGCCGGGGTCAGTGCGTTCTGACTGTTCAGCGCGGCGAAGATGTCCTGCGGTGACAAGCCCAGGGTCGCCAACCGGTCATGCGAAAAGGAAACAAAAATCCGTTCGGCTTGTTCGCCGATGATGTTGACCTTCTTCACCCCCGGCACATGCAACAGGCGCTGGCGCATGGACTCCGCATCGCGGACCAGCAGACGCTGCGGCTCGCCCTTGGCTTTCAGGGCGAACAGCGCAAAGGTCACGTCCGAATACTCGTCGTTGACCATCGGCCCGATGACGCCCGCCGGCAACTTGATCGCTTCATCGTCGAGTTTTTTACGCGCCTGATAGAACTCTTCCTGCACTTGCGAGGGCGGCGTGCTATCGAGCAACGAGACCATCGTGAAAGCGAGCCCTGGTCGCGTATAGGTTTCCGAGCGGTCGTACCATTTGAGTTCTTGCAGGCGTTTTTCCAGTGGCTCCGCGACCTGATCCTGCATCTCCTGTGCGGTCGCCCCCGGCCACGCCGTGATGACGGTCAACTGCTTGACCGTAAACGGAGGATCTTCGGCACGCCCCAGCTGGAAGAACGCCAGGGTGCCGGCAACGGCGATCAGGAAAATCAGAAAGACCGTGATCGAACGCTCGCGAACGGCGATGGCGGAAAGGTTGAATCGGCCCTCGCTCATGGACGACTCCCGGCAACGGTCGCCGCATCAGGCACGGGCATTCTTACTGCTTCACCTTCGCGCAACAGGTGAGCGCCCAGCGCCACAATCTGTTCGCCGACCCGGAGATCGCCAGCGACTCGGGCCGAATCGTCGCTCAACCCCAGCACCCGAACCGCTCGCCAGGTCACGGTTGGCGGGGTGCCGGCGATGATCCACACGCCAGGACCCTGACCCGCGTCGTAAAGCGCGGCAACAGGCACTTGCAACGATGCGGCAGGTGTCGAACCCTCGGCGATTCTGAGGGTGACTGTCGAACCTATCGGAGCATTGGCCAGCGCGCCTTCCAGTACATAGCGGGCCTCGAACGTACGCGTCGTGCGGTCCGCCGAATCCGAAAGCAACCTCAGTTTCGCGGTCACAGCACCCGAGGCGTCGCCATAGAGCGTGGCTTGCGCAGTGGATCCTGCTGCGGGGCGCAACGTCTCGGGCAAGTGCACGATGGCCTCGCGCTGGCCTGCCCGCGCCAGTCGAACCACCGGTTGTCCAGGGCTGACGACTTGTCCGGGTTCGGCGAGTGTTTCCACCACAACGCCGTCGGCATCGGCAACCAGCACCGCATAACCGGAAGCGTTGCGAGCTACGTCCGCTTGCGCTTCAGCGGCGCTGAGTTGGGCCTTGGCGGTATCTGCGGCGGCTTTGATCTGATCGTAGGCCGATGCGGAAATGGCGCCGGCGCTGACCAGAGTGCGATAGCGGGCTTCGTCATCGGCTGTCTGCCTGGCGCGGGCCCGTGCGGCGATGACCGACTCCTGCTGCGCGCGTGCCTGCAGCCCCAAGTCGATGGGGTCGAGCCGCATCAGCGGCTGACCGCGTTTGACGCTCTGCCCCGTGTCAACCAGACGCTCGAGCACCTTGCCCGAAACGCGAAACCCCAGGTCGCCCTGAATGCGCGCAGTCACCACTCCCGTGAAGGTGCGGGAACCGTCAACCGCAGCCTGAACGGCGGTGAACCTGACCAGAGGCGCCTGTGTGCGCGGGTCTGCAACGGATGAGGAATCACCGCACGCCGCCAGGGCGAGTGGCAACAGGCATGCGGCAATAGGGGAAATTCGAAGCCGGCGCATAGGTTCACTTACTGAAATAGGATGACCATCATATTCTCATCTTTGTGACCAATATCGTCAACAGTCACATTCCATGAGGTATTCGACGCTCCATTTTTATCATTAATGCCGTGATTGCCTTTTCAAGCCTTAATTGACACGTTGTGACCATTACGTAATATGGTCACGAAAATCTCGTTAAGGAACGCCGATGCCTCCCCTGCGCCCGATTGCTCTTTTGGTTACCGCCAGCCTCCTGGCAGGTTGTGCGGTGGGTCCGGATTACCATCGTCCAGACGCCCCGCTTTCAGATCATTACCTGGGGCAGTCCGCTGTCGAACCGCGATCCGGATCGACACCGGACAGCCTTGCCGCCTGGTGGGAAAGCTTCAATGATCCGCTGCTGACCGACCTCATCGACCAAGCCTTGCAGCAGAATCTGGACCTGGCACAGGCTTCGGCGCGCGTCACCCAGGCCAAGGCCGGCCTGGGCGCCGCAAATGCAGCACTGCTGCCCTCGGCGAACATCAGCGCACAGGCGGCACGCGCTTATCAGTCCGTCGAGACGCCACTGGGCCAGGTGTTGAATTCAGCACCGGGCTACGACCGTTACGGCAATGCCTACGAGGCCAACCTCGAGGCAGGCTGGGAAGTCGATGTCTTTGGCGGACTGCGCCGCGGGCGTGAGGCGGCACTGGCTGAGTATCAGGCCTCAGCAGCGGGTTTCACGGCGACGAGGCTGGCGATCGCTGCGCAAACGGCCGATATCTACATCACTCTGCGCGGATTACAGGCGCGGCTGGACATCGCCAACCGGCAAGTCGATACCCGGCGCGCGTTGCTGGAAAAGGTCCGGTTGCTTTACGGCAAGGGTCTGGCCGCGGAGTATCAGGTGCGCCAGGCCGAGGGTGAGTTGTCGCAAGTCGAGGCGACCGTTCCGGTACTGCAAAGCGGTCTGGAGGCGGCCATGAATGCAATGGACGTGCTGCTCGGCACGCCTCCCGGCACTCACCGCACGCAACTGGCACGTGAGGGCGAAATTCCCGATGTGCCGTCGCTGACTGCGCTGGGCACACCGGCAGATCTGCTGCGGCGCAGACCGGACCTGATCGTGGCCGAACGCCGTCTTGCGGCCTCCAACGCGCGTATCGGTGAAGCGATTGCCGAGTACTACCCGAAATTTTCCCTCAGCGCCTTGCTCGGCAGCGCGACAGCCGTCTCCGGCGGCAATCTTTTCACCGGCGGCGCAAGCCAGTCTGCCGGTGTGTTGGGTTTGCGCTGGCGGCTATTTGACTTCGGACGCATCAACGCCCGGATCGATCAGGCCAAAGGTCAGGAATCTGAAGCACTGGCGGCCTATCGCCAGTCAGTACTGCGTGCCACCGAAGATGTAGAGAACGCGCTGTCTTCACTGGTGAATCGGCAAACCCAGACCACCACCCTGACCGGCGGCGAAGCGGCGCTGACTCAAGCACGCCAGTCCTCGTTCACCGCCTATGAAAAAGGCACCGCCAGCCTGATCGATGTCCTGCACGCCGACGAAACATTGCTGCAGGCCTCCGACGCCAGAGCGCAGGCGCGGACGGAATCGGCCCGTGCGGCGGTGGCGGTATTCAAGTCGCTGGGCGGGGGCTGGCAACCCACTGAATCACAACCTGTAGCGGCACGCTGAGCAGCACCACCAGATCGCTTTCAGGTCAGGGCATCAGGCTACGCAGAATGAGGTTGGAGGTCAGCGTGGGCGCTACCTCGATAAAATCGAGATTGTGCTGCAGCAACAACGGGTTGACGAAGGGACGCAGGGCCAGATGAATCGCCTCGACGGTCTCGTCCAGCGGAGTCTTGCGCTCGAACTCTCCGAGCTCTCGCCCTTCACGCACGATGTCGAAGATAAAGCGCTTGATCTGCTCCTCATACACCTGAGCACATGGCCAACGCTCCGCTGCGGAGAATGCCGCGATGTCGTAAAGCTTGCGATCATTGAAGAACAGGTCCACACCCGTGGCAATCACGGTCTTCACCAGCCGGCGGAAACGCTCGGTCGGCGAAATCCCCTCTGCGTTAACAGCCTGTTCGACCGCTGCAACCATTTGCCCCAGACAATTTGAGCAGATCGCTTCGCCGATCGCCTGCTTGGAATCAAAGAATTTATAGATGTACGCCTTGGAAAAACCGATGGCCCTGGCCAGATCGGAAACCGTGGTTTTGCCATAGCCGTATTGGCTGAAGTGTTCATTGGCTGCCGCGACAATCTGATCACGAATGTCGTGATCGACTGGGCCACGTGGGCCGGGCGAAGATATCGATGGCTGATTCATGGGCGTAGCTTACTCAGCCTGTCGAGGTCTTACAAATCGTGACCAATAGAATACATATTCACGAAAAACGGCTGTCTGAAACGGGCTGACGTTCAAGTCATCGAACAGGGCGGATCGGCCCTTCTACGGTGTTTCCACTTCATCGACCGGCAACACCGGCAATGAAGCAAACATTTCGGCGCGGCATACCTCAAGGATTTCATCCGCCAAGGCGGAATCATCCGGACAGGCGCGTGACAAGACAATTGCGCCGACCGCACGCGACAGCAAGTCGATCATTTTCTTCCTCCCCTCGCCCTCCGCGGCATCCGGCCCTGTCGGATATTTTTCCCCCAGAGTTTGCAGGGTGCGTTCAATGCCTTCGGCAAACGTGGCTTTCACATCGTCCGACTGACGCGCCGCGTCGCCACACAGTGCGGCCATCGTGCAACCGCTACCGCGTCCGTCGCGATGTTCTCTGTTCACATAAACGTTGATGAAACCGGGGACATCGAGCGCCTGGGCACCGGTCAACGATTTGCCGAGACTGCAGGCCGAAGCTTCGGCCATCAGGTCGGCCTTCGACCCGAAATGCTTGTAGAAGCCTCCATGGGTGAAACCGGCAGCCGCCATGAGATCCGCCACACCGACGCCGTCAAAGCCACGCTCACGGAACAGCTCTGAGGCCGTCTCAACGATGTGTTCTCGATTGGCCTGCGCCTGGGCCTTGGTCACTCTCACGTGCAATACCTCGTGTTTAGCGGGAATTCCTGCCTCCGATGATACATAGATGTCGCCCATAATCAAAACCATTGACACTTTAGATTTCGATCATCATCCTAATTTCACACCCCACCGATCTCCATCAACGGGCACGGAAGATTCATCAGATGACCAAAAAGACTCTGTTCACCCCTTACACCCTGGGCAGTCTCACGCTGTCGAACCGCGTAGTTCTCGCACCGCTGACACGCAACCGCGCAGGCCAGGGCTTTGTCCCCAGCGAATTTGCGGCTGTCTATTACAGCCAGCGCGCCAGCGCCGGTTTGCTGATCAGCGAAGCGACGCAGATTTCCCGACAGGGTCAGGGTTATCAGGACACCCCCGGGATCTACACACAGGCGCAGATAGACGGTTGGCGCACAGTCACCGATGCCGTCCACGCCAAAGGCGGAAAAATCTTCTTGCAGCTATGGCATGTCGGCCGCGTGTCGCACGTTGACTTGCAAGAAAACGGCGCAGCACCGGTGGCTCCTTCTGCGCTGCGTGCCGCTACCAAAGTGTTCGTCAACAACCGCTTTGAAGACGTTTCCGAACCCCGCGCGCTGGAAACCAGCGAACTGTCAGGGATCGTTTCCGATTTCCGCCAGGCTGCAGCCAACGCGGTCGCCGCCGGGTTCGACGGCGTGGAGATTCACGGTGCAAACGGCTACTTGCTGGATCAATTCCTCAAGGACAACGCCAATCGGCGCACCGACGCTTACGGCGGTTCGATTGAAAATCGTGCGCGTCTGTTGCTCGAAGTGACGGAGGCGGTCGTCAATGAGATCGGCGCGGATCGCACCGGTGTGCGTCTGTCTCCAGTGTCGCCGGCCAACGGCGTATCCAGCAGCGATCCGCAGGCGCAATTCAATTACGTCGTCGAGCAACTCGACGCCCTCGGTGTGGTTTATCTGCACGTGGTCGAAGGCGCGACCGGCGGCCCGCGCGACGTGGCCCCTTTCGATTTCGGCGCCCTGCGCCAGCGCTTCAAAAACACCTATATCGCCAACAACGGCTATGACCTGGACCTGGCGAACGCGCGGCTCGCCGAAGACCAGGCCGACCTGATCGCCTTCGGTCGCCCGTTCATTGGCAACCCGGATCTGGTGGAGCGCCTCAAGCAGGGCGCGCCGCTGTCCGCGTTCAATCCCGCCACCCTCTACGGCGGCGGCGCGGCGGGCTACATCGACTACCCGACTCTCGCTGAATCGAGCGTCAGCGCAAGCTGAGCGCGTTCCGTTTCTGACCTTCTGAAAGAGAGATACCCCATGAGCACTCGCCCTACTGTTCTCATCACCGGCGCCTCCACCGGCATTGGCGCCGTCTATGCCGAACGCTTCGCGCAACGCGGTCACGATCTGGTACTGGTCGCCCGTGATCAGGCTCGCCTGGACACACTGGCAGCGCGCTTGCGCAGCGAGCACGACGTCGCCGTCGATGTCATCCCGGCAGACCTGACCCAACTCGGCGATCTGACCACCGTTGAAAGCCGCCTGCGCGACGACGCCCGTATCGGCATTCTCGTCAACAACGCCGGCGCTGCGCTGTCCGGCCACTTTGTCGACCAAAGCACCGACAGCGTTGCGCAACTGGTTGCCCTCAACACCACGGCGCTGGTGCGGCTCGCCAGCGCCATCGCCCCACGCCTGGCCAAGGCCGGCGACGGCGCAATCATCAACATCGGTTCGGTGGTAGGCCTGGCGCCGGAGTTCGGCATGAGCGTCTACGGTGCAACCAAGGCCTTCGTGCTGTTCCTGTCCCAGGGACTGAGCCTGGAACTGTCGCCGCAGGGTGTCTATGTGCAAGCCGTGCTGCCCGCCGCCACTCGCACGGAAATCTGGGATCGCTCCGGCGTCGACATCAACACCCTGAGCGAAATCATGGAAGTGGGTGATCTGGTGGATGCCGCACTGGTCGGCTTCGATCGTCGCGAACCTGTGACCATCCCGCCGCTGCACGAAGCCGAGCGCTGGGATGACCTGCAGGGCGCACGCCAGGGCCTGCTGGGGCAAATCCGCCAGTCTGCGGTCGCCCAACGCTACCAGACGCCACAGTGATTTTTTGCTAGCGAGCATTCGCGGCAGATTCGATGCAGGCACATGGCATTGCATCGAATGCTGCCGGCTTGCCGGAGTGACAATGAGTTCAATACAGACAAATTCCCGCCCGGGTTCGCCGACGTCATTCATCGACGCAGCGAACCAGTCGATCACGGTCAACGGCATTCCCTTCGCCTACCGCGACACCGGGCCCGCAACCGGCGTGCCGCTTGTACTGTTCAACCATTGGGGCGCGGTGCTGGACAACTTCGACCCCGCGATCATCGATGGCCTGGCGCAAACCAGACGCGTCATCACCACAGACTATCGCGGCATCGGCAACTCGGGTGGGACCGCGCCACTGACGGTGGGTGAAATGGCCGACGATGCCATCCAGCTGATCAGGGCGCTGGGGCTGAAAACCGTGGATGTGCTCGGATTTTCCCTCGGGGGTTTCGTCGCTCAGGACATTGCCCTCAAGGCGCCTGACTTGGTACGCCGGTTGATTCTGACCGGTACTGGACCGGCGGGCGGCACCGGCATCGATAAGGTCGGCACAGTGTCATGGCCATTGATCCTCAAAGGCTTGCTGACCCTGCGCGATCCCAAGTTCTACCTTTTCTTCACCTCGTCGGCCAATGGGCGACGGTCTGCCTCGCAGTATTTAAGGCGCCTCAAGGCACGCAAGAACAATCGCGACAAGGGCCCGACGCCACGCGCCTTCCGGCGACAATTGAAAGCTATCACGGCGTGGGGCAAACAACCGCGGCAAGCGCTTGGACGCTTGCGCACGCCGACGCTGGTCGTCAACGGCGACAACGACATCATGGTGCCCAGCGTTAACTCGTTTGAACTGGCCAGGCTTATCCCCGACGCACAGTTGGTGATTTATGAGGATGCCGGGCACGGCGGGATTTTCCAGCATCACGCCGACTTTGTGGCCAAGGCGCAGGCGTTTCTCGATGCTTGATCACGTCACGCAGCAACACCGCAACCCACCGACTACCCTCCGTACAACCAGCAAGAGCCGCACCACGATGAAAGCATTTCTGATTGATGGCTATGGCAAGAACCCCGGACGCATTAGCGAAGCGCCCGCCCCCGCAGTCGGTGCCCACGACGTCTTGATCGAGGTCCATGCGAGCAGTGTCAACGTGCTGGATTCGAAGATCAGCAAAGGCGAGTTCAAGCTGATCCTGCCCTACGCCTTTCCGTTGATCCTGGGCAATGACCTGGCGGGGGTCGTGGTTGAAGTCGGTTCGAAGGTGACACGCTTCAAACCGGGAGACGCGGTATATGCTCGCCCGCCCGAAGCGCGGATCGGGACGTTCGCCCAATTGATCGCCGTGAACGAAAACGCCGTGGCCCTGAAACCTGCCAATACCGACATGGCACAAGCCGCGTCCCTGCCCTTGGTTGCACTGACCGCCTGGCAAGTACTGGTTGAAACCGCCCGGCTGCAAAAGGGCCAGAAAGTGCTGATTCACGCAGGCTCAGGCGGCGTCGGCACCATTGCCATTCAGCTTGCCAAACACCTCGGTGCGTTTGTCGCCACAACCACCAGCACCGCCAATGTCGAATGGGTCAAGGCGCTGGGGGCCGATCTGGTGATCGACTACACACAGCAGGACTTCGAAAATGTGCTGCATGACTATGACGTGGTGCTGAACAGCCTCGGCGCCGACGTGCTGGAGAAGTCACTCAAGGTCCTCAAGCCCGGCGGCCAACTCATTTCCATCTCGGGCCCACCCACTGTGCAGTTCGCGCGGGAGCAAGGGTTGTCCTGGCCATTGCAGCAAGTCATGCGCCTGCTGAGCCTTGGCATTCGTCGCAAAGCGCGCAAGCAGGACGTCAGCTATGCGTTTGTGTTCATGCGAGCCAATGGCGCTCAACTGCAACGCATCACCGCGCTCGTTGAGGGCGGAATCATCAAACCTGTGGTTGATCGCTCCTTCCCCTTTGAATCAACGGCTGAAGCATTGAAGTACGTTGAGCAGGGACGCGCCAAGGGCAAGGTCGTTGTTGCGCTCAAATGACCACGCCGCCTGTTTCTGAATCGAACGTAGACACTGCACAGCCTTTACTGCTGGAGCGGCCCTCAGCCGAAGTGATTTCGCCAGAGGAGCAGCAAGTGCTTCAACCGGATGATGTGCAGGTTCAAGCGCCCGTTATCGTTTGGCGCAGTTTGATGCTTGAGCCATGAGGAAGGTTGCAGGTGATCTCGTCAGGCTGTCGCGCTCGACTCGACAAGATGAATTTGCGTGGCATTGCGTCCGGCCAGCCAGGCCAGCACGGAAGCGGCGACCAGGACAGCGGCGCTAAGCTCGAAGGTGGCTTTGTAGCCGCTCAAATCAAAGGCCAGACCGCCAATGATTGCGCCGCCGGCGATCGCCAGTTGGACGATGGCTACCAGCAAGCCGCCTCCCGCTTCAGCATCATCCGGGAGCGTCTGCGCCAGCCATGTCCACCAGCCGACCGGCGCGGCCGTGGCGACCAGCCCCCAGAGTCCGAGCAACACAGCGGTCAGCACCGGCGATTTGCCGAAGCTGACCAACGCCAGCGCGATCACCGCCATGATCAGCGGAATGGCGGTCAGCGTGCGGTAGAGGCCGCGCCCCATAAACCGTTCGATCAGAAAGGTGCCGATAAAACCGGCCAGTCCCAGCCCCAGCAGCATGAACGACAAGGTTGAGACACTGACGCCCGTCACGCCCTCAAGAAATGGTCGCAGGTAGGTGAACAGCATGAACTGGCCCATGAAAAAGACGCTGACGGCGACCATGCCCAAGGCCACTGGCAATTGCTTCATCAGCCGCAGAACGTTGCCGCTACCGGCCTGGCGCTCGGCTTTGAAAGACGGAAGGCTGATCAGTAGCCACACGGCGGCAAGCACCGCGACCGGAACCACACAGAAGAATGCGCCGCGCCAGCCGATCAACGAGCCCAGAAAGCTCCCCGCCGGAGCGGCGATGACCGTGGCCAAAGCGTTGCCGCCATTGACGATGGCCAGCGCGCGGGAAACCTGTTCAGGCTTCACCAGGCGCATGGCAGTCGCCGCCGACAACGACCAGAAACCACCGATCGCAATCCCGATCAGCGCACGTCCAAACATGAATGACGGGTAGCCCGGGGCGAGCGCGACGACCGTTCCGGAGACGATCATCAGCAAGGTCAGGCCCAGCAGAAGCTGCTTGCGTTCGATGCGAGCGGCGACCGAGGCGATCAACAAACTGGTGATCAAGGCAAAGGCACCGGACACGGAAATCCCCTGCCCGGCCTGGCCTTCGGTGATGTGCAGGTCTGCCGCAATCGGCGTCAGCAGGCTGACGGGCATGAACTCGGAAGCGACCAGAGCGAATGCGGCCAGCGACATCGCCAGCACGGCGCTCCAGCCGCCTGTTCTTTTAGAAGGATCTGTAGAAGGAAACGTCATGGAAACTACCTGTGATGCGAAAAACGTAGGGGGTGATGCGCAGGGGCAAGCAGTTTGTCGCCCGTCCGGGCACTGCCCCTGTAACAGATAGACACATTCTCCCGGTCAACCCGGTGCTTCCCTAGTGCATTCCTCTTGAATGCTTGCCTGATCCTCTGGGGATGCAGGGTGACGGATAGGAAACGTCTCGCGCGCGCATTAGAGTTCAGTCAAAGGAGTGAGCCCACATGATCCCTACCCCTCTACCCCTGGAATCACCTTTGGCACGGCACATCGACCCACGTGTGAACGCACCGGGTGACTTCGCCACGTCGATACCCGGGCTGTCGCTGTTTCGTCGCGACCAGCCGGCGCCCCCCGTTGTGTGCATGATCGAACCCAGCCTGATTCTCGTGGGTCGCGGCGAAAAGCGCTTGTGGGTCGGTGGTGAGGGCTACAGCTATGACCCGTCGCGGTTTCTGGTCACGTCGCTGGATCTGCCCGCGAACTCCGAAGTAATGCTCGCCAGTCCCGAGCGGCCCTGTGTCGGCTTCGTGCTGAAGCTGGATGTCAGCATGCTTGCCGAGGTCATCACCAAGAGCGGCTTGCCGGCCAAGCGCCAGCCATCAACGGGTACGGGCGCTGCGATTGGCAGCCTGTCGTCAGTTTTGGAGGACGCGCTCGATCGCCTGCTGGCATTGCTCGATGAACCCGAGGCGATCCCGGTCCTGGCGCCGCTGATCCTGCGAGAAATCCACTATCGGCTGCTCCATACCGACCAAGGCCCACGGCTGCGGCAGATCACTGCCGTCGACGGTCAGGGTTATCGCATCGCCAAGGCGATTGACTGGCTCAAGGTCAACTACACCGATGCCCTGCGCATCGACGATCTGGCCGCGCGGGTGCAGATGAGCACGCCGACCTTTCACCATCATTTCCGCCAGCTCACCGGCATGAGTCCGCTGCAGTACCAGAAATGGCTGCGGCTCAACGAAGCCCGGCGGCTGATGTTGGTCGAGCGCCTGGACGTGTCGCGGGCGGCGTTTGCGGTCGGCTATGAAAGCCCTTCGCAGTTCAGCCGCGAATATGGCCGCCTGTTCGGTACCGCACCGAGCCGCGACATGGCCCTTTTACGCGGACAGCCCTACGAGGCAGAAGCGCTCGGCACAGTCGCGAATTGAACGAAAACCGGTGATGCGCCTCGCTGCGTGTCACTGCTTATAACAATGCACGTCAACCGATGATCAGCGGGTGAATCATGGAACTACGAATCAACCAGAAGACCTATCAGGTCGATGCCGACGCCGATACGCCCTTGCTGTGGGTGATCCGCGATGATCTGGGCATGACCGGCACCAAGTACGGCTGCGGACTGGCGCAATGCGGCGCCTGCTCGGTGCTGGTGGACGGCAATGTGGTGCGTTCCTGCGTCACGCCGGTGGCCGGTGTGGTCGGCCGCGAGGTCACCACCATTGAGGCCATCGAGGCCGATGACGTGGGCAAGCGGGTGGTCTCGACCTGGGTCGATCTGCAGGTTGCCCAGTGCGGCTACTGCCAGTCCGGGCAGGTGATGGCCGCCACCGCGCTGCTCAAGCAGAACCCCAAACCGAGTGATGCGCAGATCGAGGCGGCGATGGTCAATCTGTGCCGCTGCGGTACTTACAACGCCATTCATGCCGCCGTGCATGAGCTTGCCGGCAAGGGGGACGCGTGATGAACGTTCGTATCGACCCTTCACAGCACGCTTCAGTACTGGATCTGCATGAACCGATCAATGTGTCGCGCAGACGTTTCCTGACCGGTACCGCCGTCGGCGCACTGGTGCTCGGCTTCGGTCTGCCACTGGGTACAACGCGCGTACAAGCTGCAGCTTCTGCGACGGCCGAGCGCGGCACACAGGTCCCGGCGTTCCTCGAGATCCGCCCGGACAATCGGGTGCGCCTGCTCTGCCCGTTCATGGAAGGCGGACAAGGCACGTTCACTGCGATGGCGCAGATTGTCGGTGAAGAGCTGGATGCCGACCCGGCAACCTTTCTGGTCGAAGCCGCTCCGCCTGGCGAAGCCTATGTGGTGATGGAAAACGGCATGCGCATCACCGGTGGCAGTATGTCGGTGCGCATGAGTTACCCGGTCATGCGCCGCCTCGGTGCCCTTGCCCGCGCCATGCTGTTGCAGGCGGGCGCGCAGCAACTTGGCGTGCCGGTGAGCGAGTTGAGCACCGAGCCTGGCAAAGTGGTGCACGCCAAATCGGGCCGCTCGCTGGCCTACGGTGAACTGGCCGAGCGCGCAATGGATTTGCCGGTTCCCGATCCGGCCTCTGTGAAGCTGCGCGATCCGAATCAGTTCCGCTGGATCGGCAAACCGGTGAAGCGCCTCGATGCCTACGACAAGTCCACGGGCAAGGCGCTGTACAGCATCGATCTGAAGGTCGACGACATGCTGCATGCCGCCGTTCAACATGCCCCGCGCCTGGGGATGACCGTGGGCAACCTGCGCAATGAAGACCAGGTCAAGGCGATGAAAGGCGTGCATTCCGTGCATCGTCTGCCGGGTGCCGTGGCGGTGGTCGCCGAGCGCTGGTGGCACGCCAAACGTGCCGTCGAGGCGATCCAGGTCGACTGGCAAGAGCCGACGGCCGACAGCCAAGTGCGGCCGATGCCCGCCGACTTTTCCAGCGATGCCTGGTTCAAGCGCCTCGCTGAAGATAAAAGCCCCGCCAGAGACGATGAACATGAGGGCGATGTGGCTTCGATTCTCAAGGAGTCCAAGACCCGGATCGACGCCACTTACCACAACCAATACCTGAACCACGGCCAACTGGAGCCGCCTTCCGCGCTGGCCCGGTTCAATCCGGACGGTTCGCTGGAAGTCTGGTTGCCGAATCAGGCGCCGGACATGTTCCGCGCCGACATCGCCAAACGCACCGGGCTGGATCCGTCGCGCATCACTTTGCATTCGCCGCTGCTGGGCGGGTTCTTCGGTCGGCATTTCCTCTACGACTCGGCCAGCCCCTACCCTCAGGCCATCGCGCTGTCCAAAGCGGTTGGTCGCCCGGTCAAACTGATCTGGAGTCGTGAGGAAGAGTTCCTGCGTGACGTGCTTCGCCCGGTTGCCGCGGTGAATTTCCGTGCCGCGCTGGACAACGACGGCTGGCCGCTGGCAATCGAAGCGATCAGTGCCACCGAAGGCCCGACCGAAGCCCTCGCCGGCAAGCAGGGTGAAAAGCTCGATCCGACGGCACTTGAAGGCTTGTCGGGCAAGTCCTATGCGATCCCCAACAAGCGCATCGCGCAGATCTACGTCAAAGGCCCGGCGATGCTCGGCTATTGGCGTTCGGTGGGCAATTCCCTCAACGACTTCTTCTATGAATCGTTCCTCGATGAACTGGCCGACAAGGGTGGCAAGGACCCGTTCGACCTGCGCCTGCATTTGCTGCGCGGCAACCAACGGCTGACCACACTGCTGCAATCCGTGGGTGAACTGTCAGGTGGCTGGAAACGTGGGCCGTTTACCGCCGAGGATGGCAGCCGACGTGCGCGCGGGGTGGCAATGGCTTCGCCGTTCGGTACGGAGACGGCGGTGATCGCCGAGGTGTCCATCGAGAACGGCCAGGTCAAGGTGCATGACATCTGGCAGGCGATTGACCCGGGCAGCATCGTCAACCCGGCGATTGTCGAGGCTCAGGTCAATGGCGCCGTGGCGCTGGGCCTGTCGCAAACACTGGTGGAAGAAGCCGTGTGGATCGATGGCAAACCCCGGGCGCGCAACTACGACTTGTATCCGATCCTGCCGCCTGCGCGGATGGCACGGGTTCATGTGCGTGTGGTCGAGAGCGGAGAAAAAATGGGTGGCATCGGTGAACCGCCGTTGCCTGCGGTCGCGCCCGCTGTCGCTAACGCGGTGGCAGCGCTGACCGGTCAGCGGGTGCGCAGCCTGCCCATGAGCCGACACACCTTCAGTTGATCAGCGCCGGAGCGTCCATGAATAACAGCCGATTCGCAAGAACCGCTGGCTGGCTGGCGGTGCCGTGCCTGGTCGCGGCAGGCCTGCTGGCCTGGTATGTCACCCGCGAGCCTGTCTCGCGCCTGGAGAACCATCAAATCGCCGTGGCCGATATCGACCCGGCGTTGGTAGCTCGGGGCGAATACGTCGCCAGGCTCAGCGATTGCGTGGCCTGTCACAGCGTGCCGGGTGGCGCGCCATTCGCCGGCGGCCTGGAAATGGCCACGCCGCTGGGCGCGATCCATGCGACCAACATCACCCCGGACTCGGAAACCGGCATCGGCCACTACAGTCTGGCGGACTTTGATCGTGCCGTTCGCCACGGCGTGGCGCCCGACAGTCGCCGTTTATACCCGGCCATGCCCTACCCGTCCTACGCCAAGCTCAGTGATGACGACGTGCGAGCGCTGTATGCGTTCTTCATGAAAGGGGTGGCGCCGGTCAAACAGGCGAACATCCCCAGTGCGATTCCATTTCCGCTGAACCTGCGTTGGCCAATTGCGCTGTGGAACGGTGTATTTGTCGACGCCGAACCTTATGTGACCAAACCGTCGCAGGATGAACGATGGAACCGCGGCGCTTATCTCGTGCAGGGTGCCGGACACTGTGGCAGTTGCCACACGCCGCGCGGCCTGGCGTTCAACGAGAAGGCACTTGACGAGTCCGGCAAGCCATACCTGGCCGGTGCCCTGCTCGATGGCTGGTACGCCCCGAGCCTGCGTGATGATCACAACACCGGGCTCGGCCGCTGGAGCGAGCAAGAGATCGTGCAGTTCCTCAAGACCGGTCGCAACCAGCACGCGGTGGTCTACGGCTCGATGACCGAGGCGTTCAACAACTCCACGCAGTTCATGAGCGATGACGATCTGACCGCGATTGCCCACTACCTGAAGTCGCTACCCGGGGATCGCGAACGGGATGGCGCGCCTTGGCAGTATCAAGCGGTTTCGGCAGCGCAACGTCTGGAATCGCCCGGTGCACAGACCTACGTGACGCGCTGTGCATCGTGCCACGGTCTGGACGGCAAGGGTCAATCGCAATGGATGCCGCCACTGGCAGGCGCCACCTCGGCATTGGCCAAGGAAAGTGCCTCGGCAATCAACATCACTCTGAATGGATCGCAACGAGTGGTGACGGCCGGCGTGCCGGATGCCTATCGCATGCCAGCCTTCCGTGAGCAGCTGTCGGATCAGCAGATCGCCGAGGTGCTGACCTTCATGCGCAGCACCTGGGGCAATCAGGGCAGTGCTGTTGATGCAAACACGGTTGGCAAGCTGCGTGAGCACACCGATCCGGCCAGCAGCAGTCCGATCATCCTGCAGATGCGTTAAGAGGAAAACCCGACGGGAGCCATCGACTTGCGTGTGGAAACGCCCTTGCGCCGTAGCACATTCCACACCTCGTCGAATGAACATACATTCATCTAAAACATCGCTCCAAGCGTCTAGTCTGCGGGTTCCGACATAGTGACTACAGGAGTTACCCACCATGTTCTCGCATGAAAGCATCCCGCTGATCATCATCTTCACCATCATGCTGCTTGGCGTTCTCGTCGCCGTCCTCCACCCGGTACATGCTGTCGTCACGTGGCTTCGCAGACGCCGCGAAGCATCTGCAACGCAACGTACGCGAAACGCCGATTCGCGCTGAATACGTCCATCACCCGCCCGGCAAGGTCCGGGCTTTCGGCTCCCCCTGCGCTGCACCCGGTTAAAAACGGCCAGGTGTGACCCCTTCCACACCGATAAGGCTACAGAGCGATACAAAAGCGCCACTGCACGACACATCCCGGGTACACGCCAATGCAAAAGTGTGGGCCATCGGAACCTTCGCTGTCCGACATCCCCCATCACTCAGGCAGGTATTTCCATGATCAATCAACTCGACACCGTGCTGTACACCGGCAAGACCCGCACCACTGGCGGGCGCGATGGCGCCTCACGCAGCTCGGACGGCAACCTGGACATCAAGCTTTCGCCACCGGGTTCAAATGGCAGCGGCACCAATCCGGAACAACTGTTGGCCGCCGGTTGGTCAGCCTGCTTCATCGGCGCCATGGGCAAGGCAGCCGCGGCACAGAAGATCAGGCTTCCGGCGGATGTGGCGGTCGAAACCGAAATCGATCTGGGCAAGGCCGGCGATGCATTCTTTCTTCAGGCGCGCTTGAATGTCAGCCTGCCGGGGCTGGAGCCTATGGTTGCCCAGGCGCTGGTGGACGCTGCGCATCAGACCTGCCCTTACTCAAAAGCCACTCGCGGCAACATCGACGTCACCCTGCGGTTGATCTGAATCAGCCCTGTTTGATCCTGCAAACCGCCCGATACACGGCTTCGGGCGGTTTTTTTTTACAGAGTTGAGCGATGCCGTTCCTCCGGTTCAAACAACCAGAGGAGCGAACGGTCATTGAATGATTTACGCGAACGATGTCTCGTGCTCGCTTTCGTGGACGTAAATCCACGAGATTCCCGATGGCGAATCCGGGTCGAGGCGCATGAGCGCCGAGTCGACTTTCTTCTTGGTGATCCCGTTCTTGACCAGGTCGAAAACCGTCAGGAAGAAATCACCGGGAAGCGGCGTGATCGAGAGATTGATGATGTGCGATTCGGGGCTGCCGGCACGCTGGCCGTGCAGACCCCAAAGGCGTTCCCAGTAGTTTTCCCGGTCCATGATCTGACCGTCCGTGAGCACCACTCGAAAATCATTCGCCAGGGCATCGTACAAAGGCTTGATCGCGTCTTCCGACTGGGAAGCCACACCGCGCGACCACGGGAAAAAGAGGTTGTACCAGCGGTACACCTCGGCTTTGACGAGTGCGGTTTTATCGGTTGTTTCGGTGACTCGGCTGATTGCCATCTGCGTTCTCCTTAACGAGCTCAAAGGCGCGGGTTCTCCGTTACGCATCGCCTGGGCGATGCTGCGCGCCTCATTCAAGATCCATCCTGAAATCAACGTCACGGGGTCAGCTCGAAAGCGCTTAATGACTTCAGAATGTCTCCTGTCATTTGGCTGACCCGGCCACAAAAGTAGACACCAACCTGTTGGTTTGCATGGCAAGCTGACCAACGGTGTAACCGGCTCCTGCGCTGCAAGTGCCGCGCTTAAGCGGTTCCTTGATCACGTTTGTCCACTCCCTCTCCTCCTGCGCAATTTCACATTTTTTTCACGAAGCGCTTTGTTGCTGTAAAAAACCCTGACACAATTATTAGCAATGATTCTCAACAGCTCTTTGTTTGCTATTTAAAAATCAGGAAGCCTTCATGTCGCGCCCTACCTCGCCGCATCGTTTCAACCCGTCACGCAACCTCCTGTCCATGGCCATCTGCATGGCCGTCATGGCCCCGGCGCTGGCCGATGAAACCCGCGAGGCGCAGGACACCGCCCCGCCCGCCACCCTCGAGCTCGGCGCGACCGCCATCACATCGACCCAACTGGGCAGCACCACCGAAGGCTCGGAGTCCTACACCACCGGCACCATGGCCACCGCCACCAAACTGCCGTTGACACTGCGCGAAACACCGCAAGCCGTGACCGTCATCACCCGCCAGCGCATGGACGATCAGGCGATGACCAGCATCAATGACGTGGTCAACGCCACGCCAGGGTTGTTCCTCGACTACTCCAACGGCCCAGGCCGGCAGGCCTACAAAGCCCGGGGCTTCAACATCGACAACCTGATGTACGACGGCATTCCAAGCGGCTACGACGGCGTGAACGTCGGATCCCAGCCGAATCTGGCGATGTTTGATCGGGTCGAGGTTGTTCGGGGTGCGACCGGTCTGGTCACCGGTGCCGGCAACCCTTCGGCGGCGATCAACCTGGTGCGCAAACGGCCATTGGCCGAGCAGCGCGTGACCCTGACCGGCGCCGCCGGGACCTGGGACAACTATCGCGGCGAGCTCGATGCTTCCAGCCCGCTCAACGACAGCGGCACCCTGCGCGGCCGGGTGGTCACGTCCTACCACGACGCCAACAGCTTCATCGATGACGTGGACGAACAACACAACCTGTTCTACGCCGTCACCGAAGCCGATCTGAGCGACGACACCACTTTGACCCTCGGTTTCTCGCACCAGAAGGACAGGACCAACTACTTCTGGGGGTCATCAATGATCGGTCTCGACGGCCATCACCTGGATCTGCCGCGCTCGTATAACCCCGGCACCTCCTGGGAAGACAAGGATCAGGAGATCAACACGGTCTTCGCCGAGATCCGTCAGCAACTGGCCAACGACTGGAAGCTGCAGGTCAACGCCAACTATTCCGAGCAGAACGCGCTGTTCTCTGGCTCGTACCAGTCGCGCTGGGTCAACGACACCCTGGCCCGCACGGTTTACCAGTCCAAGGCCGATGAAAACCAGGCAGGTCTCGACGCCTTCTTCAGCGGCCCGTTCGAAGCCTTCGGGCGCAGCCATGAACTGGTGGTCGGCGCCAGCAAACGCATCTACGACCTGACCACTCACAACTACTCGCCCTATGACACAAACTGGCCGATCAACGCCGGCAAACCGGACTTCGTCCACACCAACAACACGCGTGAAGTCACCACTCAGGACGGCGTGTACCTGACGACTCGCCTGAGCCTGGCCGACCCGCTGAAGCTGATCCTCGGCGGGCGTCTGGACTGGTACGACTACGACAACCGCGATGGCGACGGCGACTACAAAGTCACCCGCAACGTCACCCGCTATGCCGGTCTGATCTACGAGCTGGACGACCATCATTCGGTGTACGCCAGCTACAGCGACATCTTCACCCCGCAGAGCAACAAGGGCACCTCCGGTAACCCGGTCAAGCCGATCGTAGGCAAGAACTACGAGGTCGGCATCAAGGGCGAATACCTGGGCGGCGCGCTGAACGCCAGCCTCGCCGTGTTCCGCGTCGATCAGGAAAACCGCGCGGTGCAAGTGTTCGTCCCGAACTGCCCGCAGTCGTCCTGCTATGAAGCCTCCGGCGAGATCCGCAGCCAGGGTATCGACCTCGAGCTGCAAGGCGCGCTCACCGACAACTGGCAGATCGGCGGCGGCTACACCTACGCCCGTACGCACACCATCAAAGACGAGGCGAACCCGCAGAACGTGAACAAGCAGTTCGACACCGACACCCCGGAACACCTGTTCAAACTGACCACCCGCTACAACTTCCAGGGCCCGCTGGAAAAACTGCGCGTGGGCGGCAACATCTCCTGGCAGAGCCGCATGTACAACGACATCGAACTGCTCGATGGCGGCAACTACCGCCTCAAGCAAGGCGCTTACGCCGTGACCGACCTGATGGCCGGCTACCGGGTCAATGACAACCTCGACCTGCAACTCAACGCCAACAACATCTTCGACCGCAAGTACTACTCCACCATCGCCAACTCCGTCAGCTACGGCGGCGACAGCTATGGCACGCCGCGCAACATGATGCTGACGGCCAAGTACACCTTCTAAGTAGTCCAGGCGCAGGGACGCGCCAACCCCGCAGCACTCCTCTCGCCACGCCCTACATACCAAAGCGTTAATTTCGAAAACCCATGTCTGGTGGTCAGTGGTTGTCCTTTGCCCAAAGATTGCCTTCGGCCAGGGCGGCAGCCTTGCGCCGCCTGTGCAACTTCTTTAATTCAATGGGTGTTCAAAATGACTGACGAGAAAAACGGAACCACCCGTCGTGGCTTGATCACGACGGGCGCCATGGCCGCAACCCTGGCAGTGGCATTGCCGGCGCTGGCGACGCAGCAGACACCGGCATCCGCGTCAGGGGTCAGCAAAAGCGCCGGCAACGGCAGTGGCTCGGGAATGCTCACCGTCAGGGATGGCACGCAGATTTTCTACAAGGACTGGGGCCACGGCCAGCCGATCGTTTTCCACCACGGCTGGCCCCTTTCGAGTGATGACTGGGACACGCAAATGCTGTTCTTCCTCAACAAGGGCTTTCGCGTCATCGCCCATGATCGACGTGGCCATGGTCGCTCCTCGCAAACGGCCATGGGCAACGCAATGGACACCTACGCCGCCGACGTTGCCGAGTTGATGGCGCACCTGAACATCCGCAACGCCGTGCACATCGGCCACTCCACCGGCGGCGGTGAAGTGGCGCGCTACGTGGCGCGGCATGGTCGCGGCCGGGTGGCCAAGGCCGTGCTGATCGGCGCCGTGCCGCCCATCATGCTGCGCACCGCAAAAAATCCCGGCGGCCTGCCGATGGAGGTGTTTGACGGTTTGCGCAAAGCACTCGCGCAGAATCGCAGCCAGTTTTATCGTGACTTCCCGAGTGGACCGTTCTACGGCTTCAATCGCCCAGGTGCGAAAGTGTCTGAGGCGATCGTCGAAAACTGGTGGCGTCAGGGCATGAACGGCGGGATCAAGGCGCAATACGACTGCATCAGCGCGTTCTCCGAAACCGACTTCACCGATGACCTGAAAAACATCGATGTGCCGACCCTGGTGCTGCACGGTGAAGATGACCAGATCGTGCCGATCACCAATTCGGCTCACCTCTCAATCAAATTGCTCAAGCACGGCACGCTGAAAACCTACCCCGGCCAGCCCCATGGCATGTGCACCACCCACGGCGACACCATCAACGCGGACCTTCTGGCGTTTATCAATGCATGAGGTTCCAGGGCCGCGCCCTCACGACAAGCCACGTACAGCCCCCTGAAAAGAAAAGCTCCGATCGAGTCGGAGCTTTTTTTATTGGGCGAATCACACAGCCGTTGCAGTTATCTACCGGGCCATCATCAACGCCTGATCGACGGGCAACGCCGGGCGCAGCTTGGGCACTACCTGCAACTCAATCGGCGTACCGAAAAACGCCTGGCAGCGCGAACGCAGCCAACGCTGAGCGCAATCGTTGTGCGCAGCGGCACGCCAGACCATGGAAAGCTCCCGCGATGGCAGCAACAGAGGGGCCGGCTCGGCCCTGATGCCATTCACCGAGGCCATGGCCCTGGCCACGTAATCCGGAACGATGACCAGCATGTCGCTCTGCGCCAACAACCTTGGCAAGGCACTGAACTGCGGCACTGCCAGCACCACTTTGCGCCGACGTCCGAGCAGGTCCAGCGCGTGGTCGGTGTCGTCTTTGGCTTTGCCCATGGATGACACGATGGCGTGCGGTCGCTCGCAGAACTCATCGAGCGCCAGCAGGCCCGGGCGGGTATCCGAGCGCAGGAGCATTGGCCGGATCGACCGTAGACTCTTGCGTCGGGCGTTGGCCGGCAGATCGAGCGTAGGGCTGATGCCCAGAGAAATCTCGCCATTGAACAGCCGCTGCGACATCTGCTGCTGATCGACGCGCAGCACCACCAAGGCAATATTCGGCGCCTCGCTACGAAGCTGGCGCAGCAGTCGCGGGAGCAACGCGTATTCGACATCGTCGGACAGGCCGACCTGAAAGGTCACCTCGCTGGTAGCTGGGTCGAAGGGCTGACAACGGCTCAACGCCGCGACAACGCCATCCAGCGCCGGCGTCAGGTTGGCGAAAATTTCCTCGGCCCGCCTTGTCGGCTCCATCACCCTCCCCGCACGAACGAACAACGGATCGTCAAAAAGCACACGCAAACGCCCCAGCGCGGCACTGATGGTTGGTTGACCGAGAAACAGCTTCTCGCCGACCCGGCTGACGTTGCGCTCATGCATCAGCGTCTCGAAGACCACCAGCAGATTGATGTCGACACGACGGAGTTCATTTCTGTTCATGAAGTTCACCACCCGGCACGCGGCCATTGAGATCGACGGAGAGCTGTTAAAGGTTAAGGGCGCGGCTGCCGGACGTCTGTGGTACTTGGGGACAGCGGGATCATGCGTTAGGTGAGTGTTTTGATACTTGTGTATGAACCGTTTGAAACCGATAGCTGCATCGGGCCGCGCAAAGACCGGTGCAATGGCCGTTTTTTCGGGTTTTTTGTCCTAGCTGACGGCGTGCTGCGCCACTACGATGCTTAACCGTCTATCTACTCACGCCCACACCTGCGCAACGTGTCGCACGGCGCTATCGCCAGCGGGACCGTGTCTCTGGTCGGGCATCAACCCGCACGAGCAAACACCGGCCGCCCGGCCAAGGGATTCGCCACAACGTCACAACCTTTTGGGAAAAGAGCAATGAACAACAATCCCATCAGCAACAACCCCAGCGAGCCGGTGGTATTCATCGTCGACGACGATGCCGCGTTGCGCGACTCCCTCGGCAGCCTGTTGCGCTCCATTGGTCTGCGGGTGGAGCTGTTCGGGTCGGTCGCCGAGTTCATGACGTATCAACGTCCGGACACGCTGAGTTGCCTGGTACTCGACGTGCGCCTGCAAGGCAGCAGCGGGCTGGATTTCCAGAATGAACTGGCCACCGCCGGAATCAATGTGCCAATCGTGTTCATCACCGGACACGGCGATATCGCCATGACCGTGCGCGCGATGAAAGCCGGCGCGGTGGACTTCCTGACCAAACCGTTTCGCGAGCAGGACCTGATCGATGCCGTCTGCGCCGCACACTCGCGGGACAAGCAGCGTCGCGAGTCAGGGCGGCATGCCGATGAACTGCGCGCCCGTCATGGGACGTTGACACCCCGGGAGCAGACGGTCATGGCGCTGGCGGCCTCAGGCTTGATGAACAAGCAGATCGCCGGGGAAATCGGCCTCAGTGAAATCACTGTGAAGATCCACCGGGGCCAGGCCATGCGCAAGATGGGCGCGCGCTCGTTTGCCGACCTGGTGCGCATGGCCGAGGTCATCGCGGCGCTGCCTGCACATCGGTGACCGAATGAAACGATACGGTATGGCTCAAGCCGCCGTGGCTGGCCGGCACAATCAACACTCAAGTTCCGAACAACTAACACTTGGGTATAGCCGGTTCATACGCAGTCATACTGCAAATGACCCAATGCAGCAGTGCCAGCGTAGAAGTCTTCGAATAAGATCTTTATTCAAATAACCATTACTCAATACAACGATTGGTGAATGACAGACAGTCGCCAACAACCGTCATGCCTGAAAAACAACTTCAGACTTTTTAACCT
Source organism: Pseudomonas sp. 22082 (assembly GCF_052046055.1). Taxonomy (NCBI): domain Bacteria; kingdom Pseudomonadati; phylum Pseudomonadota; class Gammaproteobacteria; order Pseudomonadales; family Pseudomonadaceae; genus Pseudomonas; species Pseudomonas sp. 22082. The sequence goes on from NZ_JBQEQB010000001.1 coordinate 320,268, forward strand.
CTTCATTAATACGCCTTTCATAGCGTTTGCCTGCTTCATCGAAAGAACACGCCCTGCCGTCCGATAGCAAAAATCTGGAAGAATAAATGTCTATCATCAAACGTCGCGCACAACTTCTATGTTCAGACGCCTTCGCCTGGCTTTGCGCCATAGCGGTCGGCAGCATGATCTATATCACCAACGCGTACCTCGATCTGGACGTTGCGCCGACGTTGTTCTACATCACGCTGGTATTCATGTCAGCGAACATCTTCCCGGTACCGGTATTTCTTGCCGTCGCGTTGGGTTGCCTCACGCTGCTGACGGCCGACTTCCTGGTCGATGAAGGTTATCGCGATCACCGCAGCATCGCCGGATTCGTCAGGTGCCTGATCGCGCTGACGACCATTTCCCTGCTCGCGTTGCGCAGCAAACGCGCCACTGAAACGCTGCGGCGCAAGGAAGCGTTCTTTCTGGGCGCACAGAAACTTACCCACACCGGCAGTATCGGTTTCATCATCGATAAAAAGGTCAGCGTGTCATGGTCGCAAGAGTCGTCGCGTATTTTCGAGTATTCGCCGGACGTCACCCCGACACTGGCGCTGGTCAAGTCACGCACTCATCCCGACGACCTGCCGGTTATCGATCAGGTGCTGGAGCAGTTTGCGCGCCGGCAGGAGCTGGTCGAAGTCGAGCATCGGCTGCTCATGCCGGATGGTCGGATCAAGCACGTGCAGATGATCGCCAGCCCGTTGCCCAGACATCGCGGGCGCACGCAATACGCCGGGGCGCTGATGGACGTCACCGCCAGCAAACAGTCGGAAGAGGCGTTGTTTCACTCGCAAGCCACCCTCGCCCACGTCACGCGCCTGACTTCCATGGGCGAACTGGCGGCCTCCATCGCCCACGAAATCAATCAGCCGCTGGCAGCGGTCATCACCAGCGGTGAATCCTGCAAACGCTGGATCAACCGGCCCGAACCCAACCTGGAAGAAGCCCGCCGTTCGCTGGACCGGATCATTCAAAACTCGGTCAGGGTCTCCGATGTCATCGCCTGTATTCGGGCGTTGTCGCGACACAGCGAGGTGCAACGCAATGTCGAAGTGTTCGACGAGATCGTCAGTGACTCGCTGACGCTGATGCAACATGACATCAGCTTCCATGAGGTGCGCCCGCACGCCCGACTGGGCACTCACGGGGCACGAATCAAAGGTGACCGGGTACAGCTGCAGCAAGTCATCATCAATCTGATCATCAACGCCTGCCAGGCCATGGCCAATGTACTTGACCGCGCCCGGACGCTGCGGATCACCACCTCGATCCTGCACAACGAGGCCGTGCTTGAAATCGCCGACTCCGGCGTTGGCATTGCCGAGGACATCCTGCCTTCGCTGTTCGACCCATTCTTCACCACCAAGCCCACCGGCCTGGGAATGGGCCTCTCGATTTGCCGTTCGATCATTGAATTCCACGGCGGCCGCATCTGGGTCAACAGCACCGAGGGCGTCGGCACGCAGTTTGTGTTTGCGATTCCATTGGCTGCGCTCGAACACGATCAATGACAACCATCCACCCCTGATGTCGCCCGGTGGCGATATGGAGACCCGCATTGTCTATCCAACGTACAACCCCCGGCGCAGAACCCGAAACCCCGGTACACGAACGAACCGTCGTTTTCGTGGCATACCCGCAAATGGGCCTGCTGGATCTGACCGGTGCGCAGACCGTTTTCTGGGCGGCGACGTGCGGACTGGCGCAACTCGGTTTGCCCGGTTATGCCTTGCACACCGCGAGCCTGCAAGGCGGGCCGGTGCAGACCGGCGAAGGCCTGGTGGTTCAAACCCGGCGGCTGGATGAGCTCGGCGACGAGCCGATCAATACGTTGATCGTTCCGGGCTCGGCGTTCATCAGCCAGGCGTTGCGAGACAACGCGCCGCTGGTCGATTGGTTGCGCGCCACGTCAGCCACTGCAAACCGTACGACGTCGGTATGCAGCGGTGCTTTTTTCCTGGCTCAGGCCGGACTGCTCGATGGATTGCGCGTGGCGACACACTGGTTGATGGCTGACATGTTCGAGCGGCTGTTCCCCAGGGTCGAGCTGGATCGCGAGGCCATCTTCGTCCACCAGGCATCGGTGTGGACCTGCGCCGGCGTCAGCGCCGGGATCGATCTGGCGCTGGCGCTGGTCGAGGCCGATCACGGTCGCGAGCTGGCCATGCAGGTCGCCCGGCGCATGGTGGTGTACTACCGACGCCCGGACAACCAGAAACAGTGGAGTCCGCTGCTGCAATCACAACATTCAATCGCGCACGAGCGCTAGCCGGAGACGGTGGTCATGAACGCACCGCACAAACTGTATTTGGTCAGTCACCCGCCCTGCGTCACCCGCTATGGCACGCACACATCGTTGTCCACCGCTGAGCGCGTGGAGATCATCGACGCATTGACGCAGACCCTGAGCGCGACGCTGAGCATTCTGGTGCGACTCAGACACAGCCAGCAGACATTGCGCACCGTCAGCTTTTTGCCGGTGCAGACACTGTTGCGCAGACTGTTGAATGCCAATACCCGTTACGCCGACTTTCTCGTCACCGGCATCACCGACCTGGGCGGCCATGCCCAGCGCGACGCGCTCTACCACCTCAACGAGGCTCCCGAACCTTTATGCTTTGCCGACTGCCTTAAAGGCATTGACCGTGCCCTGCGCCGACTACGGGCCGCCGATGCCTTGTTCCGCGACTGTCGCGCCAGCGCAATTGCCAACAACGACTACGCCAGCCGACAACTCTTTGAAGCCTGCACTCGACATAACAGTTACTTTCTTTCGTTAATCAACAACCATTTATTTGCTGAACATTGATTAACTGTCGCAACTAACAAAAAACCAACTAAACATACCCACGTATACTATTCCACAATTTTTGAAAGCGTATCTTGCAAGTATGGCGGGCGCGACAGACACCCGCAAAGAACGCAAGGTTTCCCATGTTCAACTCAGCTATTGTTTCAGTTGTCGATGATGACGAACTTGTTCTGGTTTCAATGGACAGTTTGTTGCGGTCTTGCGGTTATACGGTCAAGACATTCAACAGTGCTTTTGCATTTCTTGAATCGAGCGCGCCAGAGCAGACCGGGTGTCTGATCTCGGACATTCAGATGCCAGGCATGTGCGGGGTCGAAATGTACGAGGCGCTGGCGGCCAGGAAGATCCATATTCCGACGATTTTCATCACGGGCAAACCGGGCCTGCCCCCCGAGTTCAGTGCCCGGGTAAGGACGCCGGAAGGTTATTTCTCCAAACCGTTCCATACCGAGGCTCTGCTGGCTTGCATCGAGCAGGCGCTGATGCGCCGTCGTTGAGCGGTCCTCTCGAACAACTCGATGCAGAGCCGCCGCTGCCCGACCGACAAACCTCAAAGCAAAAAAAGGCCCCGCAAGTTCGTCACTTGCGGGGCCTGATTTTTATCGAGCCCGGCCGAATGCAGCCGGGCCGCCGACAGCCGATCAGTAATCCCAGAACGCTGCAATCCAGCGGAACGCATCGCCATCGACCGCCACTCGACCTACCGACGGGAACGGCAGATGGGTGGCGACAAACCACTCGCCACTCGCCGCCGCCTCACGCATCAGGCGTACGCGGACACGCACCGACTCTTCAGGATCATGCTCGAAACCGTTGTGCCATTCCGGATGCTCGAAGGCCACCGGAAACAGGGCGTCGCCGGCAAAGGTCAGGCGTTCGCCGCCCGAGTTGACGTAGACAATACTGTGCCCCGGCGTGTGACCGCCGGTGAGTTTCACCACCACCCCCGGCGCCACTTCGTATTCATCCTCGAAGGTGCGCACCTGGCGGCGGTAATCGTTGATGAACTGATTGGCCGTCGCGCGCAGAACGTCAGGCACTGGCGCCGGCATGACGGTCTGGGTGAAGTCCGGTGTCTCCCAGAACTCGACCTCTTTTGCCGAGACGTGAATGCGCACGTCCGCACGCAACCGGCTCTTCACCTCGTCGACCAGCAGACCGCCGACATGGTCCATGTGCATGTGTGTGATCACAATGTCAGTCACGCTGGCCAGATCGATGCCCGCCGCTTCCAGCCGTTTCGGCAACTGGCCGGCCCGGGGGAAACCGGGAAACTGCCCGCCCAGTCCGGCGTCGACCAGAATGATCTGCTCGCCGCTGCGCACGACCAGCACGTTGAGTGCCCAGTCAAACGCGTCCGGCCCCAGGAACATGTCCTTGAACCAGGCGGCGCGAGCCTGCGGGTCGGCATTTGTGGACATGGTCGAGGTCGGCAGCGGCAGCACGCCGTCGCTGATCACCACCACGTCAATGTCGCCGACCTGCAGTGCGTAGCGCGATGGCACCAACTCCTGCGCCGGAGCGAATGGCTGGCGGGTGACGGACGCCTGCCGGTCATCGGTTGCGTTGGTTTGATTGGAGTGATTCAGATACGTTGACATGGTCGCTTTCCTCTTGGCTGAGTCAAAATTTCCCGGACGAATGCCCTTGCTGGCGCAAGCGCTGAATGGCGCGCCTTGAAATCGAGTGTGCATCGCGACCACGACGTCCAACACCATACGCGGGTATAGGGCTTGAACCACATCGACCGAGTAACGCCGCTGTTGAGGTGGCTGTGGCCCATACCAATGTATATTCGCGCTCCTGCCCGCAAACACCGAAACTACGGCGCACCGGATCGCCGAAAAGCGGGCGATCATCAGGTCCCTGAGCAGTCATGAACTCTATTTTTCACCATCCCGACCCTCTCACCTGCTTGCTCGCGCAACCGCGCACGCTGGTGTTCCTGGCGTATCCGCAGATGGGCTTGCTGGACCTGACCGGCGCACAAACCGTGTTCTGGGCCGCATCCAAGGCCATGGCCGAACGCGGCTTGCCTGGCTACGCGTTGCACACCGCCAGCCTGGACGGCGGATTGATCGCCACCGCCGAAGGGCTGTCGGTCAACACCTTGGCCCTGCGCACCTTTGACGAGACAACCATCGATACGCTGATCGTGCCCGGTGCGCCGAACATCCGTCAGGCCATGCTCGACAATGTTGCGTTGGTCGACTGGCTGCGCGCGGCGTCGGCCAAGGCCAGACGCACCGCCTCGGTGTGCAGCGGCACCTTTCTGCTGGCCCAGGCCGGGCTGCTGGAAGGCTTGCGCGCAACCACCCATTGGGGAATGTGCGACATGCTCAAGGGTGGTTTTCCGAGTGTCGATGTCGACCTTGATGCGATCTACATCCAGCAAGGCAACGTCTGGACTTCCGCCGGGGTCACCACCGGAATCGACATGGCGCTGGCTCTGGTCGAAGCCGATTGCGGCCGCGCCGTAGCGTTGAAGGTGGCGCGGGAGCTGGTGGTTTTTCTCAAACGTCCTGGCGGTCAGGCGCAGTTCAGCCAGTTGCTGCAAGCGCAGATCGACGACAGAGGCTGCTTCGAAGAATTGCACCTGTGGATCAGCGAAAACCTCGGCGACCCGCAATTGAGCGTCGAATCGCTGGCCCGACAGGCGCAGATGAGCCCGCGCAATTTCGCGCGGGTCTACAAACGCAAGATCGGCCGCACGCCGGCCAAGGCACTCGAGCTGTTTCGCCTGGAAGCGGCGCGACGAATGCTCGAAGACTCTCAGCGCAACATCGACCAGATCGCACAGTTGTGCGGGTTTGGCGACGAAGAACGCATGCGCGACACCTTCTACCGTCACCTCTCGGTCTCGCCCCGGGAATACCGCAGCCGGTTCTCGCGCTGACGCCACACAGCGCAATGGCGCCGGGCTCGCAGACGTTCAAATATGGTCGCTATACACACGTATAAGTACGCCGCCGAACCGAGCGGCGTATCGTGCGGCAATGGCGGGCGTCCTTGACGGGCTACCCGAGATCAGCCCTGGTAAAGCAATGTCCCACACCGCTGTTGTATCGGTTGTCGATGATGATGAGTCCGTGCGCATGGCGCTGGACAGCCTGTTGCGCTCTCACGGCTACACCGTGCAGTTGTACCCGAACGCGGAGGCTTTTCTGGCGATGAAGGCGCCGCCCCGCCCTGGCTGCATCATCTCGGACATCCAGATGCCCGGTCTGTCCGGTATCGAGATGTATGATGAGCTGTGCGCCCGAGGCGTGCGCATCCCGATCATTTTCATCACGGGCTACCAAGGGCGTCCACCACGGGTCAACGCCGCATTCCCCGAGCCCCTCGCCTATTTCCCTAAACCCTTCCCGTGCGGCGAACTCATCACCTGCATCGAAAGCGCATTCAATCGCGCCGTTTGACGGCCCTCTTTCTATACCTGTGTATACCGAACCCCATACCTAAGCATGTCGGCACTGACCCTATGTAGAAGTGTCTCGCCGCACCTTCCCCGATAGCATCTTCCCCAGCGAATCGAACCGGCTCTGCGGTTGTTCACAACCACCTGCTTCGTGCAGAGCGGCAGACGGTCACGCATGAACGGACAAGCCGTTCAACGACCAGAATTTCCACAGGAGTCATCCGATGAAACAGCACATTTTAGTGATAGGCGCAGGGTTTGGTGGCGTCTGGAGCGCCCTGAGCGCCGCACGTCTGCTGGACCAGCATGATCGTAACGACGTGCAGATCACCGTCCTCGCACCCCAGGCAGAACTGCGCATCCGTCCGCGCTTCTACGAGCCGGATGTCCACAACATGAAAGCGCCGCTGGGTGAACTGTTCGATGCCGTGGGCGTGAAATTTGTCAAAGGCATCGCCGACAACATCGACACCGCCAGCAAGCAAGTGACCTACAGCGATGCCTTCGGCACACAAAGCACGCTGAGCTATGACCGACTGGTGTTGGCCGCCGGCAGTCGCGTGATTCGCCCACCGCTCAAAGGCATGATCGAACACGCCTTCGATGTCGATCAGATCGAAGAAGCCGCGCGCCTCGAAGCCCATATCAAGTCGTTGAAGGACCAGCCGTCGAGCGCTGCGCGTAATACCGTGGTGGTCGCCGGTGGTGGTTTTACCGGGATCGAAACCGCCACCGAAATGCCGGCCCGCCTGCGTGCCGCACTGGGTGACGATGCGCCGATCAGGGTCATCGTGGTGGATCGTTCGCCGCAAATCGCCGCGACGCTGGGTGACGGTATTCGCCCGTCCATTGTCGAAGCGTCCCGAGAGCTGGGCATTGAATGGGTAGTCGACGCCTCGGTCGCCTCGGTGGATGCCGGCGGCGTGACCCTGGCCGACGGTAAACGTATCGAGTCCAACACCGTCATCTGGACTGTTGGCTTTCGCGCCAGCCCGCTCACTGAACAGATTCCGGGCAGCCGTGATCCGCAAGGTCGCCTGCACGTCGACGGCCACTTGAAAGTGCTGGGGCACGTGGATGTCTTCGCTGCCGGCGACGTCGCTTATGCCGCTACGGATGATCTCGGAAACTACGCCGCGATGTCCTGCCAGCATGCGATCAGCCTGGGCCGTTATGCCGGCAACAATGTGGCCGCTGACCTGATCGGTGTCGCACCGGTCACCTACCGCCAGCCCAAGTACGTGACCTGCCTTGACCTCGGTGCCTGGGGCGCGGTGTTCACCGAGGGCTGGGACCGTCAATTGAAACTGGTCGGGCAAGAGGCCAAAGACCTCAAGACTCAGATCAACACCGTGTGGATTTACCCGCCGGCCGCCGATCGTGCAACCGCACTGGCCGCGGCCGACCCGTTGATTCCGGTGGCCTGATCACCCGACGCTTCACACTTCCCTATCGCTGCGCATTCCCAGGCGCCCGCCACGGTTTTTTTGGCGGGCGCTTTTTTTATGCAGAACTCACAAAGCGTCGGGCGGCAATAAACGGCACTCTAGCGTTGAGTCGATGGCTCCGCTGCCAGAATGTCTTCCAGAAAGTCGATGAACACATTGATACGACTGGAGCCCCGGTGATTGGGCAGATACAACGCATTGATGCAGCAGCTCGCATTACCGGGGTTGACTTCATAACCCTCCAGCAGCCGCGTCAAACGACCGGCCTCGACATCGGCGCGCACCAGCCAGTCCGCCAGCAGGGCCACCCCGCGCCCCGCCACCGCGGCTTCGCGCAGGATGTCGGCGTTGTTGCTTTGCAGGCGGCCATGCACATTGAGCTGGATGGTTTCCTCGTCGCCCTGGAACGTCCAGTGCTGGTGCGAACCCGCGTAGTCGAAGCGCAGGCATTGATGCTCGAGCAAGTCTCGTGGATGCGCCGGAACAGCGTGACGGCTCAGGTAATCCGGACTCGCCACAATCCAGCGCTGGAATCCGCCCACGCGCTTGCTGACGATATCGTCACTGACCACCGACGATCCCAGCCGCACCGAGACATCGATCTGCTCGCTCAGCAGATCGCTGACCTGATCGCTCAACGACACACTGATTTCAAGCCCCGGATGGCGGTCGAGCAATACCCCCAGTTGCGGTGCAATGATCTGCCGGCCGAACTCCACCGGCACACTGATGCGCAGGCGTCCTTGCGCCTCGCTGCCACGGTCGGCGACAACCGCGTCGGCCTCATCGATGGCATCGAGAATGGCCAGCGCTTTCTCGAAATAGGTTTGGCCGGCGACCGTCACGCTGGTGTTGCGTGTCGTGCGGTTGAGCAGGCTGGCGCCCAATTCGTTTTCCAGCCCCGCCACCTGGCGTGTCACCGAAGAGGTGGAGATGCCGAGTTTGCGTGCCGCCGAGGAATAACCACCGCAACGGACGGTTTCAACGAACATCTTCAGTGCCAGCAACTTGTCCATAAGTGGAGCCCGATCGAAAGGAAACGGTGATGATTGTGCATCACCGTTCGCCAATCGTCTTGTAGGACCGTGCTTCATCGGACTCAGCGGTGCCTGCGGTTCAGGCATCGGCCTTGCGGCTCAGGAACAGCGCCAGGGCCAGTGCTGGCAGCAACGCCACGGTCACGGCGGACAGGTTCCAGCCGAAATGCTCGTAGAGCGGACTGGCGACCAGCGATCCCAGCGCGCCGCCGACGAAGATGCTGGTCATGTACACGGCATTCAGGCGGGCCCGGCTGTGAGGGTCGATGGCGTACACCTCGCGCTGGCCCAGCACCATGTTCAGTTGCACGGCGAAGTCCAGCAGCACCGCGCAAACCACCAGCCAGACATAACTGCTGCCCGGCAGCGCGGCGATCAGCAACGAGACTGGCGCCAGCAACAGTGCCACGAGCGTCCCGCGCCGACCGTGCCCGGCATCGGCCAGCCGTCCGGCAATCGGCGCTGCGACCGCGCCGACGGCGCCGACCAGGGCAAATATCGCCACCTGTGCCTGACTGAAACCGTGGTGCCGCATCAGCTCAATCGGTGCGAGGGTCCAGAACAGGCTGAAGCTGGCAAACAGCAAGCCCTGATACAGCGAACGCTGACGCAGAACCGCGTGCCGACGGGCCAGCGCAAACACCGAGCCGATCAGCGCCACGTACGTCGCCTGATGGCTCGGGACGCGGCGCGGCAAGGCAATCGCCGTGATCAGGGCGATGACGGCCATCAGTGCCGCCGCGCTGAAAAACACTCCGCGCCAGCCGAACACCTCCACCAGCAGACTCGACAGTGGCCGCGACAGCAGAATGCCCAGCAACAGGCCACTCATGATGTTGCCCACCACCCGGCCACGGCTCGCCTCGGGCGCCAGGTGCGCGGCCAACGGCACGAGGATCTGCACCGCCACCGAAGTCAGGCCGATCAGCAACGACAGGACCAGGAACATCGACGGCGAGTGCGTCAGACCGGCGCACAACAGCGTCACGCTCGCCGCCAGGGTGAAGCCCACCACCAGCCGACGGTTTTCCATCAGGTCGGCCAGCGGCACCAGCAACAGCAGGCCCAGCGCATAACCGAACTGCGTGAGTGAAACGATCAGACTGGCATTGGCACTGGACAGGCCGATCTGCGGCGCGATCAGTTCGACGATCGGCTGAGCGTAATAAAGGTTGGCCACGACCGCGCCGCAGCAGAAAGCCAGGAACGCGACCATCAGGCCGGAAAGAGAAGCGGATGGTTCGGCCTTGGCCGCCGCTGCCGGATTGCCCGTAAGCATGATGACACCTCAATGAGTTGGGAAAGTGACGCCAAGGCTAAGGGTCGCGCAGGCCTTCGAGTATCCATCCCAAAGGCAATTGAGTGATGCGCCAAATGCAACGACCCTCGGCGTTGCACTTGGCGCAACGTGCTATTGCGCGGTCTGGCAATACTCGGACGTTTGCACCTTCTCTACCCTTGGGCACCTGGCGCAGGGCTTTGCATCGGCGCCCTTCCCCGGTCGTTCAAGGAGTTGTCGAAGATGCCGAATCCGTCCCTCACGCCCACCGCGTGCCTCTTGGGCCAACGCTCATGAACGGCCATTTCATGAGATCCAGAGCGCTGTGGGTCAGCGCGGCAGCCCTCGCGTCGATCGGTGCAATCGCTGCCCTGGCGCTGATGTGGCGGCCGGCAATTGCGCCGGTCGAACGCCCGCAAACCTTCGACTCCGCACAACTGCAACGCGGCGCGCGCGTCGTCGAGGCTGGCGACTGTGCGGTGTGTCATACGCGGCCCGGCGGCCAATACCTGGCCGGTGGATTGCCGCTGGTGACGCCGTTCGGCACCCTCTACAGCACCAACATCACCCCGGATCCACAGACCGGCATCGGCCAATGGTCGCTGCCGGCCTTCGAGCGGGCGATGCGTGAAGGGATCTCCCGCGACGGCCACTTCCTGTACCCGGCCTTCCCTTACGTTCATTACCGGCGCATGACCCAAGACGACATCGCCGACGCCTATGCGTACCTGATGAGCGGCCCGGCCGTGGACTCGCCGCCACAACAGAACCGCATGAACTTCCCGATGAACATCCGGCCTCTGGTGTCGTTCTGGAACCTGCTGTTCCTGCATGGGCAGCCGCTGACGCCACTGGCGGAGCAATCGCAGGCGTGGAATCGCGGACGTTACCTGGTCGAGGGGCCCGGTCACTGCGCGGGCTGTCATTCGCCGTTGAACCTGATCGGCGCCGAGAAATCCGGCGAAAACCTGGCCGGCGGCAGCGTGGATGGCTGGGTCGCGCCGTCACTGCTGGGCATGGCGCACCGTGCAAACCCGTGGAGCAGCGAGCAACTGGTGAGTTACCTGCGGGCCGAAGTGGTCGACGGACACGGCACGGCGGCGGGCCCGATGCGCCCGGTCAGTCTCGGTCTGGCGCGCTTGCCCGTGGAAGATGCTCAGGCGATTGCCGAATACCTGCTGAGTCTGCCGGCGAAGGCCACAATCAACGAGGTCCCCAACGCCAGCGCCAGCGCTGAACCTGCGGATCGATCCTCTGGCGCGTTGCTGTTCGCCAGTGCCTGCGCCGGCTGCCATGCCCAAGGCGCGCCGATGCGTGACATCGACGGCCGCCCGGCACTGGATCGCACCTCGGCACTACAGGCCGCCAGCCCGCGCAACTTTGTGAAAACCGTACTTGAGGGCATCCCGGCAGAACCCGGCCAACCGGGACCGGTGATGCCCTCGTTCGCCGCCAGCCTCGACAACGCTCAACTCGACGCCCTGGCCGTCTACCTGCGCCATCAGGCCAGCCCCGACCAACCGTGGACCGACCTTCCTGCCACCCTCCAAGCGCTACGTCAGGAGACGAAATGACTCAGATCACCCTCAACGTCAACGGATCTTCCCGGGCTCTCGAGCTGGAACCGGACATGCCGCTGCTCTATGCGCTGCGCAATCACCTGGGCCTGAACGGCGCCAAGTACGGGTGTGGCCTGGGCCAATGCGGCGCCTGCACCGTCATCGTCGATGACCAACCGGTGTTTTCCTGCCTGACACCCTGCGCCGGCCTCGAGGGCAAAAAGGTGCGGACGGTCGAGAGCCTGGGAACAGCCGAACGCCCCGGCTCCCTGCAGCAAGCGTTCATCGACAAACAGGCCGCTCAATGCGGTTACTGCATCGCCGGCATGTTGATGCGTGCGCAGTCACTGCTCGAAAGCAATCCGCATCCCGACGAGCAGACCATTCGCGAACACATGGCAGGCAACCTGTGCCGCTGTGGCACGCACTTGCGCATCATCGAGGCGATCAGCCTGGTCGCCCGGCAAAACGGGAGTGCGCAATGACGACGATCAATGAGGTCGATCAAAGTCGCCGTGCGTTCCTGCGCGGGGGCGCGCTGCTGGTGGCGTTTGCTTTGGTGCCGGTCTCGCGCCGCGCCCTGGCTGACACCGAAGTCGATACCCTCGGCACGGTCGTCCTGGCGCCGGACCTGCCCGGCAGCCTGCGCACCAACCCCTGGCTCGATGCCTGGATCCGCGTCGGCCACGACGGCATCACCGTCTACACCGGCAAGGTCGAACTGGGCACCGGGGTCAAAACCGCGTTACTGCAAATTGCCGCTGAACGGCTGGAGGTCGCCCCGACCGCGATCAACCTGCTCACCGCCGATACCGCACTCACGCCGAACGAAGGCTACACCGCCGGCAGCCACACGATTTTCGACAGCGGCACCGCGCTGTTCAACGCGGCGGCACAAGTGCGCGAGATGCTGCTGGAATCGGCCGGGCGCAGCTGGAACGTTGCGCCGGCACTGCTGACGACTCGCGACGGCAGCATTCTCGGCCCGACCGGGCAACACATGTCCTACGCCGACGCCGTGCAGCAGGTCGATCTGCACCGCTATGCAACGTCCGAGTCACCCTCGATGCCGCCGGCGTCGTTCAAGCTCATCGGCCATTCGCTGCCACGCCTGGACATTCCGGGCAAAGTCAGCGGCGGCGCCGCGTTCGTGCAGGACATTCGCCTGCCGGGCATGCTCCACGCCCGGGTCATCCGCCCGCCGCGTCCCGGCTGCACGCTGGAAGCCATCGATATTGAATCGATCAAGACGCTGTCCGGGGTGGTGCAGGTGATTCGCGACGGCAATTATCTGGCCGTGGTCGCGCGGGACGAATGGCAAGCGATCAAAGCCATGCGTCATGGATACGCCTCGGCGCGCTGGAGCGGCGGGCAGGCGATTCCCGAATCGCGCGACATCCATGCGCTGCTCAAGCGCCTGCCCTCGCGTCGTTATCCGATCAGCCATGAAGGCACGCCCCAAGGCAAGACCGACAACGAATATCGCGCCCGGGTGACCAAGCAATATCTGATGCATGGCTCGATCGGTCCGTCCTGCGCCGTGGCCTGGTTCAAGGACGGCACCCTCACCGTCTGGACCCACACCCAGGGCGTATACCCGCTGCGTGCCGGGATCGCCGAAATGCTGCGGCTGCCGCCCGACCGAGTGCGCTGTATCCACACTGAAGGTTCCGGCTGTTACGGCCATAACGGCGCAGACGATGCCGCGGCCGACGCGGCGCTGATTGCCATGCGCGTACCGGGCACGCCGGTGCGGGTGCAATGGATGCGCGAGCAGGAAAACCTTTGGGAGCCGTACAGCTCGGCGATGGTCACCGAAGTGCAAGCCAACCTTGACGCACAGGGTCGGCTGCAGGACTGGAACTATGAGCTGTGGACCACGCCGCACAACGAACGCATCGTCAACGCCGGGCGCTTGCTGCCCGCACGCCTGCTGGCCCGGCCGTTCGCTTCCGCACCCTCGGTGCCGATCGCCCAGCCTGAGGGCGATGGCGATCGCAACGCGGTGCCGCTGTACACCGTGGCCTCCTCGCGGATCGACATGAACTTCGTCACCGAGATGCCGTTCCGCACTTCAGCCATGCGCTCGCTGGGGGCGCACATCAACGTCTTCGCCATCGAAGCCTGTATCGACGAGCTGGCCGCCAAGGCCGCAGTCGATCCGGTTGCCCTGCGCCTGGCACACCTGACCGATCCTCGGGCACGGGCGGTGGTGGAAAAGGTTCGCGATGCCGTCGGCTGGGCGCAAAAAAGCAGTGAACCCGGCGCAGGCCTTGGCTTCGCCTTCGCGCGCTACAAAAACATCATGGGCTACTGCGCCATCGCCGTGCGTCTGCGGGTGCATCCGCAGACCGGCGAAGTGCAGATTGACCACGTCGTCACCGCAGTGGACGTGGGGCAGATCGTCAGTCCCGATGGCCTGCGCAACCAGGTCGAGGGCGGGATCGTGCAGTCCACCAGCTGGACGCTGTATGAAAAGGTCGCCTATGACGCCGGCGGCATCCGCAGCTACGACTGGAGCGGCTACCCGATTCTGCGCTTCTCGCAAGTGCCCAAAAAGGTCGACGTTCACCTGCTCGACCAGCCGGGGCAACCGTTTCTCGGTGCCGCCGAAATCGTCCAAGGCCCCATGGCGGCTGCCATCGGCAATGCAGTGGCGAATGCCACCGGCCGGCGTTGGCTGAACCTGCCCCTGACCCGCTCGCAACAGCCTTCCTGAACCGCGCCACGTTGCATTTCACGCAATGCAGCGTGGCGTCGCGTGCGGATTATCAAGCACCGGACAGCCGCTTAACGTAGGGCCATCCGGTGTCGGGCCAAATGTCCCGACACCGCCCTGCCGATCCTTTTCGAAGACTGGAGAACCCCCATGACACAACAACTGTTCCGCCCCATCGCCCTCGGCCCCTACACACTTCCCCATCGGGTGGCGATGGCGCCGTTGACTCGCTCCCGTGCCGGGCAACCGGGCGACATCCCGACGTCCATGAACGCCGAGTACTACCGCCAGCGGGCGAGCGCCGCGCTGATCATCACCGAGGCGACGCAAATTTCCCGTCAGGGCCAGGGTTATGCGTGGACGCCTGGCATCTACAACGATGAACAAGTGCAAGCCTGGCGCGAAGTCAGCCGCCAGGTACACGAGGCCGACGGGTTGATCTTCATGCAGCTGTGGCATGTGGGCCGCGTATCGCACCCAAGCTTTCAACCGGACAACGCACTGCCGGTGGCGCCGAGCGCATTGCCTGTACCGGGCAAGACCTTCATCGTCGATGCCGAGGGCAACGGTGTGTGGGGCGACGTGCCAGTGCCGCGCGCACTGCAGGTTTCGGAAATCGCCGACATCATCAGCGACTACCGCCGCGCCGCCCGCAATGCGCTGAGCGCCGGGATGGATGGCGTGGAAATTCACGCCGGCAACGGCTATCTGCTGGACCAGTTCATCAACAGCAACAGCAACCAGCGCACGGACGGTTATGGCAGCACCCTGGAAAACCGTGCGCGCCTGTTACTGGAAGTGGTG
This sequence comes from Pseudomonas sp. 22082, assembly GCF_052046055.1. Taxonomy (NCBI): domain Bacteria; kingdom Pseudomonadati; phylum Pseudomonadota; class Gammaproteobacteria; order Pseudomonadales; family Pseudomonadaceae; genus Pseudomonas; species Pseudomonas sp. 22082. Next base: position 335,374 of record NZ_JBQEQB010000001.1, read on the forward strand.
GCGGCCGTGGTCGACGAAGTCGGTGCCGACCGTGTCGGCGTGCGCCTGACGCCCATGGGTCGCTTCATGGGCATGGGCGATGAATCGCCGGAGGCCACATTCGGCTACATCGTGCGTTCGCTGAACCGCTGGAAGCTGGCCTACCTGCACCTGGTCGAGCCGGCGGTGGTCGGCACCGTCAAGGACGAAAATTTCGACCCACGCTGGGACGCGATCATCGCTCAGTTGCGTGCGGCATGGGATGGCGTGCTGATGATCGCCGGCGGCTACGACCCCGAGTCGGCGGAACAGGCCCTGGCCGACGGTCGTGCCGACATCATCGCGTTCGGCCGACCGTTTCTGGCCAACCCCGATCTGCCTCGGCGAATCCGCGAGGGCCTGACGCTCAACGCACCGGACCCGAGCACGTTCTTTGGCGGCGATCAGCGTGGCTACATTGACTACCCGTCCCATGCCTGACCCGCTGACCGCAGGGTGCTGACCGAGGGAATTTAATAACTCTTCAGGATTGTTTAAGGACTTTAAAGGGCGTCGACGCAGAGACTTTGCACAACGATAAGGAGAGCAAACATGAGCCCGCAATCGCTGATTTCCGACCATCCACGCCCCCTGATGCGCCCGCTGGGATCGTTGACCAGTTGGCAGGAACGTCGCGCCAAGGAACTGATGCTCAGGGACCTGAGCCGCAGCGCGCGCATCAGCGAGATCGCCGGCCTCTGCAATCTTTCGCGCAGTCATTTTTCCCGTGCGTTCAAAAAGAACACCGGGTACTCACCGCAGGAGTGGTGGCTGAGGATGAAGATCGAGAAAGCCAAAAGCCTGCTGATCACTTCGATGCCGATCACCGAGGTCGTCTACGAATGCGGGTTTTCGGACCATTCGCACTTCACCCGCACCTTCAACCGCCTCGAAGGCATGCCGCCCCGAGAATGGCGTCGCGCCTTCGTCGCCAACCGCGCGCCCATCGCGCTTCAGTTGCCTGCCATCGAACTCGACGCTGCACTCTGGAGCGTGCACAACGCTGGGCACGCCCACCCCTCGCACGCGTGACCTGACCGAACCTGACGTTACCCGCTCCTCCCCTTTGGCCGCTGATGCGGCCTTTTTTTATTCGGCGCCAGCCGGTTCCAGCGGCAGGTCGAAACTGAGTCGGGCACCCTGCTCGCTGTCCTCGATCAGCAACGTCCCGCCATGTGCGCCGATCACCGACCTGCAGATGGCCAGGCCCATTCCCATCCCGCTGCCCTTGGTGGTGTAAAAGGCATCGAATACCTGCTCGCGCTGAGGCACGCCAATCCCCGGCCCGTTGTCCTGGAACGTCACCCGCACATGGCCGTCCCTGACGGTGGAGCTGATGACGATGCGCCCATCCGGCACCCCGGCGCCGGCGATCGCCTCCATCGCATTGGTGATCAGGTTGTACACCACCTGCTGGATCTGCACCGAGTCGACCCACACCTGACATTGCGCTTCGAGTCGGGTGTGCAGGGCAACGTTGCGGTTGGCCAGTTCGGTCGCTGTCAGTTGAACGACACCACTCACCAACTCGTCGATCTGCACCGGCAAGCGCTTGAGCGGCGCCTGCCTGGCCAGTGCGCGCAACGCCTGGACAATGTCGGCGGCCCGCGTGCTGTCCGAACGAATGTCTTCCAGGCCCTGAATCGCCTCGTCCAGATCGGGCTTTTCACGCTTGAGCCAGCGCAGGCTGGCCGAGGCATTGGATTGAATGCCAAGCAGCGGCTGACTGATCTCGTGGGCGATGGAGGCTGAAAGTTCGCCCATGACCTTGAGGTGCGAGTTGCGCGCCAGTTCGGCGCGGGAGCTGCGCAGATCCGCTTCCATCTGCGCCCGCAGGCGGTTGTCTTCCACCAATTGCGCATACAGCCGGGCGGTCTCAAGCGACACCGCTGCCTGCGAGGCAAGAATTTCCAGCATGGTCAGCCGTTCGGCATTGAACAGGCCGGGTACCAGGCTGTTTTCCAGATAGACCAGACCAATCAACGTGCCTTGTCTGAGCAGCGGCAGGCACAACATCGAGCGGGTCTGCCGCCGACGCAGATCGGCGCCATAGGCTTCCGGGCAATCGACCCGCACATCGTCGAGCATCAGGGGCGCACGGGTACGCATCGTTGCATTGAGCACCGACGCAGGCGCCAGCGCTTCAAGCGCCTGATCGCTGTCCAGCGCAATCAGCAGATTGCCGGCTTCCATCGACGCGGCGGCCGCCAGGCGCAGGTCGCCTTCAGCGACCATCATCAGCACGCCTTGGTCAGCCCCGGCCTGAACCATCAGGTGGTTCATCAAGGTCTCGACCAGCCGATCCAGCAAGACCTCCTGGGACAGTGCCCGCGCGGCCTCGATACCCGCCTCCAGATCCAGCCGGCCCCGGTTGATCGGTTGTGAAGGTTGCGAAGCGGGTTCCGTGCGCAGAAACGGATGGCGGTTTTCCAGTTGCCGCGCCTTGGCGCTCGCCCCCCAGAGGTCGTAGCAATCCCGGGCAAAACGCAGGTGGTGATGAGCCCCCGAGACCAGCTCATTGGACATGCAGACGTCGGCCAGTTGCTCGTGCGCCAGTGCCTGTTCGTGAACGAAACCGGCGGCGGCCGCTGCGATCTGCGATTGATCGAAGCAACGGATGGCAATCAGATCCTGACCGCGCAAGCGCGCGATCACGCCCTCGATCAACAGCAGTTTGTTGCGGAACGTCGCCGGATTGAGCGCGGCCCATGCAAGAAATCGCTGGCGTTGCTGCTCAAGCATTTGCAGCTTTCGCTGAACGTCACCCGGCACTTGCGCACTGGCCAGTGCGAGGCTGCGAAAGAGATGGTAATCGGCAAGATTGATATGCGCCGGAATGGACCAGGCCACCGTCGCAGCGTCTTCGAAACGCCGCCAGGCATACAGCGCATCACCTGCATAAAAGGCCGACATGCCGGAATACAGCCACGACAGGAACAACGTCGACTGCGAAACACTGGCGCGATCAATGGGGCCGAAACGGTCGTGTTCCACGCCCTCCAGTTCAGACAGCGGCCGCACGGGGCGACCGTCACGCAGGTCGATGGCGAACGCCTGCTGCGCCAGCAAAATGCGTTCGATATCGACGTAATTGAACTGCCTCACCCAGGCCAGTCCGTGCTCCAGTTCGTCCAGCACCTTTTGCAAGGGTTCGCCCATGAACAGCAGGTCGGAAACGATGTGATTGCAGGCATAGCAGGACATGCCCAGGTCACCCCCGGCCTGACCGCACTCGAACGCCGCGAGCGCTGTCTGCCGGGCATACGCCATCGGCCGGGTCCATGGGCTGACCTGATCGAGCGCCACCAGGGTGCCTGTGCGGCCGGCCTCATAGCCATGCAGGTCAGTCAGTTTCAGGGCGACTTGCGCAAATGCCAGTCCGTCCACGTATTCGCCGAAACGCTCGGCGATCATCACGCCAAACCATGCAAATCCGTAGCCACTGCTTGGCGTAGTGCCGTGCTCGAGCGTGAGTTCGACCATTTTCGCCAGGTGCAGCAAGCGGAGATCGTCATCGACGAAGAACGAAGGAATCAATGTGCCGAGCAGCTCCATGGCCGCCTCGATCTGCGCATCCTCAGCCTTGGGCAAATGAACCAGATCGGCGATCGCTCGCGTGCCGATCAGGTCGCGCACCTGCGCAAAGGCCCGGGTCAGATGGTCCACGGGAGGTTTGCGTTGCAAGGTGATGCCCAGCAGCGCCAGGCCGGTCAAAGCCTCGGTGATCGCCCCTTCATAGTCGGAGTGCAGCGTGCGCAACGTGGCACGCAAGCGATAGGTTTTCGCGCGGTCCGCGTCCGTGAGCGCGTGGTTCAGGCAATCATCGAGACGTCCCTGGGCCCCCGCCAGATCCGCCAGCAGCATCGCGCACTCGGCAGCGAGCCACGTGCTGGCGAACGCTTGCGGATAGAGGTGGGTCCAGCCGCTCTGACCAAGGAGGCGTTCGGCCGTCTGCAGATAATCCGCCGCCAGTTGCACGGCGGCCGAATCCCTCGCGCGCTCGGCAGCCTCGACCAGGACATCAATAAACGCGGCGCGCTGCGGCTCCATCAGTGCAGCATCGTCGACACGCTGGATCTGACCGGCAACCTCGAACACGCGCTCATGGGCCTGTTCGCCCCACAGGTCCAGCATGGCAGCGGCGATGCGCGCATGCTCACTGCCACGCCCCACCGGCGAAGGCAGCTGACAGGCCGCCTCGAGCACCCGGTCGTGGCCGAACACCAGTTGCGCGCCGGCGCGCAGCAGCAATCCCCCCTCGACCAGACTTTGTACATCACGCGCCAGTTGCACCGAATCAAACGGCAACAACCGGCCCAGCAGCGACTCGTCACAGCGACCGCCGATGTAACCCGCCGTGCGCAGGACGTCTCGTTCGGTCAGTGTCAGACGGTCCAGTCGCTGCACCATCAACTCGGCGACGTTGTCGGCATAGCGATAGCTGTCCACGTCGCTCTGGTTCCAGACCCAGCGATCCGCCGCCGCGTCGAAACGCACCAGACGCTCATCGATCAGCGCCCGCAACACCTGACTGACGAACAGCGGATTGCCGGCCGTTTTCAAATGCACGACCTGGGCGAGCACTTCAATGCTGGTGGGATCGGTGTCCAGTTCTGCGGCCAGCAGTTGCGCGACGGCGGACACCGACAAGGCGCCCAGCGTGATGTGAATACCGGGCAATGCCTGTTCGCCGCGCAGCACGTCGAGTATGGCGTCCTCCCGCGCAAAGGCCTTCGACCCGCTGTCCCGGTACGCCAGGATCAGTACCAGATGCCGCGGTGGCCGGGCGAAGAAAGCGCGCAGAAACGCAAGCGTCGAATCGTCCGCCCACTGCACGTCATCCACGAAAAGCACCAGCGGCCGCCCGGGCTGAGCAAACACCTCGAGCGCATCGAGCAACGTGCGATTGAGCCGCTCAAGTGCGTGCCGGGCGGGCATGTTGGGTAATTCCGGCGTGGCACCGATCACCAGTTCGGCCTCGGGGGCCAGATCCACCAGGATCCTGCCGCGCCCCTTGAGCCGTTCAATCAGTTGCGCGCCGAGGGTTTGCAGTTCCAGTGCGGGTTTGCCCAGCAACTGAGTCATCAGCGAGCGAAAGATTTCCGCCAGAGGCGCATTGGGGATTTCCTGCTGCAACAGGTTGATCTTGCCGCTGGCCCAATAGCCGGGAACCAACGGCCGCACGCCCTGATGGATCAGGGTTGACTTGCCCGCCCCCGGTGTACCGCCCACCCACAGCACGCGGGCGATACCGTCGCTGCGCACCTGGCTGATCTGCTCGAGCAGTTGTGCGCGCTCCGCCTCCCGACCAAACAGCACCGGGTCGTCAGCAATGGATGGCAGTGCATCGAAGGTGCCCAGCCTGAAAGCCTTCACATGGCCATGCTCCAGCCATTGCTGACGGCACCAGACAAGGTCAGTGGCCATCGACTCCATGCTTTGATAGCGAGCACCCGGCTCCTTGGCCAGGCCTTTGAGCAACACGCGACAGAGGCCTTCCGGCAGGTCGGCGACATGCACGGCCGGCGATGCCGGCTGGACCGCGGCATGCACATGCCGCCAGTGCGAAGGGTCGCGCGCCGTCAGGGGCGGCTGGCCGGTCAAGGCGTGATAAAGAATGCTCGACAGCGCGTAGACATTGCTGCGCTCATCGAAACCGGCGCCATCGCGCCGAACCTGCTCGGGGGCCAGATAGGGCCAGTGCTCCAGCGCAGGAAGCTCGGCGACGGCGCCCGCCTGCTCGTCGGTGTGATAACCCAGAAGGCTCACCGAATCATCGGCGCCCACCCGCAAGTGCCAGGGCAACAGATTGGACTGTCGTGTGCCGGCCCTCCCGGCATTGACCAGCGCATGGGCCGCGGCGACCGCGATGGCAAGCAAGCGGCCCGGCGGCAGGCCAGGCTGACCGAGCAGATCAGACAGGGCCACGCCCGTCTCGGGGTAGACCAGCAACGGCCCTTCTGCCGAACGGATGAAGGCGACGGGACGGATCGCCCAGGCTGAATCCGGGCGCAGATGAAAGTCCCGTTCCAGACGCTTGCCCACGTCAGGACGCTGGATCGGTGCGCGGGCGGCCAGCCAGCGGAAGTCCGACCGAGGATCGTGGATGGTGAACCAGGTCAGGTCGTTTTCCCGGCGCAGCAGCTCGAATGCACAGCCCTCCAGCCAGGCGTCATCCGGCACGACATCCGGGTTGCAGAGGGCTGGAGAGGAGGAAAGTCTGCCGGGCATTCGCTGTCACCGCTCATTATTCGTTTCAGGCCTGGCGCAGGAGTATACGCAAGGCTCTGGCGCAGAGGTTTCGTGGTGATGCCCATGTCCGCATCCGGCACCATCATGGCCGTCGAGCGCCCGTCCCGACCGGTTGCAGAGATTGAAAAACCACCGGCCTTATCCCTCGGGATAATTGCATTGTGCGAGGTCGTCGCCTAGCGTGTCGTCCTGATGAACCGGCGCCCTGTGCCACTCACTCGACACCACGCAGAGAACCGTATGATCCGACTCGGCCAAGCGACTATTTCCCTGGAGCGGCGTGAAGCCTTTCTTGACGGACGGCCGCTTCGCGTGGGAGGACGGGCATTCGAACTGCTGTCGGTGCTGATGCAGGCCGATGGCCGGATCGTCAGCAAAGATGAATTGCTCACCCAGGTCTGGCCCGATACCGTCGTCGAGGAAAACAATCTTCAAGTGCAGATCTCATCGCTGCGCAAGTTATTTGGAGAGAATGAGATCATCCAGACGGTCCCGCGCCGAGGTTACCGATTATTGAAAGACAGTGCCCCTTCCCTGCCCCCGTTCCACCCGGTCGCTGCGAGCGTCCCTGCAACAGAGGTTCAGCCTGCGATTGATCCGGACAGCGTGCCGGTGTTCATCGTGGACGACGAGGCTTCCGTGCGCACGTCACTCAGCCGTCTGCTGCGGGCCGAAGGCGTGCCCCACCGGATCTTCAATTCGGCTGAAGAGCTGCTTGGCGCTGACCTCGAGGCCGGGCCGGCCTGCCTGTTGCTCGACGTCAGCCTGCCGGAGGCGACCGGTCTGCAGCTGCAGTCGACGCTCGGCGAGCGAGGACATCCATGGCCGGTCATTTTCATGACCGGTTACGGCACCATCCCGATGTCGGTACAAGCGATGAAAGCGGGCGCCGTCGAGTTTCTGACCAAGCCGTTCGACGACGACCAGTTGCTGGCCATCCTGCAAGCGACCCGCCAACGCGCAGCGGTTGATTTCCAGCAGTGGCAGCGGGTCCAGAGCGTGCGCCAGCGAGCCGCCCTGCTGACGCCACGGGAGCGTGAAGTGTTGCCGTTGATCGTTGCGGGTCTGTCCAACAAGCACATCGCCAACAGGCTGGGCACCAGTGAAGTGACGGCCAAGGTTCATCGCAAACACATCATGGTGAAAATGCAGACGCGCTCGCTCGTCGGGCTCGTCGAGCTGTATGGCCTGATCAGCGCGCCGCCACCGTCCGGCGTGCAGAACCCTTCATGAGTCAGGACACCGACACGCCCGCGCTCACCGTCAGCGCGGTTATCGTCTGCATCGTCGACGACGATGCTTCCGTACGTAAAAGCCTCGCCAACCTGCTGCGCTCCGCCGGTTACCACGCGCGGTTATACAGCGGTGGCGAGGATTTCCTGGCGCAGGAACATTTCGAGGACATTGCGTGCCTGTTGCTGGACCTGAAAATGCACGGTTTGTCAGGGATCGAGGTGATGCAGGCGCTGGCGTCCCGAGACAGGAAATTCCCGGTCATTTGCATGTCCGCCCATTGGGACGACGCCGCCCTGGCCGAGACCCGTCGCTACAATGCCTTCGCCTGCCTGGGCAAGCCGTTCTCCGGTGATGTGCTGCTCAGGGCCGTGGAGTCGGCACTCGAAAACGACAGTTGAAACGGTCGTTCGCCGCGTCCCACGACTTTGGCTGCACGCCAGATGCAAGAAGGCCTGCCAAACCGGCAGGCCTTCTTCGTTTTCGCGGAGCGTTACTGCTTGAGAATCAGCAGTGGCTCGCCCTTCTTGACGATGTAAGTCGCCAGTTCGGAGCCCTTCTCGTTGCCAATGTTCTTGGCGATATGCGCCACGCCCGCCGGGATGAACAGCGAATCCCCCGCCTTGAGCGTCACCGGCGCCTGGCCTTCGAGCCGGTACTCGAAGGTGCCGCTGATCACGTAAGCCACTTCCACACCGGGATGCGCATGGTTGGGCGACGTGACGCCCGGTTCGAAATCGACGCGAGCCTGGATCACCTCGCGATCCGCAGCACCCAGGTCCTGTCGGACCAGATCGGTACGGCTCAGGCCTTGTTGCCAGTTCTTCGCCGGGGCGGCAGATGGGGTGTCAGCCGCGTGGGCGAGGCCGGTCAGCGAAACGAGTACGGCGGCAGCGGTCATCAGAAGTGTGCGGCGCATGGTGTTGTCCTCTTGGAAGTAGTGATGTGTTGGCCACTACTTTGAGCGGGGCATGTACTCGGGATGTGTTCTGAGGTCGGGGTTTGTTACCCGATTGTGTACGGCGGCGGGATTGATACACGCGCATACAACTCACAGCACGTCTGACAGCCATTGCCTGAATGCCACGATCTTTTTCGACTCGGCATTTTCATGGGGCGTGACGAGGTAGAAGCCGGAAGCGGATTTCAAGCGCAGATCAAACGGCGCCACCAGCCTGCCCGCGCGCAGATCGTCATCGACATAGGTCGAGCGACCGATGCACACGCCCTGCCCGTCAATTGCCGCCTGCACCGCCATCATCGCCAGGTCGAAGGTCAATCGCGGGCCTTTGGCCGTCAGCGGTGGCTGGCCTGCCGCATGCAGCCAGTCGTTCCAGTCATTGGCGGTCACGCCGCTGACTTGCAGCAAAGGGTGATGGGCCAGGTCCACCGGCGTATTCAACGGTTTGTCGCCGGTCAGCAAGCGCGGGCTGCACACCGGAAAGATCTCGTCGGACATCAACCAGTCGGCCCGCAGCCCCGGCCAGTTCCCGTCGCCGTAGCGGATCGCCGCATCGATGCCGCCCTTGCGAAAGTCCACCCACTCGGTGGAAGCACTGATCCGCACATCAATCTGCGGATGCGCCTCGCGAAACGATGGCAGACGCGGCAACAGCCATTTGGACGCCACCGACACCAAAGTGCTGATGGTCAGGACGCTGTTGTTGCTCGACTCCAGCAGCTTTTCAGTCGAGTAGCGCAATTCAAGAAACGCCGAACGAATGCCGGGCAAGTAGGCATTGCCCTCCTCGGTCAACGCCAAACCGTCCTTCAAACGCATGAACAGACGCACGCCGAGTTCATCCTCGAGGCGACGGATCTGATGGCTGATCGCAGTTTGCGTGACGTTCAGTTCTTCGGCGGCGCGGGTGAAGCTCATGTGCCGGGCGGCACATTCGAAGGCGCGCAATCCGTTGAGCGATGGCAGTCGGGACAGCATATGACCTCTTCAGTCCATGAGAATTTGTCATACGCTAGCACCGGATTTGTCCTTTGCGAAGTCGAGCGGCGATGGCGGATTCTGAGGCTCCATTTGCAAGGAGCTCTCATGAAACTGTACTTCGCCCCAATGACCTGTTCACTGGCGCCGCACATCGTATTGCGCGAACTGAACCTGCCGTTCGAACTGATCCGGGTCAACAACCAGACCAAGCAAACCGCCGACGGCCGGGACTTTCGCCAGATCAACCCCAAGGGTTACGTGGCCGCGCTGATGCTGGACAACGGTGAAGTGCTGACCGAGGGGCCGGCCATTCTGCAATACCTCGCCGACCTCGTGCCCGGTCATGCGCTGGCCCCGGCCAATGGCAGCTGGGAGCGCTCGCGTTTGCAGGAGTACCTGAACTTCATCAGCTCGGAAATTCATGGCGGCAGCGCGCCGTTGTTCAGCAGCGAAATTCCGGAAACCACCAAAACCATCTTCAAACACAAACTGTTCAAGCGACTGGATTACCTGAACCGCATCCTCGCCACCCAGCCGTTTCTGATGCAGGCCTTCAGCGTAGCGGATGCCTATCTGTTCACCGTGCTGAAGTGGTTGCCGACATTCAGTATCGCTATCGAAGACTGGCCAGCGCTGGCGAGCTACATGTCGCGCATCGCCGAGCGGCCCAGTGTGCGGGCTGCCATCGCGGCAGAGGAAGCCACGCAACCGGTGCTCTGACACGACCGATTGCGCTGAACGCCCTTAAATGAGCCGGCGCGCAGTCAGGCACCGGACTCCGGATCACTTGCCGGCAGGCCCCGCGCTTCTCGGTCCTCATCATCCTTGGCGGTGCTCGGCGGGTTGGCGTCGGCGCTTCCCGAGCCGTTGCCGTCCTGCGGATGCTCGGATCCCACTGAATCGTTGGCCGCCACATCGCTCATGTCTTCTTCCAGCGGTGCTTCATCGTCCGGCGGCAAGGGGACTGGCGACTCGTCTTTGCGCGGATCATGGCCGGTTTCGTTGTCGGTGGTGCGCGTCACAGCCTGTTGTGACAGGTTGCCGGGTGCATTTTCATCAATGTCCATGGGGTTCTCCGTTCTGGTGCGCAATGTTCGTACCTGAAGGTGTGAAACGAGTGAGTGGTGGTTAGTGCCCGGCATTGGACGAATGGCACCCCGGTTGCCGAATGCCCCAGCGCTTCTATAGTGAAGGGGTTCAAGCCCTCCTTCCGTCGAGCGCCCCATGGCCAGCACCGATCAACTGATCATCTGCGAGCATTGCGACTGCGTGTACGAAAAAGTCGTGCTGGCCAAACACCAGAAGACCCTCTGCGTGCGTTGCGGCGCCGTGCTCCAGCGCTACAACAACCTGAGCGTGGAGCAACGGCTGGCCCTGAGCTTCACCGCGGCGATGCTGTGGCTGTTCGCCAATTTCTACCCGGTGATGAGCATCAGCATGAAAGGCCTGAAGAACAGCGCGACCCTGTGGGATTCAGTGTTGGCCCTGAGTCAGGGGCCGATCACCTTCATGGCGATGGTCGCGGCGATCTCGATCATCATCGCCCCGGCCTTTCAACTGGTTTTGTTGATTTGGGTCTTGAGCTTCGCCCTCGCCTCGCGCCGTTCACCGGGGTTCAAGCTGTGCATGCGCTGGCTGGAAACACTGCGGCCGTGGAGCATGCTCGAAGTGTGTTTGCTTGGTGCGATGGTGGCGGTGTTCAAACTGGCGGGCATGCTCGACGTCATTCCCGGCATCGGCCTGTTTGCGCTGGCCGTGCTCAGCCTGTTGCTGATCCGCATCGCCGGGCGCGACGTGCGCGAACTGTGGGACATCCTATGAAACGGCCACCGACTGCCAGCGAACTTAACCTGTGCCTGTGCCACAGCTGCGGGCTGGCCTGCGACATGACCGGCGAACCGCACCAATGCCCGCGCTGCGATGCGCCGCTGCACCGGCGCAAGACCAACTCGCTGACCCGCACCTGGGCCTACATGTTCGCCGCGCTGGCGTTTTACGTGCCGGCCAATCTGCTGCCGGTGATGAACACCACCCTGCTCGGCAGTGGCGCCGACAGCACCATCATGAGCGGCGTGCTGGAGTTCTGGGAACACGGTGCGTGGGACATCGCCGTCATCATCTTCGTCGCCAGCATCGCCGTGCCGGGGGTGAAATTCGTGGCGCTGACCTTGCTGCTGGTCACCGTGCAACGGGACAGCCACTGGGCGCGCAAGGAGCGTTCGAAGCTGTACCGCTTCGTCGAGCTGATCGGCTATTGGTCGATGCTCGATGTGCTGGTGGTCGCGTTGGTGGCGGCGCTGGTGAAATTCCAGGCGCTGGGGGATATCGAGCCGCGCGTAGGGATTCTGTTTTTCGGCCTGGTGGTCGTGTTCACCATGCTCTCGGCCATGAGTTTCGACCCGCGCCTGATCTGGGACAACGCGCCGGACGAAGAAACGGAAAAACCCCGGCACTCGACTGAACAAGTGCCGGGGCATCAAGCGGTTTAAATCAGATCAGATCTGCGCGGTGCCACCGTCGACGAACAACTCGATGCCGTTGACGAAGCTGCTGTCATCCGAGGCCAGGAACAGCGCAGCCTTGGCAATCTCGCTCGGCTCGCCCAGACGCCCGATCGGCACGATAGACGCCAGTTGATCGAACAGCCCCTGGGTGTGTTCCGCCGGCACCAGCCCTGCCAGACCTGGCGTGCGCACCGGGCCAGGGCTGATGGCGTTGACGCGGATGCGCCGTGGTTTCAGGTCCAGCAACCATGAGCGGGCGAAGTTGCGCACCGCCGCTTTACTCGCGCTGTAGACGCTGAAGTTCTCCGTGCCCTGCACCGAGGTGGTCGACGAGGTCAGCAGAATCGAGGCGCCATCGCGCAGCAGCGGCAAGGCCTTCTGCACGGTAAACAGCGTGCCCTTCACGTTGGCGTCGAAAATCCGGTCGAAGTGTTCTTCGGTGATCGCGCCCAGCGGCAGCATGTCCCCGCCGCCGGCGTTGGCGAACAGGATGTCGAGGTGCCCGGCCTTCGCGGCGATCTCGCTGTAGATGCGATCCAGATCCTCCAGCTTCGCCACATCGCCCTGGATGCCGATGGCACGCGGGCCGATGGCGGCGACCGCTTTGTCCAGTTCGGCCTGACGGCGGCCGGTGATGAATACCGTGGCGCCTTGGGCGACGAATTCCTGCGCCGAGGCCAGGCCGATGCCGGTGGTGCCGCCAGTGATCAGTGCGATTTTGCCTTCAAGTCTGTTGCTCATGATGAATCTCCAGTAACCGTTTCGAGGTAGGTGACGGGTCGTAGGTGAGCCGTTGGAAGCGACTTTAGGCCGATCGATTGAATTGAAAAATCCGCAAAATCGGTTTTGTTTGTGCACAGACATGCACAATACTCAACCGCATCTACCCCACCGAGCCCGAATCGATGAACCAGTTAATGGCGATCCGCACCTTCGCCCGCGTCGTGGAAAGCGGTTCTTTCACCAAAGCCGCCGATTCGCTGAACCTGCCGAAAACCACGGTCAGCAAACTGATCGGCCAACTGGAAAACCACCTCGGCGTGCGCCTGCTGCAACGCACCACCCGCCGCCTCACCGTCACCGCTGACGGCGCCTCCTACTACCAATTGACCCAACAACTGCTGCATCAACTGGACGACATCGATCAGGGTTTCAGCCAGGCGCAAGGCCTGCCGCGCGGCAGGATTCGCGTGGACATCGGCGGCTCGACCGCGACGATGCTGGTGATCCCCGAACTGCCGAAGTTCTTCGAACGCTATCCGGATATCCAGGTTGATCTGGGCGTCAGCGACCGCCCGGTGGACCTGATCAGTGAGCGGGTGGACTGCGTGATTCGCGGCGGCCAACTGACCGAACAAACCCTCGCGGTGCGCCGCCTCGGCGAAGTGTCCTGGACCACCTGCGCCACGCCCGATTATCTGCAACGCCACGGCACCCCGAGCCACCCGCTCGACCTGGCCAGCCATCAGCTGATTGCCTACCGCTCGGCCTCCACCGGGCGCATCCTGCCGTCGAACTTCCAGCGCAACGGCGAGCGCCACCAGATCGAAGGCAAAGGCCTGATCAGCGTCAACGAGAGCAACGCGCACCTGGCGGCCGGGCTCGCCGGGCTGGGGATCATCCACACCTTCAGCTACACGGTCAGAACGGCCATCGAGCGCGGCGAACTGGTGCCGATCCTCGAGGACTGGCGTCCACCGGCCTATCCGTTTCATGTGCTGTATCCGCCGAACCGGCATTTGAGCAACCGGGTGCGGGTGTTCATTGATTGGCTGGTGGAGCGGTTTGCGCAGGTCGATTGACGTACTGCGGAAGCATTGCTGACTTTTACGCAAAACACCTTTGACCCAGGGCCGGTTCTTCTCATGCCCGTTGCCACCGATACTGGCGGCCATTGACTGTCATGGGAAAACGCACAATGCAAACCGACTACGCTGCCTGGGCGTGGACGTCCGGCCAAGGGCTGGATGGCCTGACACTGACCCGCAAACCTCTCCGGCAACCCGGCCCCGGGCAAGTGCTGGTGGCCAACCGCGCCATCGCCTTGAACCCGGTGGACTGGAAGATCATCGAGTGGGGCCATCCCGCCTGGAGCACCGGCCGAGTGCCGGGTGTCGACGGCATGGGCGTGGTGGTCGCGGCCGGCGCCGGCGTGACACTACAACCCGGCAGTCGCGTGGCGTATCACCAATCACTGGCGAACGATGGCAGCTTCGCCGAGTACTGCCTGCTCGACGCCGCCACCGTGCTGTCGGTGCCCGCCGCGCTCGATGATGCCGCGGCGGCGTCACTGCCCTGCCCCGGACTGACCGCGTGGCAAGCCGTGGAAAAAGTCCCCGCGAATGGCGCGGCCGATGTGCTGGTGATCGGCGCCGGCGGCGCGGTCGGCCTGCTGCTGGTGCAACTGGCGGTACAACGCGGATGGCGGGTCTGGGCGACCGCGTCCGGCGCGCATCATGCAAAGCTCAAGGCCCTGGGCGCAGTCGGCGTATTCGATTACCGCGAACCGGACTGGCAAAGCGCACTCGCAGCCAGCCTCGGCGAACGTCGTTTGCACGCCGTATTCGACACGGTCAGCGGCGCTCACGCGGCGAAAATGGCCGACCTGCTGGGCTACAACGGCCATCTGGTGTGCATTCAGGATCGTCAGGAAAGCGCGCCGCTGCCGGCCTTCACCAGCGCGATTTCGCTGCATGAAGTGGCATTGAACAGCTTCCACGTCCACGCCAGCCTGCACGATCGCCAGACCTTGCGCCGCAACGGCGAGCACCTGCTGCAAGCCTTGCTGGACGGCAGCCTGATCGGCCCGGCGCTGCAGATGTTTGACTTCGATGAATTGCCCCAGGCCTTGCGCGCCCTGAAGGACGGCGCGGGTGGCGGGAAATGGGTGACGCGTCTGCCCGTCGTTTGAATCGCGTCAGTCGAGGCCTTCCCCAGTGCCTTGACTGACCTCCCGGGTCAAACAATCAATCAGCGCCCGCGCCGAAGCCGACAGCTGCCGGTGCGGCGGGTAGATCACCGAGAACGGTCGGGAGCGCCCGCCCGACTGTTCAAGCAGGCGCACCAGTCGCCCGCTTTCGATCCGCTCGCGGACGATGAAGTCATAGGTCTGGCAGATGCCCAGCCCCTGCTCCGCCAGCGACACAATTCCCAGCACATCGCCGGACACCTGAATATTGGCGCTGGGCAACCATTCGCGGTCTTCGCCCTGCTCACGGAACAGCCACGGCCCGACGCGCCCGGTGCTGGGCATCACGAACGGCAGGCACGCATGCCGCTGCAAATCGTCGACGCTCTGCGGTGTTCCGGCCCGTCGCAGATAATCCGGCGCGGCCACCACACATAAACCCGCGTCCTCCAGCTTGCGACCGATCAGCCCGCTGTCCGGCAACGCGCCCAGCCGAATAGCCAGGTCGAACCCTTCGGCCACCAGATCGACGTTGCGATTGCTGATGCTCAACTCAACGCGCACTTGCGGATGCTGCCGGGTGAAACGGGCGAGCATGGCCGGCAAACGATAGTGGCCGTAAGTCGTCGGCACGCTGAGGCGCACGCGGCCGCTGAGTTCGCCGTCCTGTCCCTGAATCGTGCGCTCGGCGTCGTCGATCAGGCCGAATGCCGCCCGCGACTGCTCCAGATACAACACCCCGGCATCAGTCAGACTCAAACGCCGCGTGGTGCGCCGCAGCAACTGCACACCCAGGCGCGCCTCCAGCCGCGAAATCGCCCGGCTGACCACCGACGGCGTGGTTGCGAGAAACACTGCACCGGCGCTCAGCGAACCCTTCTCCACCACCGTGACGAACACTTCGACGTCGGCCAGATAATCGAATCGGCGACTCATCTTGATCTCCAGAGAACAAATGCTTTGCTGTGGCGCGAGTTTATCGCCGCCATGAGCATCAATACAGTGAGCCGCACTTTCCTTCATCTTCTGGAATCGCCATGCGCTCAATTACACGTCTTGCTTTCGCCTTGTCTCTCTCCGTTGCCGCGTTGAACGCCCAGGCGGCCAATGTACTGGTGGTGCTGTCGGACTCCGACCATCTCGATCTGAAGGACGGCAAGGTCTTCAGCACCGGTTTCTACCTCAACGAACTGATGCAACCGGTCAAGCTGCTGCTCGATGCCGGCCACACCGTGACCTTCGCCACCCCGACCGGCAAGGCGCCGACGCTGGATCGCTCCTCCGACGACAAGATGTATTTCAACAATGACGTGGCAGCCCTGCAGACCCACAAGGCGCTGCTGGAAAAACTGAAGATCACCTCGCCCGGTGAATCGCCGGTCATCAGCCTGTCGCGGGTCGAGCAAGTCGGTTACGAGCATTTCGATGCCGTCTACATTCCGGGTGGCCACGCACCGATGCAGGATCTGCTGCACAGCCAGGCGCTGGGCAAACTGCTGAACAACTTCCATCGAACAGGCAAAACCACAGCGCTGGTGTGCCACGGCCCGATTGCACTGCTGTCGACCCTGACGGATCCGACCGCATTCACCCGCCAACTGGAAACCGGCAAAACCACGACGGCAAACAACTGGACGTATGCCGGCTACACATTCACGGTCATCAGCAATCAGGAAGAAGAAATCGCCAAAGGCCTGTTGAACGGCGGTGCGATGAAGTTCTATCCGCAGACGGCACTGGAAAAGGCTGGCGGTGTTTTCAGCAGTAACACGGCGCCGTGGGCCAGCCACATAGTGGTTGATCGCGAACTGGTCACCGGACAGAACCCGGCGTCGGCCCTGGCCGTGGGCAAGACCCTCGTTGACCGCTTGAAGTGATCTCGGCGCCCTCGCACTTTCACCGTTTCGTCTAACCTGACGTTGCACCCGACGATGATTGCCCATCGACGGGTGCATCGACCTTGATGCCCACGAAACGGAGAATTCCATGCTCAAGCGAACCCTGGCACTGACCGCTGGTTTGGCCCTGTCCCTGTCCGCCGTGCTGGCGCAAGCCGCGGAGGTGTTGAAGGTCAGCGCGATTCCCGATGAAGCCCCGACCGAGCTGCTGCGCAAGTTCGAGCCGCTGGGGTCTTATCTGGAGAAGCAACTGAACATGAAAGTCGAGTTTGTGCCGGTGGCCGACTACCCGGCAGTGGTCGAAGCGTTGGCCACCAACCGTCTCGATCTGGCCTGGCTCGGTGGCTTCACCTTCGTTCAGGCGCGGCTGAAAACCGGCAACGCCATTCCGCTGGTGCAGCGTGAGCAAGACGCGCAGTTCACCAGCAAATTCATCACCGCCGACCCGAACGTCAAAAGCCTTGCCGACCTCAAGGGCAAGACCTTCGCCTTCGGCTCCGTGTCGTCCACCTCCGGCAGCCTGATGCCGCGCTATTTCATGCTCAAGGACGGCATCAAACCGGAAAGCTATTTCAGCCGCGTCGGCTACTCCGGCGCCCACGACGCCACCGTCGCCTGGGTGCAGGCCGGCAAGGTCGACGCCGGTGTGCTGAACGCCAGCGTCTGGCAGAAACTGGTAGACGCCGGCAAGGTCGACACCAACAAGGTCAAGGTCTTCGCCACCACCCCGGCCTACTTCGATTACAACTGGACCGTGCGCGGCACCCTCGATCCGGCGCTGGCGGCGAAGATCAAAAAAGCCTTCCTCGACCTCGACCCGGCCAACCCCGAGCACAAGAAAATCCTCGACCTGCAAGCCGCCAGCCGCTTCATCGAAACCAGCCCGGACAATTACAAAGGCATCGAGGAAGCCGCCCGCGCCGCCGACTTGCTGAAATGACGCTGCGCCTCAAACAGGCTTTTCTGCACCACACCAATGGCGTGGAAGCCCTGCGCGGCGTCGATTTGCAGATTGAGGCCGGCGAACAGGTGGCGATCATCGGCCCGTCCGGTGCTGGCAAATCCAGCCTGCTGAATATGCTGGCAACCGCCATTCGGCCCAGCAGCGGCGACATCGAAGTGCTGGGCGAGCGCGCCTGGCACTTGTCCGCCCGCCAACGGCAACGCCTGCGTGCGCGCATCGGTCTGGTGCATCAGGCGCCGCCGCTGCCGCCCCGGCAACGGGTGGTGACGGCGGTGCTGGCCGGCAAACTCGGCCAATGGAGCCTGGGCAAAAGCCTGATCAATCTGCTGCACCCGCTCGACGTGCCCGGCGCCCGCGCCGCCCTGGCAAAACTGGATCTGGCCGACAAACTCTTCAGCCAGTGCCAGCAACTGTCCGGCGGGCAATTGCAGCGGGTCGGCATTGCTCGCGTGCTGTATCAGGCGCCGGAGGTGTTGCTGGCGGATGAGCCGGTCTCGGCGATGGACCCGGTGCTGGCCGGGCACACGCTGTCGATCCTGTCGCGCCATGCTCGCGAGCACAACGTCACGCTGGTGGCGAGCCTGCACGCGGTGGAACTGGCGCTGGCGCACTTCCCGCGAATCATCGGTTTGCGCGAGGGGCGGATCCTGTTCGACTGCCCGTCCGCGCAAGTCAGCCGCGACATGCTCGACACCCTCTACGCCAACGAACAACTGCAATCCCCGGCGCCCGCCGTCCCCCCGCTGATTGTGCAGATTCCGCGATGCTGAGCGCCGACACCCGCGACCCCGCCGCGCTGCCACGGTTGCTGCTGACCGGACTGGCGATTGCCTTGCTCTGGCCCGGTATCCAGCTCAGCGAACTGAATCTGGGCGTGCTGTTTCACGCCGACAGCCAGAGTGAAATGGGCCGCTTCGTGTCGATGTTCTGGCCACCGGCCCATGACCGCGAGTTTCTGCAATTACTCCTCAAGGCCACCCTGCAAACCCTGGCCATCGCCACCGCCGGCATGGCCCTGGCGCTGCTGTTGGCGGTGCCGGCCAGCCTGCTCGCCAGCCGCGCCCTGTCGCTGACCGCCGCCTCCCGCAGCGGCCGCCCGAGCCTGTTGGGCCGACTGCTGCGCTGGCCGGTGCGCGGGCTGCTGATCTTCCTGCGCAGCGTGCCGGAAATCGTCTGGGCGCTGCTGTTCGTGCGCGCCGTCGGCCTCGGCCCGGCGGCGGGCGTGCTGGCCATCGCCATCACCTACAGCGGCATGCTCGGCAAGGTCTACGCCGAAATCTACGAATCCACCGACCAACGCCCGGCCCACGCCCTGCTCCAGGCCGGCAGCGGCCGCCTCGCCAGTTTCGCCTACGGCGTACTGCCCAATGTCGCAGCGGAACTGCTCTCCTACACCGTCTACCGCTGGGAATGCGCCATCCGCGCCTCGGTGGTCATGGGCTTCGTCGGCGCCGGCGGCCTCGGCCAACAGATCGACCTGTCGATCCGCATGTTCGCCGGCGGCGAAGTCGCCAGCATGCTCCTCACCTTCCTCCTCCTCGTCCTCGGCGCCGACCAACTCAGCCGCCTGCTGCGCTGGAGGCTGGCATGAAACGCCTGATCAATTCGGTGCTGATCCTCGCCATTGTTGCGGCCGTTATCGCGTCGTTTGCCTACCTGGGCCTTGACCTTGAAGAACTGGGCAGCGCCACCAGCCTGAAACAGATGGGCCTGTATGTGGCGCGCTTTCTCAGCCCGGACCTTAGCGCTGACTACCTGACAGCCATCCTGCGCGGATCGATGGAAACCCTCGCCATGTCGGCCCTCGGCACCCTGCTCGCCGCTGTGCTGGGCCTGTTGTTGGCGCTCCCCGCCGCTGGCCGATTTGGCTGGCTTTTTCAGAGTGCTGCTCGTCTGGTGCTCAATGCACTGCGCGCGATTCCAGAACTGGTCTGGGCTGCGTTGATGGTGCTGGCGGCTGGGCTTGGGCCGAATGCCGGGACACTTGCGCTGGCCCTGCACACCACGGGCGTATTGGGGCGGTTGTTTGCTGAGGCGCTGGAGAACACACCGCCGGAACCGGCGGATGCGATTCGGTTGCAAGGGGGGAATCCGGTTTTGGCGTTCTGCTACGGCACGCTGCCGAACCTGGCGCCGCAGTTGCTGGCGTACTGTTTGTATCGGTGGGAGAACAATATTCGGATGGCCAGCGTGCTGGGGTTTGTCGGGGCTGGGGGGTTGGGGCAGATGTTGTATGTGAGCTTGAGTTTGTTTCAGGAGGCGCAGGCGGGGACGGTGATATTGGCTATGCTGATTTTGGTGTGGGGGGTGGATTGGTTGAGTGGTTGGGGGCGGGGGCGGTGGGTTAAGGCGTAGTTGTTTTTTAGAGTATTCCTCCTATCAAGTAGGACAGTTGATGCAAATCTGAAGTGGTCGCAATCGAAAAAAGCACGCTGTAACCCGACGCTAACCATCTTCGGAAAACCTCGCATTACAGAATGTATACGCAGAAATCTTGATGTAAAATCAGCATTCGAACCAAACTATATTTTGCCCTATAACAGCTTCGATTAGAGACCCCAAAATATGCCAGATCCTATCTCAATAATTGGTGGCGGTGCAATTGCAGCCTACATAGGCAAAGATGGATTAGAAAAGCTCTTAGGCCCAACCGCTTCTTACTTAGGCGACACTCTTAAGGAGATAACCAAAAGCAGAGTCGAGAACATTGGGAAAATCTTCAAAAAAGGAGAAAGCAAACTTGGAGAAAAGGCAAGACAAAAAGGACAGATTCCTCCAAAGTTGCTTAATACGATTCTAGGGGACGCTTCATTCAACGAAGACGACTTGAGCATCGAATACTTCGGTGGGATACTCGCTTCATCAAAATCAGAAACGGGACGAGACGATCGAGGAGCAAGCATAGCAAAATTATTAGACAGCCTTTCGACCTATCAAATTAGAGCACACTACATTTTATACAAAGCATTTATCGATCACTATAAAGGCCCTAGTGAAATCTCTGCCTCCGAAGTTCGATCAAAGATAAAACTTTTCATGCCAATGAATACGTTCATATCAGCGATGGAGTTTTCAACAAAAGAGCTTGAAAATATTGATCGAATGTTCTCACATACGCTATTCGGCCTCTACCAATATGGTCTCTTAGAAAACTTTGAATACGGCGGAGCTAATCATATGAAAACATTCATGCCAGATATTCGAGAGGATGGGATAGGCTTTGTTCCTAGTGTAAAAGGTTTAGAGCTATTAGCTTGGGGGTTAGGAGTTGGAGACAAGGATCACTCTTTACTATTCTCCGGCGGGTACATTGAACCAGATGTAAATATTCCAGCTTTCAGCACAGGGGTAGTCATAACAAACTGAATAGTTATGTGTGGAAAAACAGGGGACGAATTTATCTCCAAAGGATAATCCTCTTTTTTTGGTTTATGAGTACAAAGATGACTGCGCACAAAGGTGACAGTTTTATTTTCTGAAAACAATTCAGTCACCTTTTCTCAAATCAAAAAGCGCAGATCAAAATTATCACAATATCAGCAAAAAAAAACACGAAACACGAAACACGAAACACGAAACACGAAACACGAATACAAGATCGCAGGGTAAATATAAAAACATCAACGTCATTTCGGTTTGTATTTTTTTCTTACCTTAAGCGTTGGATCAATATCAATAGCAACCATCTTAACCGAATAATTTAACCCTCGAAGAACCTTTAGCGCGTTTCTCAAAGTGACCTTCGAAAAAAATGGCAGCTCCAAGGGCAATTGTTTTGTAGTCGCTATAGCGTATACAACTGTATATCTCTCGGGACTTGGGCGCGGCACAGGATCTTCTAACTGAATTGATTTCGGAAGCTTGGCGTTAAGCTTCTTTCTAAATTCCACGTCCCTGACGAATGCTTCGGCTGAAACACAACCTTGTGAGAACAGGTGACTTAAAGTGCTCGAGCTTCTGTAATATTTTACGTGAATTAAGTCTTCTCCATTTCGAACCAAATCACAAAACTCCAACTTATCGTAAGACCCGCCTATCTTAATATTTTTCTTATCCAGCAACTCAAACGAAGGATCACCAACTACAATTTTATTATAATCCTCCTCCCTATCCTGACTATAAACCGGAAATGAATAACCGTACAACTCCATACTTGACAAACTAGAATCAACAGCTGTTAAAAAATCACTATCAACCCTATACCAAGTGGCATTCCTTAGAATAAATTGATCCGCACCATACTTTACCTCAGCATACAAACACTTGTATGCACTCCACGTTTTTATCGCATGGTATTGCGAGTCATTTATATGAATAGAAGTATGCTTTAGGCTCTCGACAGAAAGCGGCAATGATTTCGTACCAAGATACGACAAAAGTTGTGATAACTCTAAAACTGCATAGCGCTCACTACGCGCATACAACTCAAACGAATAACCGATCTGATCTTCCCAATCGACGATCTCAGGCTCACCGAGCCACAAGCCAGACAAATCAGCACCACATAAAATCTTTTCTAGTTCGAGATCCAAAATATGAATTTCATCATGATCTCTTACCTTATTTACGTTATCCACCCACTCAAAAGCATCCGGAAGTTTTTTCTTATACCTTTCAAGCGCCTCCGCCAAAATGCTTTCTAATTTATCCAGCTCCATACCAGTAATTACCGTTAGAGCGTCACGCCCAGTTACATGAGTCCCAAACAAATCCACAATGGAACTACCCGTAACTGCGTATAGCATTTCCAGATCAGAATCTATATGCAGGTCAAATATATCAACCTCTCGTGTGCTTTGCGTTCTCGAATTCAAAGGATTGTGATCATAACTTGACTTATCCAAGCTTCTAAGCTTATCAGGATCAACTGAATTCAATGTAACCCGCAAACCGAAATCTCGCTCAATCGCCTCCTCACGCAGAAGATGAAAACCCGTCCCGAACGTTAGTATGAATTTGTTTTGATGCACAAAAACACACAGTGCAGCCCCTACACTACTGCTACTCCCAAATGCATCAGAAGACACCTCCGGTCTTGAAGTAAACAGATCCGTCCATGGAGGTGAGTGTTTTGGAGGCTCTTTTTTTATATACAGCCGAGCAATCTCAAGTCCAGAAATGGAAAGTTCAATTGGCGATTTAGTATTCTCCAGCTTCAAAAGAACGGAATCTTCGACTTGCGAATTTTTTGCCAAATATATAGATAGCTTCTCTTTTCTCTCCTTTTTATTCTTTTGCGGAACTAACGTCGAATTACCTGGCACAGCACTGACATCATTCCATGTCGACATGTCCGCTCCTATTTTTCTCTGCCTCGCCAGAACTCACTTAGAATAGAGGAGGCCGCTTATTTTGACCGCTATATGAAAAGGAGGCAGGTGTGTCCTGCCTTCTTTTCCTTCATTTCCTAATAATCATCACATGCAAACATTGTTGGTCTATCCTTTCGGTGGATTGGGGTCATTCCCGGGCGCGACAGTGTCTTTGTCGCGAATTCGCCCATCAACGCCCTTCGTCGTCAATTCACCTCCACCTTGATTCTTGAGCATTTCACGAGCTGCTTTCTGGGCATCCGCTTGTGTGCTGTGAACGCTCGATGCGCGCTCTGCGTCATTGCGCTTGTTTTCCCAGGTTCCGTCAGGTCGCTTGGATATTGTTCTGTCTCGGCCTTTACTCATGATCGCCTCCTAGGCAATGTGGTCATTGAGGTATAGCTCAATGCCATCAAAACGCACACGGCCACAAAATCTGGACGCGAAACAGGAGGTTCTTTGTATTGGGCACTTTCTGAGTGAATCACAGCTGACCGACGTCAGAGCTGCACTTTCCTGGCCTTTCAACGATTTGCCGGTCGAATACGACTACGTAGCAGCGGAGGTCAGAGGCATCGATCCTGACGTGCTCTACGGAATCCTTTATTCAGAGGTCGCACCGGTGTGCTTCACCAACCTTGTGGCCACAGTGCCCCCGGTATGGACTGGCTTTGATCCTGACTCGCTCAGGGTAATGATCGAGGAAAGGCTGGCCGCGAGGGAGAACAGCTGGTTTCGCAGGCAGTTTGATAAGGCGTTGGTTCGCTGGCTGCGATACAACTACGGCTACATTTGGAAGGAGATTTCCTCCAGGCTTTGAGCGCTTAAACAGCTCCGTTTAAAGCAACCCGCCGTAACTTCCCCAAGGCTACAACGCCTTGCGTCATTGCCTACGACTACGCCAGAATCCGCCGGCTTGTGCGCCTGGCATGCGGCTTTTATCGTTCTGGGGTCACTGAAAATCAGTGATCGGGTTTGGTAGCCCGGTATTTCCAGGCGCATAGCGCCACCTCTTTGCAGGGATCGTTCTCGTCTCTGCTTTTTTATGGTGGCCGTGCGCAGGGCTTCTTCGGAAGCGCCGGGTTCCTGGACCGGTCTACCAACCTGAGCATGGCCACCACCTTACGTTTGGTAGCGAAGGGTGATGGCTCCTAGATTGCTTTCCAGGAGATACATCATGATCAAACCAACACCCAACCCACCCGAAACAGACCCCACCTCCCCCTACGAATCCCCCAACTCCAAAAAACTCCACGACGCCGCCGAGCGCGCGCTGGATCACTACCTCTTCCCCGCCGCCGGGATCATGTCGTCCTTGAACGAGCCCGAGCGGATGTACCTGGCCAATCCGAAATTCAACACCGAATGCCTGCTGGCCAATGCCAGCGAAAACCTCGGTGCGGCCAGTGAGATGCTGAGTAATTTCGCGGCCACGCTCGATCCCTCGCATCGCAAGACGGCGATCGGTATTACGCAGATCGTGATGATTGCCGAGCTGGCGGTGAATCAGGCGCTGGATCACGTCGAGGTCGCGTAAGTCGGCGATGACTGTAGTAGCCGTTCGTGGCGGCTTCTACAGCGCGACTAATTGAGTCTCCCGTTGCAGGAAAAAGTGAGGCTCAAGAGGTAATGGAATGCAAAACAGCCCGGGCCGACACCCTCGTTAACGACGAAGGGCGTCGGCCCGGGCTGTTTGCGTTTCAGTAAATCGAACCACGGAGCCTTGATCCATTTACTGCATCAAATGCACATATGAACTGCAATCAACCCAACTAGTGCTCCCCAAGCAGGCCTTTAGACTCTCCCCACGATCAACGTAAGGGAGCGTTCAACATGGTCACCAGCGCCGTCATCCATCAAATCGGTGAGCCTCAAGTCATTCAGCTGGAGCAATCCACCGCGCAAACACCCGGCCCCGGCGAGGTCTGGCTTGAGCAGTTGGCCGTTGGCGTCAACCCGCTCGACTTGAGCCAGCGTTCCGGTGCCGCGCCGTTGGCGTTGCCTTCCGGGCTGGGGCTTGAGGGCGCCGGGCGGGTTGTGGCGGTGGGGGCCGATGTGACGAACGTGGTCGTCGGCGACCGGGTCGCTTATGCCACGGGACCTATTGGCGCCTATGCCAGCGGCCGCCTCTACCCGGCCAATCGTCTGGTGAAGATCCCCGACAGCCTGAGTTTCGAGAACGCGGCGGCGGTGCTGTTCAAGGGCATTACCGCGCAGTATTTGCTCAAGTCCACTTACCCGGTCGGGCCGGGGTCGACGGTGCTGATCTACGGTGCGGCCGGTGCGCTGGGGCAGATCATGGTGCCGTGGGCGAAGCATTTGGGGGCGTTGGTGATTGGTGTGGTGTCCCGCGCCGAGAGTGTCGAGCGGGCCCGGTTGGCGGGTTGTGATGAGGTGTTGGTGTTCGATGCGGCGACGCTGGCCGAGGCGGTGGTCGACCTCACCCAGGGCAAGAAAGTGGATGTGGTGTACGACCCGATTGGCCGGGTGTCTTTCGAGGCGTCGTTGAATTGCCTGCGCCCGCGCGGGTTGCTGGTGTCGTTCGGCATGGCGTCGGGGGCGCCGGCGCCGGTCGAGATCAGCACCCTGAACGCCAAGGGTTCGCTGTTCCTGACCCGACCGTCCCTCGCCGCCCACACCGCCACGCCGGAGGAATACCAGCAGCGCGCAAAGGACGTGTTGCAAGCGATTGACGCCGGTATCATCCAGCCCAATGTCGGGCGTCGTTATCCGCTGGCGGACGCCGCCCGGGCCCATGCCGATCTGCACCTGGGCGGTTTGCCGGGGGCGGTTGTGCTGGTGCCTTGAGTCTTTTTTCGGGTCATCCACGAGGGTTGTCGTTGCATGGATCTGTTCGATAGCCGTCAGGCCGATGAAGTCGCCACCCTGCTGGCCCTGGCCGAGCACGGCTCGTTTGCGGCGGCGGGCCGGACGTTGCAGCGCCATCCCTCGGTGCTGTCGAAACGGCTCAGCGCGCTGGAGTCGCGGCTGGGGGTGCGGCTGATCGAGCGCACCACCCGGCAATTGCGTTTCACCGATGAGGGGCAACGGCTGGTGGCGCGGTTCGGGCATGCGGTCAGCCTGATCGCCGAAGCGGAGCAGGATGCGCGCGAGGGCGCCGCCGAGGTTCGCGGGCGTTTGCGCATCGCCCTGCCGGCCGCCATGGGTCGGCTGTGGCTGGGCGATATCGTTTCGGCGTTTGCCTTGGCCCATCCGAGCGTGGCGTTGGAAGTT
This sequence comes from Pseudomonas sp. 22082, assembly GCF_052046055.1. Classification (NCBI taxonomy): domain Bacteria; kingdom Pseudomonadati; phylum Pseudomonadota; class Gammaproteobacteria; order Pseudomonadales; family Pseudomonadaceae; genus Pseudomonas; species Pseudomonas sp. 22082. The sequence continues at coordinate 361,639 of NZ_JBQEQB010000001.1, forward strand.
GAGTATGCCGAGCGCTTTGTCGATATCGTCGCTGAGGGTTTCGACGCGGCGATCCGCATCGGCGAGCTGGCGGACAATCGGCTGGTGGCGAAGAAACTCTGCGATCACCGCCGAATCCTGTGTGCCGCGCCCTCCTATCTTCAACAGCACGGCGAGCCGAAAACGCCGGTGGATCTTGCCGATCATCATTGCCTGGGGTTTACCGGGTTGCATTCGTATCCCGAATGGCGGCTGACCCGAGGCGACGAGAAACACACTCTGAAAATCCGCAGCCGACTGGTCAGCAACGACAACGAAGCGCAACTGTGTGCCGCGCGCATGGGCGTGGGGATTTTGGCCGGCGGCGACTGGCTGATGACCAAAGAACTGCGCGAGGGGCGTCTGGTGCGGGTGCTTCCCGAGTGGCAACTGGATGCCGACACGGGAGTTTATCTGGTGCGGCCTTCGGCGCGGTTCAACACGGCGACGACTGCGGCGTTCAAGGAGTGGATCGAGGGCGCTTTTGCCGAGGGTGCGCCTTGGATGACTCTGCCCCGCTGATTTACCAGCCGCGATGGGATATCGTGCCGGCCTCGGAATCGACGTGCATTCATGGAGGAAAAAGTGCGGATTTACATGACCAGGGCTTTTTGTGCGGGCGTGTCCACACCGGGACGCCTGAGATTCAAAATATTCCTAATCGCCATGTCAGGCTTCTTTGCCCTCACCCAAACGGCGCTATCCCTCGCCGATACTGCCAATGGAAAAGCCCTCTACTCCCAGCGATGCGCCGTGTGCCACGGAGCAGACATCAAGGGCACCGGGCCGTTGGCCAGGAAAAGCAATCCGCCGACACCTGACCTGACAACCACAGCTTTCAAGAAGCGACTGAGTGATTATCCGGGCGTTATTGTGTCCTCGGTGATACTTCGCCCCAACGGGGATTTGATTCCAAAGACCTTGCGGGAGAATGGCGTGAAGATCCCGCCGCACGCCTGGAGCGTTAACGATTTTCGCGACTTGCACCAATATATGAGCGGTGTGATTTCCCATACGAACAGATAAAAATGGCGACGAATCTATTATCCGGTGGTGAAAAAATAGATCCGTCCCCATTTCTGCGTGCAATCAAAGGACATATGGCTTGAGCATATTTAGAAAGTATCTTTGCCTTGAAGCTTTAATATGGATATATCTCAGCTGTTGGAATGCAACCGTGCCCCTTATTATCGTTCAGCGTGGAAGCTTGTTGGAGCTGGCAACCTATGAAACGGGGCTGGCCCTTGCCGCCGTCATTTCCATACTGTTTTTGGCTTCCCGCGTCGAAGTCATGCGACGCAGCACCGCTCTAAGGATAGGCTGTATCGCCATTGCGTTGACCGGCATCCTGCGCTACGTGTCTGTTTCCGCTTCGTATTCGATAGAGGCTCTGCTGATAATTGACATCCTTGCGGTCGCGGCTTTCGGCGTCGTTCAATCTCTTTTCGGTGTTTATCCGGCTGAAACCGTAGAAAAAGTTCGAATAGAACATGCCTTTCGCATCCGGCGCATCATCGTAACCATAAGTCGCGTTATTGGCCCGCTCCTGGCGGGCGTTGTCATTGGATTGTCTTCCCCACAAGCCTCACTTCTCTTTGCAGCCATTGTGGGTGTGTTCGCAATGGGGTTAGCGTTCGTATTACCGCACAGCGTCAAATCCGACTCGACACAGATAAAATCGCCGGTACAACGAGTTCGGGAAATGTTTTTGGGAATTAGACTTAAATTAATTCTTCCACCTGAAAGATTCCTGACTGTTGCTGGTTTCATGTTGAGCCTGGCTGTTACTGCCACAGTACCCATGCTGATTCCAATTCAAATTCACACCCATAATCTCGCTGAAAGCAGTGTCGGCCTGTTCAACGCCATATTTGCGGGAGGCGCAATCGGTGGCCTGTTATTTTTGAGCCCGTTTGTTGCCAGAAGACACAACCAGCGAAACAAATATATTGGACTCTGGACTTTATTAACCGCCGCCCTCGTCACAGCGGCTCTCTCTGTCGAAGTCTGGCAATTGGCTCCATGCCTCTTTATTGCTGGAGCCTCCAGTGCTTCGCTTTCACTGATCGGGATGGATAAGAGAACTGTCTCGGTGCCGTCTGGAGTTCGTATCAGATTAATGGCCGCCACACTTATTGTCGGCCAACTCGCAAATTCGGCCTCTTATATGATGATGGGAACAACGATGACGCAGTTCGGCACCCATGGTTTGCTATTGGTTTACTGCGCAATTTTTCTGTTTGTCTTGTTTCATGCAGCACTTTCGAAGTCCGTCTGGTTTTTCCTTGAAGATGCAGCAGACTGCGAACTGTTTTATAAAAAGAACCATCCCGGACTGGAGTCGATCATGGTTTCGGTTGCAAAGTGATGAGTGATGATGTTCACCGCCTCGTTGAGGGCCGTGTTTGTTCACGGGTTGGAGACGATATTAAGGGGTGGGATAGTGCTAAAAGATCGGCTAGCTGGACAAACACTGTTGCCGGATTTCGTATGAATACTGTCTGAAACATCAAATCCGTCTACGCTCCAGCCACCCCCCTCTGGAGTGAACGCCATGATCCGCGCCCTGCTCACCGCTTCCCTGCTGCTAGCCATGAGTGTTCCGGCCCATGCGGACGTGACGCCCTTCCCCGCCTCGTTCCGCACTCAGGACATCGCCCTGGAAGGGGCGAAAATCCACACGCGCATCGGCGGCAAAGGCCCGGCGGTGGTGCTGTTGCACGGTTTCGGCGACACCGGGGATATGTGGGCGCCGCTGGCGGCGGATCTGGCGAAGGATCACACCGTGGTGATCGCCGGTGCGGGGCATTGGCTGATGGAGGAAGCGCCAGTGGGAACCACTCAAGCGATTCGCAGGTTTATGGCGCAGTGACTGGCAAGCGGGTTGTTGTCATCGGTGCCGTTCAGCGCATCTCAGGCCACCGAGCTCAATCATTGACTGCATCAATAACAACCATTAACTCAATGAAGTTCTCATATCGAATCCAAAGCGTAGGATCTGCTCCATACCAACCCACTGCACACGGAGTACAGAACCATGAAACGCCAAACCCTTCTCGGTATCGCCTTCTCGCTCTTCGCCCTGAATGCTTTTGCAGCGACTGAAACCGATCCACTGTTCAGCGATGCAGTTGCTGCTGCGACCCAAACTGATCCATTGTTCAGTGACGCTGTTGCCGCGACCGAAACCGATCCGCTGTTCAGTGATGCCGTTGCCGCGACCGAAACCGATCCGCTGTTCAGTGATGCGGTAGCCGAAGGTGGTTCTGACCGTCTGATCGAAAGTCGTAACGCCTGAATGCAGGCTTTTACCGCAGTACCCGACGAAAGCCCGGCCTTATCCGCCGGGCTTTTTCATGTCTGATGGGTATCGCCCTGTCCTTTGTGGCTATGCAGCTTTCACTCCACGCATTTTTTGGGAGTGATGCGAATCACTTCCGCCAGGTTGTCAGCAGGCTGCGAACCGGTACTCAACACCACATCCCGGCGTGCACTCAACTCGATAGGGTATGGCCCGCGCTGCGAAAGCGCCGACCGCGTCCTGGCGGTAAACGCTTCATCGTTTTGCGTATAGAAAATCCACTCCCGCTGGTGTCCACCCGTCACCGTGCAGACCCACTTCGCCAGTCCCTTGTCCTCTACCGCCGGCACTATCAACTTCTCCATTTCAGCCATGCGGATGGCGTCCCCACGCTCCGGTATCACGCCTGTCGATGTGTACTTCCAGACGATCCTGATTTTGAAAGGCAACGCTCGTTTCTCAATCAGCGATATCGAGTCCAGCCCCTTGTAGATCATGGGTGCGGGGGATTCTGGAAAATCGGATGGCTGATAGTTGCTTTCAGAGGCCTCGAGAATTTGCTGCTGTGGGGGATAAACGAATTTGTCGTCGAGAAGCGCTTCGAGCGCCACCCTGCTTTCGCGTTCTCGATTCGCTACACAATTATCGTAATCAACACTTTTGGCCGGACCAGCCTCCAGGCACGCGTCACGCTCGACCGGAGGAGGCGATTTGGAGCTGGAGCAGCCAGCGACGACTACGCTGACTATCGCCATCAAGCGGAAGCGGTTTGTGGCGTGCATCACGCCAAAACCGGACCTCATCAGAGAACGCCCGGTTTTATCAATGACCATGAATAGCTTTCCTTTAAACCTTGACCTGTGGCTGCAAACCAGCTTCGCTGGCTTCAATTTTTATTGCGTCCATGATGTCCTCCTGAAAATAGATCGGCAGGTGTAAAACATCTTCAGGACGTAACAGTTGTCGTCATTGCGAGCATTTTCTGAAGATCGGAGAACCGGCTTAAAGAGGACGCATCTTTTGTCGGGGGAGAAGAAACTGTCACTTCTGTGCCCGACAATACAACTGTCACTCATAAAACTTTCCAGCGAACAGAATCGCTGCACAGCGCTGCCATACATTCGATTGGGCATTATCGTCCAAAGGAGATCGGTTGCTGGCATGCGCCCATGCAGCTGCCGCATCGAGAAACGCATCAACCGTTCCGTTTTCCCATTCCTGGCTATCTGATCGATCTATTGATGAGGGAGCGTTATGTTCCAACAAACGTTCACTGGCAAAATCAGCCCCCAGCGCCTCGACAAATCGAATGAACGACTGCTCATCTCTGACAAGCGCTAACAATTCATCAAGATCTACAGGCGTGTGCATAGGTTTTCCGGGTAAGGCGTTTGAGTGAATGCATGCTGCGACAGGGAAACGCGAACGGTCAACTCAACGTCGGACGTAACGGCACAGTTCCTCCGGCAGAAAGGTCTGCACTTTTGCTACGCTGGCGCACCGCTTGCCCCATGGCACATGGCACATGGCACATGGCAAATGGCAAATGGCAAATGGCAAATGGCACATGGAAATTGCCCCGCACTTCATTCTTCATGAAACCGAGCACTGGATCATCAACCACCATCTGGCCAGTGCACTTCCCGGCTATCTGATGCTGGGGACCAAAATCCAAACCAATTCACTGGCCGAGCTGTCGACAGAGGCACTGGCGGAGCTCGGAGGGCTGCTCGTTCAAATAATCAGTTCATCGAGTCGCCCGCTGCGCTGATCACTCAATCGAAGACGCCATTCAGCACTTCATAAATCAGCCCTGTAGCCAGCGCGACCAGGATCAGATCGGTACCGACCTGCTGCCATTCATAGCCGTCGTAGTGCGGCAGTCTGCCGACCAGTCGACCATCGAGCTTCTTCGCAATCCCTGGCGGCAGCGGTTTGCCCCGCGCCAGGTTCTTCTGAATGCCGGGCGGTAACGCCGGGCCCGGGGTCCAGTAGCCACGATAGCCTTCCACAATCCCGATCACCCCGCCGCGATCGATACTCGGACCGTGCCCCTGATAACCGCCCCCGCCTTTTTTCCCCTGATTGCCATGATCCTGGCTGTTATGCGGATTGCCTTTGCCCTGCCCCTTTCCGTTACCAGGATCGGCCAGCGCGGTCACCGAACTGCACAGCAGCGCAATACAGGTCGTGGTCGCAATCAACGTGCGTAAACCGGACATGAGTCGTTCCTTGAATGAATGGGTGTGTTTGGATTCTAGTCAGTTTTTTTTACAGGCATGGAGAGATGGCCCTGTCATCGCGGTCACGCGGCGACGCATCTGGAAACCGTGAGCCTCAGAACATACGAACGGACACGACTGAGCGGTTTTTTCCGGCTGACTTTGCGTTCGGGGTCGTGAAATCATTCATTTGACTTGCTTGCCTAAGGCAACTATATAGTTGCTTAAAGCAAATATATGAGCATCACGCCATGTCCACGATCACCGACCGCGCCGACATCGTCCGGCAGTTCAACCGTTTCTACACCCATCAGATCGGCGTGTTGCAGGAACACTTGCTGCAAAGCGACTACTCGCTGACCGAGCTGCGCATCCTCTACGAACTCGCGTCCCAGGGCGATCTGACCAGCACCGACCTGCGCCAGATGCTGGGCCTCGACGCGGGCTACATGAGCCGGCTCATCAGCGGTTTCGACAAAAAGGGTCTGATCCAGAAAGTCCCCTCCACCACCGACGCCCGCGCCAGTCAGTTGCACATCACCGACCTCGGCCGCGAGATCCTCGCGCCGCTGGAACAAGCCTCTCGGCAAGAAGTCATCACCCTGCTCGAACGCCTGTCCGAACCGCAGCAACTGCAACTGATCGCTTCCATGAAGCAGATCCAGACGCTGCTCGAGGGCGGCCAGTCGACGACCTACCTGCTACGCGATCCGCAGCCCGGTGACATGGGTCTGGTGGTGCATCAGCAGACTGCGATCTACAGCCGTGAATACGGCTGGAATTCAGAGTTCGAAGCGCTGGTGGCAGAGGTCGTCGCCAAATACCTGCGCGAATTCGACCCCACGGGCGAGCGCTGCTGGATCGCGGAGAAGGACGGCAAGGTGGTGGGTTCGGTGTTCGTCATCCGTCACGACGAAACCACCGCGAAACTGCGCATGCTCTACGTGGATGCCAGTGCGCGGGGTTTGGGGATCGGCAATCGGCTGATCGAGGAATGCCTGCGTTTTGCCCGGGATGTCGGCTACAAAAAGATGATTCTGTGGACCACCAGCAATCTGGTGGATGCCCGCCGGTTATACCAGCGGGCGGGGTTTGAATTGGTCGAGGAAGAGCCGATTCACAGCTTCGGAAAGGAACTGGTGAGTCAGACGTGGGCGATTGAGTTGTAAGGTCTACACCCGCTGTGAGTCGTTGTAGTCAGGCAGGACAATGGCGTCGGCTTTCGGCGGAAGGAATCGCCGAATAGTCTTTTGAGCCCCAGCGCAGTGGCCAACCGAAGCACTGCATCAAGCAAAATGACGATAGACGAGGCGCTTGAATTTAGCCAAGGTGTCGAACGACAGAACCCTAGACCATGAATAACCGGGATGAAAACCGAGCATGCATCGATTAATAGCGAATGGATTTACTGTTATCAGCATTGCAATACTGTTCTCTGGCTGCACTTCATATTCGTCGCAGCCCACAATCAACCAACACGTTGGAGCCGGCAACGCAGAAATCATCTCCAGCTACAGTTACGAAATGGACTCTCCATTGAAAGTTAGTCGCTTTGGCAAGGACACATACGCAGCGACACAAAAAACCATTCCAGATGCAAAAGACGTCAGCTCCAAGCCGACAAATTCGCCTCTCCCTACGTTAGAGATAAAAGTCTCAGAGTTCACGTTTGGTGGTGCTTGCGGACAAGAGTATTTAACCGGTTTGAGTCTTGGTTTGATTCCTAGCTGGTGCACAAGGGAAAATCTGTTCAAGTTTGATTTCACGCTAAACAATGAACATGGCTTTTGCAGGCAAAAAACCTACTCAATAAACGCCACGACATTCTCACATCTGGTCTTGATTCCATTTGCCTTGTTTGAGGCTGACAACCGACCGTTAGCTATTTACCAGGCTGCTCTAAAAGATTTCCTTCAAAAAAGTCAATGCGTAACGCTCTGACATAAAACCGAGGGGGGACTGTTTTTTTCAGAAAGTAGAAAATAAATCAGTCCCCTTTTTCTGGCAGAACGGGGCACAAACCACGGGTGATTGCGCCTGGAACGGCTCAGTGCGGACTGGCGGTCGGACGAACCACGATCTCACTCACATCGACATCATCGGGCTGTTCGATGGCATAGGCGAGCGCTCGCGCAATGGCGTCTGCATTGAGCGCCACACGGCGGAAGGCTTTCATTTCCTCGCGGGCCACCTCATCGGAAATCGTATCGGCCAGTTCGGACTCGACCACACCCGGGCACACCACGGTGACGCGGATCTTGTCCGTTTCCTGGCGCAGACCGTCCGAGATAGCCCTGACCGCGAATTTAGTCGCGCAGTAGACCGCGGCGGTCGGAGAAACCGCGAGGCCACCAATCGACGAGATATTGATGACCTGACCGAAACCCTGCGCCTGCATGTCCGGCAGGACAGCGGCAATACCGTGCAATACGCCACGCACGTTGACATCGAGCATCTGGTTCCATTCGTTGACCTTCAACGAGGCCAGCGGAGACAACGGCATCACGCCCGCGTTATTGATGATCACATCGACCTTGCCATGTTGCGTCTTGGCGAACGCCACGAAGGCGTGCATCGATTGCAGATCCGTAACGTCCAGTGCACAGGCACTTGCTGAACCACCTTCGGCCTGGACCTCGCTGACCAGTTTGTCCAGACGCTCGGTGCGGCGGGCACCGAGGACCACATGCGCGCCTTTGGCGGCGATCAACCTGGCCGCTGCTTCGCCAATACCACTGCTTGCACCGGTAATCAGGACGACTTTGTTTTGAATGTTCGACATATCCGTAGCTCCTGCTGTCTGCATTGAGGTTCAGCACCGACCGCTGAAGACGCGTTCGTTGCTGCGGGGTACGTCGAAAAGATTAAGGGCACGAGCCTCGTCGGCGCGTGCCGAAACCTGCGCCACTTTTGCCTATTCGTGTCTGTGTGCATCGCCTGCAAATTTTTAATGAGGCGCCGCTCAGGCCCCACGGAACTCGCTGGGCGTTACGCCCACTTCACGACGAAATACCTGCGAGAAATGACTGGGGCTCGAGTAGCCGACCTCCAGCCCGACGTCGATGACGCTAAGGCGGGTTTCCAGTAGCAGGTGCCGCGCACGAACCATACGCATGCGAATGAAGTACTGCGATGGCGACAGCCCTGTCGCCCGCTTGAACAGGCGACTGAAGTGGTACTCGCTCAGCTCGGCAAGGCTGGCCAGTTTGGCCAGGCTGAATTCAGCGCTCAGTTGCGCGCGCATGGCGTCCGTGACTTTGCGCAACTTGTAGGCTTGCAAGGCGTTGACCCGACGCCCGGGCTGGCTTTCAGCAAGATAGCTGCGCACCAGATGCACGGCCAGTGCCTGCGCCAGAGAGCGGGCGAAAAGCGCGCTGGGCGAGCGTTCCAGAAGCAATTCGGTGCGCAACTGCTCCATGACAAACGCGACGCGCCCGTCCCGTGCCCCTGAAACATCGCGTAACCGCACAGGCCCGGCGTGCTGGCCCGACAGCTCTCGAGACGCTTGCTCGATCAAGGGCAGCCCCAGATAAAGATGCATGACTTCGAAGGTATCGCCTCCGTGCGTCTGCCAGCGCATTTCATACGGCTCATCGGAACTGGTGAGGAAAAAATCGCCGGCACTGACATCTGCAGCTTCCCACTCGCCACCCAATGCGCGCTCCTCTACCGTCGCCGCCCCGGCCAGAACCAGAACGAGCAGCGGTTCCACCACTGCAGGCACGAGAATCGGCTCAGTAACGCTGCGATGGGTAAACAGCTGAATCACCACGTCCGTGATTTCCGGGCGCGAGGGTAACGCCTGGGGTTCACTTGGCAGGAACTCACCCATCGACTCGCCGTTGATGCGCAAGTCTCGAGAGGATGTCGACAACGCGTCCTGGGAGGTACGCCCGGTATTTGCCATGAACTCGTCCTTTTCAGATTCGGCTGTGCGAAGCCAGACAGGTCTCGGATGCTTGCCCGCACGCCGCGTCACGGAGACCGGCTCGATGATATCGGGCTTTTCCCGTGGGTTGAATCGAGCACCAAGCCTCGCTCACTGACATTCAGCGCAAAACCCCGACAGCATGGGCAATCTCACGAAAGCCGACCTCACTCCGCTGCGAGACAGTAGGCCCGTCGCCGATGAAAGCGCCTCGCCGGCGCCAACACGGCTTATCCCTACTCGATCAAAAACGCTGGAGAACATCATGACCGACTTCAAGAACAGCACCCCAAACGAAGTGGCCGGTAAAGTCGCGCTGGTCACTGGCGCGGCCAGTGGCATCGGCAAGGCCATCGCACTGCTGCTGCATGCCCGCGGCGCCCAGGTCATTGCTGAAGATATAAACCCTGAAGTGGAAGCACTGGCCCGCCCCGGCCTGATCCCCCTGGTGGCCGACATCACTCAGGACGGGGCCGCCGAACGCGCGGTCGCCCTGGCCGTCGAGCAATTCGGGCGGCTGGACATTCTGGTCAACAACGCCGGCATCATCATCAACAAACTGGTCATCGACATGACCCGCGAAGACTGGGAACGCATTCAGGCGGTCAACGCCACGGCGGCCTTTTTGCATAGCCGGGAGGCGGTCAAAGCGATGATGCCCAACAAGTCCGGATCGATCGTCAACATCGCGTCCTACGCCTCCTATTTCGCCTTCCCCACCATTGCCGCCTACACCGCCTCCAAAGGCGCGCTGGCCCAACTGACGCGCACCCTGGCGCTTGAGGTCATTGGCCACGGCATCCGCGTCAATGCTGTCGGTGTCGGCGATGTGGTGACCAATATCCTCAACAATGTGGTCGACGATGGCCCTGCCTTTCTCGCCCAACATGGCGAAGCGGCGCCGATCGGCCGCGCCGCCCAACCGGAAGAAATCGCCGAAGTGGTCGCGTTCATCGCCTCGGATCGGGCCAGCTTCATGGTCGGTTCGGTGGTCATGGCCGACGGCGGCATGACGGTCACGGCCGGCTGAGCCGCAGCACAAACGCGCCGCAGGACATGCCCGACCAGCCCGAGAGGATCAGGCAAATCTGCGGCAGTTTCGTCCTAACACCGCTGCGCTCGGCTACGTAATCTGAAAGCACGCAACGGATGCACACACAGGCCACGGCAGGCCGCTCAGATGAACAACGTCAATGAGGACTGAATAATGAAAAACGCAAAACGGCTTTCCCTTTCACTGGTGATCGGCGCGATGGTGGCCTGCGCGATCAACCTTTCCTCGACCAGCCTGTACTTGGCCGCTGACGGTGCTGATCGAACTCCCGGCATGCGCGTGAGTGAAGGCGGCAGTGACCGCACTCCAGGGTTCCGCGTTGCCGCAGATGGTTCGGACCGCACGCCAGGCATGCGCGTCACTGAAGGCGGCAGTGATCGCACTCCAGGGTTCCGCGTTGCCGCAGATGGTTCGGACCGCACGCCAGGCATGCGCGTAACTGAAGGTGGCAGTGATCGCACTCCGGGTTTTCGCGTTGCCGAAAACGGCTCTGATCGCACGGCTTTGGGCCGTATCGGCTCAGTCTGAAAATCCGAGGAAAAAAGTGATGAAAGATGCCAAAAAAACCACTCAGGACCATCGTTACGCAGGCATGTGGGTCACCGCGGATGGATTCATCCGTCATGAGCTTCTGACGACTGGTCGTTACGACGAGGCCCGTGGTAAAAACACGAGCGCCTATCAGGGCCGTTACGAACTGGTCGGTGATTACATCCAGTACTGGGACGACACCGGCTTCACCGCTGATGGCCACTTTCATGACGACGTGCTGTATCACGCCGGAATGATCCTCTATCGGCAATGAGTACTTTGATGATGTCGGGTGAATATCGTCTGCCTGAAAAGCTTCAGGCAGACGCTCATGAACACTTGTGAGAGCCTTGAAATGGAACAGAGCGATGCTTTCATCCTTCAAAACACAGCCGTCTACCGTGACGAACTGGTTCGCCTGCTGACGCAACGCTTTACCACACCCGGGATCTATGAGACCGCCATAGCTCCCCTGCATGTCATCCGTTTCGATGCACCTTCGGAGCTGATCCATACCGTGCACAAACCGGCACTTTGCCTGATCGTGCAAGGGCAAAAGGAAATCGGCCTGAGTGACGACCACTACCTGTACGACCCCCTCAGCTACCTGGTGGTTTCGGTCACCCTTCCGGTGTCCGGTCGCGTGCTGATGGCGAGCCCGGAGGCGCCCTACCTGTGTATCCGGTTTGATTTCGAGCCCACGGAAATCGCTCAGGTCATCGCCGACGCTCCGCCGGCAGGTGTCCCGGACGAGCCGGAGCTTGGTCTTTTCCTCGAGAAAGTCGATGTGCCCCTGCTGGAAACAATGCTGCGGCTGGTTCGGCTGCTGGAAACACCGAAAGACATCGGCATGCTGGCACCGCTCGCCCTTCGCGAGTTGTATTACCGCCTCCTGCGAGGCGTGCACGGCCGTCGTCTGTACGAGCTTGCCCTCGGCGACTCGCAAACACGGCGAGTAACACGGGCAATCGATTGGTTGAACAACCACTACACCCAACCCTTGCGCATCGAAGAACTCGCCCGGGTCGCCAACTTGGGCAACTCCACATTGCATCATCGTTTCAAGGCGGTGACTGCCATGAGCCCGCTGCAGTATCAGAAACAACTGCGCCTGCAGGAAGCCCGCCGGCTGTTGCTCGGCGAAGGGCTGGATGTGGCGAGCGCCTGTTATCGAGTGGGCTACGAAAGCCCGTCGCAATTCAGCCGGGAATACAGTCGCCAGTTCGGGTGCCCGCCCTCCAGAGATGCCAGCCGGGTTCGGAATCCTGCTTGAATGCCTGGCCAGAGCCAGTCCAGAGCAGCAGAGCGCCGGGGAAAGATCCAAGACACCGGTTATTGAAGGAACCATCGGAGGTTGTTTAAGGGCTTTGGCCTTTGCTGTTTAAAGACACTCAGCGTTACTTCCTCAAGGCTACAACGCCTTGCGTCATTGCCTACGACTACGCCAGAATCCGCCGGCTTGTGCGTCTGGGACGCGGGTTTTATCGTTTCCGGGTCACTGAAAAACAGTGATCGGGTTTGGTAGCCCGCTTCGTTCTAGACTCATGGCGTCACCGTGTGCAGCCCTTTCTCTGGGCTCGGATTTCATGGTGGTCATGCGTGGGGCTCATTCGTGGGCGCCGGGTTCTAGTGCGACCGGTCTACCAACCCGCGTATGGCCGCCACCCAACGTTTGGTAGCGAAGGGTGATGGTTCCTTTTGGTAATCGCGCTAGAGGATTCATCCATGTTCAAACCAACACCCAACCCACCAGAAACCGATCCAGTCTCCCCCTACAAATTCCCCGACTCCCGAACCCTCAACGAAGCCGCCGAACGCGCCCTCGATCACTACCTGACTCCGCAGCAACGGATCATGGGCAGCCACCACAAACACGACCCCATGTATCTGGCCAATCCGGCCTACGACACTGAATCCCTTCTCGCCAACGCTAGCGAATCACTGGGATCGGCGAGTGAAATGCTTAATAACTTTGCGGCCACGCTGGAGCCCGCCCATCGCAAGACCGCAATCGGGATCGCGCAATTGGTGATGTTGAGTGAGTTGGCGGTGAATCAGGCGTTGGATCATGTTGAGGTGAAGAGCTAAGCGTTTGCCCTTTGCGACAGAATAGTTCGCGGGTAAAGACGGCATGAGCGTTGGCCGTAGCTGCCACGATGAATGGCAGCTATCGGCCAAAAACGGACGGCCACATAGCAGCTTAGTGGACATCCATTTGAGGTTTTAAGATGTCTACGAAAGCGGGGACTATTCAGGAGTTATGAGCCCATCAACCATTCGCAAACGCCCGCTGTTGACCAGAACAACAATCCTTTCGTCAACCATTCCAGTTATCTTCGCCGTTGCCCGTCCAAAGCCCAGAAGCGCTAGCGCTCCTGAAATAACTTCATCCCGACTCATCGAGAATCCTAGGGTGACCGTTTCTACAAGCGCCTGATCAAGCTCTTCCGGGGCGACCCATTCCACCTTACGCTCCGAAGATTCAAAATGGGCCCGGTTACGAATAGGGATAGCTTTGTTTTCAGCTGAATACATAAAGCCACCTCGCCCGTGGAATAACCTGTGCTGCACACCAAGACGGATAGCCTGCTCGACCGCATTAGTAATCCTCGCACCGGCCCTTGTCACGCCGAACGCCTCCATGAGTCGGCGGGTGACTTCGGTGGTGTGCACCGGAGCTTCGACCTCGACCACAGTACGAATCATCTGCATTAGGTGCTCTGTTTTTTCCTGATGCAACTCATTCAGCGAAACTACGGCTGCCAAGCGAGCTTTCACGTATTGCCTGCTTGCATTCGGCATGGTTTCAGCGGCCGCCTCATCCCTAAAAATCTCATGCTTCGGTTCTGGAACCACCTGGGGAGGCGCATGCCGCCCCTCGGCGATCCTGGCACGAGCGGCTTCGATCGCGGCAACGACACGTGTAGTTTCCTGCTGAGGATTGCGGAACCAGTCCGTGCTCCAGATCCGGTGGAAGTTCCAGCCTAACCCCTCCAGCACTCCCTGGCGCAGGCGATCACGATCACGCGCCGATCGTGCGCTGTGATAGGCCGCGCCATCGCATTCGATCGCCAGGACATAGCGCCCCAGATACTCGGGATCCTTGACGGCAATATCGATGAAGTAACCTGCGGTTCCTACCTGCGGCTCTACCACATAGTTTCGCTCTCTCAGCGCCTCGATCACTTCCAATTCGAAGGGCGAATCTGCTGCTTTACCGGTCTCGCACGCGACTTCGAGTTCGCCTGTCTCAGCATACTTGAGGAAGTTCTTCAGCGCCCTAACGCCTTGGGGAGCATTAGCGTCGAGTTCAAGTTCTTCGGCCTTAAAGTTGCTGAACACGCGCATAGCCAGTTTGGCCCGGGTGATCAGAACATTGAGGCGACGGTGGCCACCCTCCCGGTTTACCGGACCGAATTCTTTGGCGATGCGGCCGGATTCATTACGCCCATACCCGATGCTGATGAATATCTTGTCCCGCTCATCACCTTGTATGTTTTCCAAGTTCTTGACGAAAAATGGTTCACTTCCTTGGGCGGTAAAGAACGCTTCCGCTTCCGGCGACTGACGACGCAGCAACTCGATTTCCACCTGGATCAGATCACGCTGCGCCACACTAAAAGCAGCCACTCCCAGCGATAAGTCGGGCGTGCGGATCGCGTGCTCCATGACAGCATTCGCGACAGCCTTCGCCTCCCCCTTGTTCGTGCGGGTACGCCCCCGGTCGTAGAGTGCCTCGGGCAAGTAATCGAAGCTGATACCCGTGGCGTGGGGATGCTGCCCCGCCGATGGGAAGACCACCAATTTACTCTCGTAAAACTCGACGTTAGAAACCGCGATCAACGACTCGTGCCGGCTCCGATAGTGCCAGCGCAAATAGCGCTCCTGACTACCGGCGGCCTTGAACATGCTCAAAATACTCTCAATGTCGGCGGTAGCACCCTCTTCGTCGTCCATCTCGACATCACGACTGAAGAAATCGGTAGGTGGCATCTGGCGAGTGTCACCCACGACCACGACCTGCTTGCCGCGCATGATGGCGCCAAATGCATCGACGGCTTTCACTTGCGAAGCTTCGTCGAACACCACCACGTCGAATTCGACTTTGCCTGGCGGGAGGAAGTTGGCGATAGACATGGGGCTCATCATGAACACCGGTTTAATTTGCTGGATCGCTCGCCCCGCCTTCTCGATCATTTGCCGGATCGGCATATGGCGGCGCTTTTTGTTCAGCTCGGCTCGCAATACCGCCATCTCCCCGGGCTGATTAATATTGGGCATCCCCTCCCATGCCTGCTTGGCCAGGGATGTCTGGGCGTGGTTGAGGGAGGCGAGATCGAGTGACTTGAAGCGCGCGATCTGGTGCTCATGCTTGATCCGGTCGAACTGCTGAAGCGTGGGGTTGTGGGCGTACACCGATTGCACCAGACCTGCGTACCAGGAGAGATCCAGAATGGCAGTCAGACTTTCGTGCTGGTCACTGCTGATGGCAATGCCGAGCAGCTCCCCCAAGTTGGCAGTAAGCATCTGCCCCGCGAGCACGTTGAATCGTGAAATCTGATAGAGCGCGGTGAGATTGCCCTGCCATTCCAGCAGACGCGCTTCCAGAGTAGCCAGAGAGAGCTTCCTAACATCAGCCTTAACGTTCTCCTCCTGCATGCCGGTCACTTCCAGCGAATCTCGAATCGCTTTGTCCAGACCGCTTACATGCTGCTCTACATCAGCGACCGCTGCGCCTAACCCTGTGGCATCGGCATGTCCGGCCAAGAAGGCGATGATGCCCTGCGGGATCTGTCCATGGCCTAAGTCGTCATGCAATTGGATCACCCAGGCACTCAGGCGCTCAAGTACCGGCCAATCGGTCTTCTGCCGCTGCCACTGGGCGCCAAACAGCGCGCTTCCCAAGGCTTCATGCTGGTCATACACCTTCTTGTTCTGCTGGTAGGTCAAAACCGAGTCGACCAGTTCCAGCATGCCTGCATTACTTTTAGGCAACACCTCGCGGACCAGCCCTTGCAGTCGAGTACGCGAGGCGCGAAAGCGTCCGGAAAAGACTCTCCACCACTTATCGCCGTAGGCCTGCAGATTCTGGCGAACCTCTAGGAGATCTTGGTCCCAAGCCGCATCGATCAACTGTTTGTCGAGCAGATCACGACAGGCAGACATCTTCTCGCCCGCCTCGAGCAAATCGCGAATGGAGTCGCGACGCGACTGCCATTCCCCCGTGGAAATCTTGATACCATCAAGTCGCGGGGCCTCCGCCGCACGGCGTGCAGCGCGGCAGACTACATCGACGTCTGCCAAGGTGGCCGGCTGGGTAAGCATCAATCGCTCGGAGAGCGCGGTTGTGGAGGATTGCAAGGCATTGAGGTGAGAGATCGCCGACTGCAACGCGTCATTAGCAGTGCTTTGTTCGATGGGAGAGAAGAAGGTGCGCTGGCTGCCCCAGAATGGGTTGCGATCCGGTCGCCCCATCGAGTTGAGGTGGAGCACCAGTTCTTCGACCAGCTCTCGCTGTTTTTGCTGTTGAGTGAAACTCCAGCCGGCCATTGGCCCAAACGGGATCACAGGTAGTCCCGGATGAACTCTCTTCAGCTTCAGATAGCGACCAAGTACGTCGAGAAAGGGCAAACCACTCGCCCCGGCCGACGCGCTGACGGCTTCGCAGTAGTTATTAAGGGAATCCTGCAGCTCTTTCAGGCTGGCTAGGTCTCCCTCTGCGCCTTTTGTCATGGGTCGCCCTTGGTTCAGAGTTCGCCCCAACTCCTTGAGCACGGACTGCTTTGTGGATTTATGGGAATGCAGCTCTAGCACTGCGTCGCCGAGATGACTTTCATCTAGACGGCGCTTCACCACCTCCAGGGCCGCCATTTTCTCGGCAACGAAAAGTACCGTTTTCTTTTGCCCGATAAGCTCGGCGATGATGTTGGTAATCGTCTGGGACTTGCCGGTACCCGGTGGGCCCTGAATGACTAGGTTGGAGCCATCGCGCACTTCCAGGATTGCTTCAGTCTGGCTGCTGTCGGCGTCCTTGACGAAACGGACCTCACCCGGCTTGATCACCGAGTCGATATTCACATCCTCTGAATATGCCGCACGCAGATCGCCGAAGCCCGAGCCCAGCAAGCGCTTCATCACCGGGTTGGCATCGGGTTGTTTGTCTTCTGGCCAACTTTTCGGATCGAGATCCTTGAACATCAGGAACTTGCCGAACGAGAAAAAGCCGAGTGCAATTTCGTTACTGGCAACATTCCATCTCGGTTGTTTGCTGACCACAGCCGCGACATCGCTGAAAAAGCGATCAAGGCTCCTGTCGTCAGTTTCGAAGATGTCTTCGTCGAATGCACAAGAACTCAGGTCCAAGCCAAAATCGGTCTTGAGTTTGGCGACTAAGGATAAGTTCGGCATCAACTCGTCACCGGAGTATCTCAGCTTGAACGCATCCTTGGCCCCACTGCGTTCAAGGGTGACGGGCAGCAGGATCAAAGGCGCCTTGCGTAGGTTTTCTGAGCTGTCGGCCTCGTACCACTGCAGAAAGCCAAGAGACAGGAACAGCGTGTTGACGCCCTGTTCCTCGATAAATCCTTTGGCCTCGGTATGGATTTTCAATAGTTGGAGGAAAAGCCGATCATCTTCGATGGCAGTCTGTAAACGCGTATCGAGATGACGGCGAGCCTTGCCCGTTTCATCCTCGTCGGCGTCGCCAGTGGCAGCGTTCCAGTCCAGACTATCGAGCTCATACAACAACTCTTCATCGCCAGGGGTATCACCATCTTCCCCAACCTCCTCTGCCGACTTGGAAGCCTTGACTAGTTCCGCCAGTTTCTTGCGAGCCATTGGCGCAAAGGTCATGGCCTTTTCCTGACGATAGAGGATCTTGAAGACCTCTTCGGACTGCTCATCGACCACCATCAAGGTCTTGGCGGTCTTGCGGAAATTAAGCATGTTGTTGCGAAGCCCGATATCCAGAAGCTCTTTGCGACTGCTCTGTAGCTTCTGGCCGATCACTGCATTCATAAGAAAACCTGCTATCTGAATTTGCACATCAACGGTTTTGATCGTGTCCGCGGCCTGGAAAGATGCTGATAGATAACTATCCCACCTTGGCGCTATCCCCGTAGGTTTGGCCTCAAGTCTAGCGAGCAGCCAGCCGAAAGATTGAACGCTGAGGCGGTCAACTCATCGGACAAAACGATTGCTAAGCTTGGCTTGCTAGAGTGACAAAGATCAGGGAGGGATGGAGATGGGTGAGCCAGTCGAGTGATCACTTTGAGCGCCTTTCCTTGAGACTCGAATATTTAATATCCTTTTGCCAGCAACATATCCGCAGCATGAATACAGGTAAAGAAATAAGTGATTTGCGGTCATGGCTTCACGCTAGAAGTGGACGCTTCTGGATCCCCCGATCAATAACTTACACATGAACGGCCGACCTCGGAAATACATCCCTGCCTGAATCCTGATGCCCAGGTATGATGCGGCGGCCTAGACCGAATAAAGCGCAAGTTCGCTCCCAGCAACATTGCTAGGCGCCGAACCACCAACGGAGAACCCACATGAAAACCGCCCTAATCTCCGACACCCACAACCTCCTCCGCCCCGAAGCCCTCGCCGCGCTCCAGGGCTGTGACCAGATCATCCACGCCGGCGACATCGGCAACGCGGACGTCCTCGCCCAACTGGCCAAAATCGCCCCGGTCCACGCCGTGCGCGGCAACAACGACCTCAACAGCCCATGGGCCGAAAACCTCCCCGACCTCCTGACCTTCACCCTCAACGGCTGGCCAACCCTCCTCGTCCACGACATCGCCGACGTCCCCGCCGATCTCGATCCGGGCATCAAGCTCATCATCACCGGCCACTCCCACAAACCCCGCATCGAATGGCGCGATGACCGTCTTTACGTGAACCCCGGCAGCGCCGGCCCTCGGCGTTTCAAATTGCCGGTGACGCTGGCGATCCTCGAGATACAACCCGACCGCATCGAACCGCGCCTGATTTCCCTGCTGGATCCCCCCGCCTGAAACCGCTACCGTTCCCGCATCCAGAACAGGGAACCCACGCACCATGTCCATCGCCGACAACCTCCTCGCCTTCACCCTCGCCGCCACGCTGTTGACCCTGACGCCCGGTCTCGACACCGCGCTGGTGCTGCGCACCGCCACCGTCGAAGGCAAGCAGCAGGCGTTGCGTGCAGCGTTGGGGATCAATGCCGGTTGTCTGTTGTGGGGCGCAGCGGTGGCGTTTGGGTTGGGGGCGTTGATTGCGGTGTCGGAGCTGGCCTACAACCTGTTGAAGTATTGCGGCGCGGCGTATCTGGCGTGGCTGGGGTTGAACATGCTGCTGCGCCCTCGCCGCTCGCTGGCACCGGCCGAAGCCGACGGCAAGCCGGGGGCGAACTGGTTTTTCAAGGGCATGCTGGGGAATGTGCTGAATCCGAAGATCGGGATTTTCTACGTGTCGTTCCTGCCGCAGTTCATTCCGCAAGGTCAGCCGCTGGTGCCGTGGACGTTCGGGCTGGTGAGCATTCATGTGGTGCTCGGGCTGATCTGGTCGCTGGCGTTGATTGGCGCGACGCAGCCGTTGTCCGGGTTTCTGCGGCGCGAAAAGGTGATTCGCTGGATGGATCGCACCACCGGGATGATTTTCGTGTTGTTTGCTGCGCGGTTGGCGTTCAGCAAGCGTTGAAGCGCCTGCGCTAAACAAATCTTGGGTCGAGAGCTGCCACCGTCATCAAACTCCAGACTTGCCCAACACATATGGATATCCGTATATTCGGACAACCATATGTACTGAAGACCTCGTCATGCTCACCCCCGCTTCCGTTTTCAAATGCCTCGCCGACGAAACCCGCGCCCGGGCCACGCTGCTGATCACCCGTGAGGGTGAGTTGTGTGTCTGCGAACTGGTCTGCGCGCTGGACGACAGTCAGCCGAAAATCTCCCGCCATCTCGCGCAATTGCGCACCTGCGGTCTGTTGCTGGATCGCCGTCAAGGCCAGTGGGTTTATTACCGGCTCAACCCTGATTTGCCGGCATGGATTCGCACGCTGCTTGAAACCACGCTCGCTGCCAACACCGCCTGGCTGGAAGAAAACAGCGCACGGCTGGCGGCCATGGGCGATCGCCCGCTCAATACGTCTGCCTGCTGCTGAGGATCGAAAATGCGCGTTCTATTCATGTGCACCGCCAACAGCTGCCGCAGCATCCTGTCGGAGGCGATGTTCAACCATCTGGCGCCGGCCGGTTTCGAAGCGGTCAGTGCCGGCAGTTTCCCCAAGGGCCAGGTGCTGCCGCGCAGCCTGACCACGTTGCAGGCAGCCGGCATTTCCATCGCCGGGTTGAGCAGCAAGGGCAACGAGGCCTTCGAAGACAACCCGCCGGACATCGTCATCACCGTGTGCGACAAGGCCGCCGGTGAAGTCTGTCCGGTGTACTTCGGCCCGGCCCTTAAAGCTCATTGGGGGCTGGAAGATCCATCGGATGTGGTCGGCGATGAACGGACCATCGATGCCGCCTTCCGCGCCACCCTCGCCCGCATCGAAACCCGCTGCCGAGCCTTCCTCGCCCTGCCCTTCGCCCAACTTGACCGTGATGCCCTCAAGCGCGAGCTCGACCGCATCAGCACGCTGTAACCGGAGCCGACATGACCGACCTGCCCAACCTCGACCCTTCACTGGTTCAAACAACCACGCGTGACGAAGACGCGCCCAAGCCGCGCATCCTGCTGCTTTACGGCTCGACCCGCCCGCGCTCCTTCAGCCGTTTGCTGGTCGAAGAAGCCGCCCGCCTGCTGGAGCACTTCGGTGCCGAGACACGAATCTTCAACCCTTCGGGTCTGCCGCTGCCGGACGATGCGCCGGGCGATCACCCGAAAGTCCAGGAACTGCTCGAACTGATGCAATGGTCGGAAGGCCAGGTCTGGTGCTCCCCGGAACGCCACGGCGCCATGTCGGCGGTGTTCAAGGCGCAGATCGACTGGGTGCCGCTGGCCCTCGGCGCGGTGCGTCCGACCCAGGGCAAGACCCTCGCGGTGATGCAGGTCTGCGGCGGTTCGCAGTCGTTCAACGTGGTCAATCAACTGCGCGTACTGGGCCGCTGGATGCGCATGTTCACCATCCCCAATCAGTCATCGGTGCCCAAGGCTTATCTGGAATTCGACGAAGGCAACCGCATGAAACCGTCGGCGCTGTACGACCGGGTGGTGGACGTGATGGAAGAACTGGTGAAATTCACGCTGTTGCTGCGTGATCGCCCGGATCTGGTGGATCGCTATTCCGAGCGCAAGGAATCGGCGGAGGAATTGATGCAGCGGGTCAATCAGCGGTCGATCTGAATAACCGCAACGCCGCGAACGGTGGCCCGTCGCCCGGGTCACCGAAACTTTTCCGCGCCCTCCGGCCCCATCACCTAACCTCAATGTTTGTGTGATCAACCGGAATCGCCCAGTCCCATGCGTAATGCATTGAAGTCATTGATGTTCATCACCCTGACGCTGCTCTGTCCGGGTGTCTTGATGGTGTCGGCCGCCGACCTGCCCGGCACGCCCGATGTCGGCGCCCCGCTCCCCGGCGTCACGCAAAGCGATCTGCAAGCCCTTCAACTGCGCCTCGACGGCCTCAAGCAGGAGATCTCGTCCGCCAACAATTACAACCAGCTCGAAGGCCCGCAGGACCGGGTGCAGACGTTCATTCTGGACATCGATCGGCTGTCCGCGTCGCTGTTGCCGCAGCAGGCGCAACTGACCGTGCAACTGGGCGTACTCGGTGCCGCGCCGGCCGAAGCGGTCGCCGCCGAACAAGCCGATATCGCGGCGCAACGGGCGACGTTGATCGAGCAGAAAACCAAAGTCGATACGGCGTTGAAGAACCTCGCCACCCTCAAGCAAAACGCCACGGAGCTGATCACCCAGATCGCCGGTATCCGCCGCACGTTGCTCGAAAGCGAACTGACGCTCAGCACCCACAGCATTCTGAATCCCGGCTTCTGGGCTCCCCTTGTCAATCCGTCGGCGGATGACCGCCAGCGTCTGAGGCTTTTCGTCGATCAGGTGCAACAGACCGGCGCCGAAGCCTGGCAACCGGGTCAGCGCTTTTACACCGCCCTGCTGGTGGTGCTGGCCTTCGTCGTCTGGACGCTGGGTCGGCGGCTGGCCGACCGCTGGCTGGCGTGGGTGTGCATTCACCGCATGCCGGAGGGTCGACTGCGCCGCAGTTCGCTGGCGTTCGCCTCGGCGCTGGCGACTCTCGCGACCACCGCCATCGCCCTGCAACTGCTCTATTACGCCTGCACCCGTCACGTGCCGTTGCCGCCGATGCTGGCGACATTTTCCGATGAGTTCGGGAAAGTGGTTTATGCCTGCGTGCTGATCACAGGGCTCAGCCGCGCGTTGCTCTCGACCGAGCACCCGTCCTGGCGACTGCCGGCGGTGGCTGACCCGGTGGCGCTCGCGCTGCATCCCTACGCGCGGATTCTCGCCGCGACGCTGCTGGTGCTGGTGACGGCGGTGCAAGTCAGCAATGCCGCCGGCATGAGCAGTCAGATTGTGCTCGCAGGCCGGGGCATCATTGCGCTGGCGGTGCTGGGTATCGTCACCACGCTGCTGATGCGCGTCGGCAGGGTGCGCAAAACACTGGCCGCAGCCGGAGACAGCCAAGTGGCGGGCAATGCCTTCGCCGGGGTGGTTTACACCGTTGCCACCTTGGCGATGGTGCTGTCGTTCGGCGTCCTGCTCACGGGTTACGTATCGCTGGCGCGGTTCATCACCTATGAACTGGTGTGGGCGTTTATCGTGTTTTCCGGGTTTTACCTGCTGATGCAGCTGCTCAAGGACAGCTGCGAGTACTTCTTCTCGCCCCGCCACTCCAGCGGCAAGGCGCTGAAACAACTGCTGGGCGTCGGCGACCGGCGACTCGAACAAGCCTCGACCCTGCTGGCCGGTTTCGGTCGAGCCGCGCTGTTGCTGCTGGCGGTCATCACCCTGTTCGTCGGCGGGATCGGCACCACCCTGGGCCAACTGGCCAACAACATCGGCACGATCCTCGGCGGCGCCGGCCTGCGCAAGCTGAACATCGTCCCCGGCCACTTGCTCAACGCGATGCTGGCGCTGCTGATCGGCATCTACCTGATCCGCGCCCTGCGCCGCTGGCTCGACAACGAGTTCCTGCCCAAGACCGACATGGACCCGGGCATGTGCGCCTCGCTCAGCACGCTGTTTTCCAACATCGGTTATGCGGTGGTGATCCTGCTGACCCTGTCATCGCTGGGGGTGCAATGGACCAATCTGGCGTGGATCGTCAGCGCCCTGTCGGTGGGCATCGGCTTCGGCTTGCAGGAGATCGTGAAGAACTTCGTCTCCGGCCTGATCCTGCTCACCGAACGCCCGGTCAAGGTCGGCGACCTGATCAGCATCAGCGGCGTCGAGGGCGACATCCGCCGGATCAACGTGCGCGCCACCGAAATCCAGCTCAGTGACCGCTCGATCGTGATCGTGCCCAACTCGCAACTGATCTCGCAGAACCTGCGCAATGTCACCCTCGGCGGCAGCGCCCAGGGCGTGGCGACGCTGGAGCTGATGTTCCCGCTGGACATCGACCCCGAACAGGTGCAGAACCTGCTGTTCGACACCTACAAGGAACACGAAACCATCCTCGAAAAACCGGCACCGTTCGTGCGCTTCAGCAAGCTGACGCCGGACGGGATTACGTTGACGGTGACCGGGTATGTGGCGAGCCCGAGGATTGTCGGGACGACCAAGAGTGATTTGCTGTTCGAGATTCTCAAGCGGCTGGGGGCGGCGGGGATCGAGCTGGCGAAACCGCCGAGTACCTGAGGTAAAACCTGCTGCGCGCCAGCTTGATCAAGCCTCAGGGGTTTCAATCGACTCTGGAGCCGCTTGCGCCTCGAGCTTCAAGCGATCCGCCTTGCTGATGTACTTCGGCTTGTTGCTCTTGGGTGCCAGTTTGGCGTTGGCCTTTCTGGATTTTTCCTTGAAGAGCTGTTGCAGTTTTTTCTGACGGTTCATGGTGTTTTTTGGCCTGCTTGAAAGTTGTTGGATGATATCAGCGTTGGGCCTGCTTCACCCCAGCACGTCAGTAATCCACCGCACCTGCTGCGTCAGCTCCTGCACCTTGTGTTCACAAACGGCATGCCGAGCCCGTCCAAAGTGCGCCAGCGTCTGCTGCTTGTGCCGCAGCCGGTGCTGCCACTTGCTGACAAACGCCGGACTGCGCGCCTGCAATTGCAGCGGGCCGAAGTACAGTTCCTCGGCGGTATACGTCACCGGCTCGCCGCGCTTGGCCACGATGATTTCGTAGTCGAAGCGGTTCTCCCGCAGGATTTCCTCACAGAGGATTCGGTAGTCGTTGTCCATCAGCCATTGGCGCAGCGGTTGCTCGCCGCCGTTGGGTTGCAGGATCAGGCGTTCGCGACCGCTCAGGCGCGCCTTGCCGGCTTCGAGGATGTCGCGGATGGTTTCACCGCCCATGCCGCATACGGTAATTGCCGTGATCCCGTCTGCCGGTTCGACGGCCATCAAGCCATTGGCCAGACGCACGGTGATCTGCTGCTCAAGATCGTTGTCGCGCACGGTGCGTTGCGCCGAACGGAACGGCGTCTCGGCCATCTCGCCCGCCACCGCCGCCGCGATCGCGCCACGGCGCATCAGGGCCACCGGCAGGTAGCCGTGATCCGAGCCGATATCGGCCAGCCGCGCACCGGCGGGCACGTGCGCCGCCACCCGCTCCAGGCGCATGGACAATGTCTGTTCGTTCAACCGCAACCCCTTTCACTCTGAACGCCCGGCGCTGGTGGCCGGATCGGGGCGCGATTCTGGGGGGCAACGGCGGGCAATTCAAATTTATGTGACCAAACGCGCCGGCTACACCAACACCGCCAACCAGGCCGACAGCAACAACAAAAACGCCAGCCCGGCATTCATGCGCCGCAATGCCCGTGGCGAGCCAAAAAACCGCGCACTGCCCACGCCCAGCAGCGCCCACGCCGTCATGCACGGCAGGCAGACCATTAGAAAAACCGCCGACAACAGCAGCATCCGCGCGCTGTCGTCGCCGTTGCCGCCAAACACACTCACCACCGCCACGGCCATCATCCACACCTTGGGGTTGATCAATTGCAGGCCGGCGGCGCCGAATACGTTGAAGCCTTCGTCACTCGACGTTGAAGACTCCAACGATGGCGGTGTGCTGCGAAAGATCTGCCACGCCAGCCAGCTCAGCCACAACACCCCGGCCCAAGCCATGGCCTGCTGTACTCGCGGATAACAGAGCAAGGTTTCCCCCACGCCGAGTCCGAACACCAACACCACCAGCGCCGCCGACACACACGCACCGAAGATGATCGGCACGGTGGCCGTCAGACCGCGCCGCGAACTGTGGCTCATCACCAGAATATTGGTCGGCCCCGGGGTGATCGAGGCGACGAAGGAAAACAGCAGAAAAGGCAGCAACGATTCCATGACAGGACTCCCGAATCAAAACAGGAGGCCATGGTCGCGGTTGCGCGGGGGTTCAGTCTGGAAGGTTTGAGCAGCGCTTGCGGTAGTCCGCCGGCGTCAGGTGATAGGCGCGGCGGAACCAGCGCCCGAGATGGCTTTGATCGGCGAAACCGAGGGCGCTGGCGACGGTGGCGGGTGTTTCGCCGCGCGCCAGCAACTGCCGGGCGCGGGCCAGCCGCAGCTGAATCAGATAGGCATGCGGCGCCAGTCCGAAAGCGGCCTTGAATGCACGGGTCAGACGAAAGCGATCGACCCCGCAGGTCTGGGCCAGGTCGTCCAGCCCGATGTCTTCGAAGGCATGCGCATGCAGATAGTCCCGCGCCACCTGGGCCACCCGTGGCAGGCGCGGATCGAACGGCTGGCGCTTTCGCCAGTCGAGGTGGGACGTCAGCGAACCGAGCAAGGTGTCGATGGCGGTCTGGCGCACGATGCGCAAGTCGCCGTGATGCAGGGCGTTGAAGGCCTGATTGATGGCCGTGGACAGGCGCGAATCCTGACTCAGGGTATCGGTGAACCCGAGCTGGCTGTTGTCCGGCGCATGCTCGAACAGCACGCGCAATTCGCGCTCCAGCCAGTGCGGGTCGAGGTAGAGCATGGAATAGGTGAAACCCTCCTCCGTCGGCGCGTGCCCGTCGTGGATCTCACCCGGTTCCAGCATGAAAATCTTGCCCGGCGTACTCAGATGGCGCACGCGCCGGCAATGAAACTGCTGCACACCCTGCTCGGTGACGCCCACCAGAAAGCTGTCGTGCCAGTGCGGATCGTAGGCGTGGCCCTAGAAATGGGCACGAATCGACTCGATCCCGGTGTCGGCATCCTGAGACAAGTCGATCCAGTTGCGTTTGTCCACGCAAGGCTCCGAAGGCAGTGGTTGTTCGTCAAGGACGTCTACGTTACCGCGACTTTGCCGATGGGTTTAGAACATTTGTGCACGTGAGCCAGGCAGGCCATCCAGCAAATTTAATGAACCCTGAGTGTCACGGCCCGCCTAAGCCAAAGACCATCAGGAGGTAGCTCATGCAAATTGAAACCACGTGGATCGTACTGGCCGTCGTGCTTTTGCTCATCGAATTGTGGGCGATCAACCGGGTGCGCAAGAGTGAGGGGAAAGCCAGCAACAAAGGCGTCTGGATCGTATTGATCGTGTTTGTGCCGCTGTTCGGGCTGATCGCCTGGGCGCTGGCCGGGCCCAAGCACGTCACGCAGGCCTGAAGCCCAAGGCAAGCAAGAGCCCCGAACATTCGGGGCTTTTTGTTGGCCGCTGGTTTGTATCCCAGTGTGTACGAATGCCGCCCGGATACATGCCTGGGCATCAGATGACGAAAACGGAAACAGCGCAGATACGTGGCCAGTCTTTAATGGGCTCCAGATTCGAAGGGTTCGGCCAGAACCCGGCCCTCGCCGATCATAAGGAGACTTGCCATGAAGCACGCACCACACGCCACCGTCACTACTGGGAAAAACCGTCGTCGCCTGTTGGGCTTGTCGATTCTTGCGACTGCGCTGCTGCAATTCGGCGCGCTCGCCCAGGCACAAACCGCAACGCCCGATCCAGTCAAGACCGCAGCCGCCAGCGTCAAGGCCGATCTGCCCTTCGGCCCGCTGAAACACGTGAAGGCTGGCCTGCTGGACGTGGCCTACGCCGAAACCGGCCCGGCCAATGGCCCAGTGGTGATTCTGCTGCACGGCTGGCCGTACGACATTCACAGCTACGACGACGTTGCGCCGCTGCTGGCGGCCAAGGGTTATCGGGTGCTGATGCCGTATGCCCGGGGTTATGGCGAGACGCATTTCCTGTCCGACAAGACCGTGCGCAACGGTCAGCCGGCGGCGCTGGCCAGTGACGTGATCGATTTCATGGATGCGCTGAAGATCAAGCAAGCCGTGTTCGGTGGCTACGACTGGGGCGCGCGATCGGCAGACATCGTTTCGGCGCTGTGGCCGGAGCGGGTCAAGGCGCTGGTCTCGGTGAGCGGTTACCTGATCGGCAATCAGGCCGCCGGCAAGAACCCGCTGCCGCCCAAGGCCGAACTGCAATGGTGGTATCAGTTCTACTTCGCCACTGACCGTGGTGAGGCGGGTTACACCAAGAACACCCATGATTTCGCCAAGCTGATCTGGCAACTGGCGTCACCGAAATGGGCGTTCGACGACGCCACCTTCGACCGCAGCGCCAAGGCGTTGCAGAACCCCGATCACGTCGCGATCACCGTGTTCAACTACCGCTGGCGTTTGGGCCTGGTGCAAGGTGAAAGCCAGTACGAGGCACTGGA
This sequence comes from Pseudomonas sp. 22082, assembly GCF_052046055.1. Classification (NCBI taxonomy): domain Bacteria; kingdom Pseudomonadati; phylum Pseudomonadota; class Gammaproteobacteria; order Pseudomonadales; family Pseudomonadaceae; genus Pseudomonas; species Pseudomonas sp. 22082. The sequence continues at coordinate 389,480 of NZ_JBQEQB010000001.1, forward strand.
ACAGAAACTCGCCACCGCACCGTCGATCAGCGTGCCGACCATTACCCTGGAAGGCGATGCCAACGGCGCGCCGCACCCGGCGCCCGAGGACTACGCCAAGCGCTTCACCGGCAAATACCAGTTCCGCCTGATCGACGGCGGCATCGGTCACAACCTGCCGCAGGAAGACCCGAAAGCCTTCGCTCAGGCGATCATTGACGCCGATCACCTCTGAAGCCGCACGCCAAACGGCTCGTCATTTGACGAGCCGTTTTTCTTTGGACGGGCGATAACCGAAATAGGCGCTGTAGCACTTGCTGAAATGGCTCGGCGAAACGAATCCGCAGGCCACCAGCACGTCCACTTGGGACAGCTCGGTGTGTTGCAGCAGGCGCCGAGCCTCGGTGATGCGCAGTTCCATGTAATAACGCTGCGGCGTGGTGCCCAGTTGTTCCTTGAACAGCCGCTCCAGTTGACGCCGGGAACGCCCGGCATACACCGCCAGTTGTTCCAGCTCCAGCGGTTCCTCCAGATTGGCGTCCATCAGCTTCACCACTTCACGCAACGGCGCGCTGACGCAGAGGTTCTCGGTCGGTTTGATCCGCCGGTAACGCGATTCCTCGAACGCCAGAATGTCTTCGATGCCTTCGACCAGCGCCTTGTCGTGCAGGCCCTTGATCCAGTCCAGCGCCATGTGGAACGCGCCGGACGGACTGGACGCGGTCAACCGGTCGCGGTCGATTACGTAGGGTTCGCTGCTGACCTGGGTCGCCTTGGAAATCTCCGCCAGCGCCGGCCGATGCTCCGGGTGAATCGCACAGCGATAGCCTTCCAGCACCCCTGCCCGGCCCAGGAACCACGCGCCGTTCCACAACCCGGCCAGTATCACGCCGGCCTCGGCGGCCATCTTCAGCAGGTTGATGAGCTCATCGCTCGCCTTCAATTCCGTGCGGTAACCGCCGCAGATCACCAGCAGATCCAGCTCCTGCAACACGCTGGTTTCCAGACGCGAGTCCGGGCGAATCACCAGCCCCAGATCGCTGATCACTTCGCCGTCGCTGAGGCCGAAGGTGCGCGTGGAAAACAGACCGGGGCGCAGCAGATTGGCGGTGACCAGGGTGTCCAGCGCCTGGGTGAAGGCCGGCAGGGAAAAATGCTCCAGCAGCACAAACCCGGTGCGGGTCATGCGTCCCGGCCCGCTGGCGGGCTCGTTCAGGTAGCGAAGGTTCTTGCCCTTCATGCCACCGCTGAATTGGCGTCGTTCGATCAAGGTGGGGTCCATCGTTTCGTTGTTATGCCGCCATGCTAACCGGCGCCGCAGCAAATTACTCGCGAACGACGCAAGCACGTCAGTGCGGTCGCTGCTGATACCAGCGAGCCTGCGTCCCAACGTCGCAGGCCCGGCACCTTGGCAAACGCCACACAAGGCTTAAAATCGCGCCTCCTCTTGCAGTCGCCCGAACGGCGCCTGCCCGCAGCCATGACAACCCTCAGGTTTGAACAGCCGGCCACTTTCACGAAGTGCGCCAGGCTCAATCGCCCTGCCCGTTCGGCGGTCGTTTGTCTTCAACACACTTCGGCTTGGCACTCGCATGCGCAGAGGCGCACGTTCCGCTGTTCGATCACTTGAGGTTTTTATGACACCGCGTTTGCTGGCCATGGCGCTGGCGCCCCTGCTCGGGCTATTCATTGTTGCCCTGGGCAACGGCTTTCTGTCTTCTTTGACCACCCTGCGCCTGGGCGCTGCCGGCGAATCGGCGACGATGATCGGCATCGTGTCCTCGGCCTATTTCATCGGCCTGACCCTGGGCGCGATCTTCAACGACCGGCTGATCCTGCGCATCGGCCATATCCGCGCCTACAGCAGCTTCGCCTCGCTCATCGCCGCGACCATCCTGCTGCAAGGGCTGTTTTATGACACCTGGGGCTGGGTCGTCCTGCGCCTGATCAACGGCTGGGCCACGGTCGGTGTATTTCTGGTGATCGAGAGCTGGCTGCTGCTGGCCGGTGACGCGAAGATTCGCGGCCGCCTGCTGGCGCTGTACATGATCGTTCTCTACGGCGCCGGCGTGCTGGGTCAGGCGTTTTTGGGAAAAATCACCGGGCTGGGCGACACCGCGCCGTTCATGGTCGCCGGCATGCTCGCGACCCTGTCGGTGCTGCCGATCGTGATCCTGCCGCGGGTTTCACCGCTGCTTGAACAGGTCGAACCGCTCAAGCCACGGGCGCTGCTGGGTGTGTCGCCCACCGGACTGGTCGGGTGCTTCGGCTCCGGCGTGACCATCGCGGCGATCTACACCCTGCTGCCGCTGTACCTGCAACGCATCGGCCTGAACGTCGGCGAAGTCGGCAGCATGATGGCCTGGACAATCCTCGGCGCGATGCTGCTGCAATACCCGGTCGGGCGCTGGTCCGACCGCAAGGATCGCCTGCAAGTGCTGACCGTGCTGTGCGCCGCGTGCACGGTGCTGTCGCTGGTGATCGTGCTGGTGCCGCTGTCCTCGGCCATGCTCGCGGCGATGCTGTTCCTGCTGGGCGGCGGCGTGTTCGCGTTGTACCCGGTTGCGGTCAGCCACGCTGCCGACCGGGCGCCGGTGGAAACCTTGGTACCGATGATTCAGGGCATGCTGCTGATCAATTCGCTGGGCTCGGCGATGAGCCCGCTGCTGATCTCCCCGGCGATGAACGCTCACGGCGAAACCGGCTTGTTCTGGGCCTTCGCGCTGGTCAACCTGAGCATGGTGACGTTCTTCTTCTGGCGTCGCGGCAAGCGTCCGGTGCCGGCCAATCCGGCGCCGTTCGCAGCAGCGGCGACCTTCTCGCCAACTGGCGCCGAACTGCGGGTGACCGAGGATCTGCGCCAGGCGGCGCAGGAGCATCCGCCGATGGTCGATGCGTTGAGTGGCGAAGCGGCGCCGCAGACAGGATCGCGCTACGAAGCCAGTTGAGTTTCTGGCAGGCATAAAAAAACCGGTGACTTTCGTCACCGGTTTTTTTTATTTATCGCACAGCAGCCTCTGAATCAGTGCGGCGCGCGCGGGATCGTCTTCATCAGATCCTCAGGGCTGATATGCCCCACCACACTGCCCGGCTGCGGCAGGTTCAGGATGTGGCCCTTCATCTTGCCGATCACGTGCATCTCGCACGGTTTGCAGTCGAACTTCAGGGTCAGCACTTCGTCGCCGTGAATCAGCTGCATCGGCGCGACCTTGGTTTTCACACCGGTCACGCCTTTGGCCTGTTTCGGGCACAGGTTGAAGGAGAACCGCAGGCAGTGTTTGGTGATCATCACCGGCACTTCGCCCGCCTCTTCGTGGGCCTCGTACGCCGCATCGATCAGCTTCACGCCGTGACGGTGGTAGAAGTCGCGGGCCTTCTGGTTGTAGACGTTGGCCAGGAACGACAGGTGCGCTTCCGGGTACACCGGCGGTGGCGTGGTCTCAGCCTTGCGCGAACCGCGCGGATGAGCGGCAACGCGGGCAGCGGTCAGCGCTTCGATCACTTCACGGCGCAACGACTTGAGCTGCGAGTTCGGGATGAAGAACGCTTGCGGCGCATCCAGCTTGATCGAGGTCGCGTGGTACTCGGTGGTGCCGAGCTGACCGAGCAGATCGTGCAAGGTGTCCAGCGCCTGTTCCGGTTTGTTGGCGACGCCGAACGGGCCGTCCAGCGCGACGCTGGCGCTGATGCCCTCTTCGCTGGTCACGGTCAGTTCCAGACGCTCTTCACGCAACTTCGCCAGCCAGCTCACGCCGATCCGACGCTCGGCGGAGGTCTTGAGCAAGGCCTGCTGCCAGTTGTGGTCGAGGTTGCGGTTCAGTGGGTGGTTCGGACGCAGCTTGTACAGGCCTTCCGGCATTTCGTTCGGCTCGACGCGGTAGCGGTAGCGCTTCTCGCCTTCTTCCTCGAACTCGCCCTTGGCTTCGGCGATGTTGGCGCGGAACCCCACCACTTCGCGCTTGACCAGCACGTTGAGGCCGTCGCCGTTGGACAGCGGCTCGTGGGTGATGACCTGCATGTCACGCTTGCCGACTTTCTCGACCGTGCCCACCGCCAGACCGGTGAAGGTCGGCGAATCGAACGCGCCGATGTCGATCTTGCGCTCGCTGACGAAGTAGTCGGTGCTGCCCCGGTGGAAGGTCTTTTCCGGGTCCGGCATGAAGAAATGCGCGGTGCGGCCGCTGGAAGCGCGAGCCAGGTCCGGGCGGTCGTTGAGCACGTCGTCGAGGCGCTGGCGGTAATAGGCGGTGATGTTCTTCACATAGCCCATGTCCTTGTAGCGACCTTCGATCTTGAACGAACGCACACCGGCCTCGACCAGTGCGCGGATGTTGGCGCTCTGGTTGTTGTCTTTCATCGACAACAGGTGTTTTTCGTAGGCGATCACGCCACCCTTCTCGTCTTTGAGGGTGTACGGCAGACGGCAGGCCTGGGAGCAGTCGCCACGGTTGGCACTGCGCCCGGTCTGCGCGTGGGAAATGTTGCACTGACCGGAAAACGCCACGCACAAAGCGCCGTGGATGAAGAACTCGATGGCGGCATCGGTTTCGTCGGCGATCGCGCGGATTTCCTTGAGGTTCAGTTCACGGGCCAGTACCAGTTGCGAGAAACCGGCCTGATCGAGGAACTTGGCCCGCTCGAGGGTACGGATGTCGGTCTGGGTGCTGGCGTGCAGCTCGATGGGTGGAATGTCCAGCTCCATCACGCCCAGGTCCTGGACGATCAGCGCATCGACGCCGGCGTCGTACAGCTGATGGATCAGCTTGCGCGCCGGCTCCAGTTCGTTGTCGTGCAGGATGGTGTTGATGGTGGTGAAGATGCGCGCGTGATAACGACGGGCAAATTCCACCAGTTCGGCGATTTCGCTCACCTCGTTGCACGCGTTGTGTCGCGCACCGAAGCTCGGACCGCCGATGTACACCGCGTCGGCGCCATGCAGGATGGCCTCGCGGGCGATGGCCACGTCACGGGCGGGGCTGAGCAGTTCCAGGTGATGTTTGGGCAAGGACATATATAGTTTTTAGTCAGGCTGTCACGGTCGAGGCGCGCATTGTAGCCGCGAAACGCGTGGCCGGCACGCCTGTGCTGCCGGGTGGCAGCTTTGGTTCGGCCCTGTCCCTGCAGGGGACACCCCGTAACCCTGTGGGAGCGAGCCTGCTCGCGATTGCGGTGAATCAGTCAACATCTTTATCAACTGACAGTCTGCTATCGTCGGATCGCCGCCCGGAGCAGGCTCGCTCCCACAGGAAAAGTGTCATAGGGCTGAATCAGGCCTTCGCGGCCATCGCAGTCACTTCCACCTTCATCCCTTCAACCGCCAGCGCCGCCACGCCGACCGCCGCACGCACCGGCCATGGCTTGGCGAAGTAGCGCTTGTACACTTCGTTGAACGCAGCGCGATCAGCCATGTCGGTCAGGTAGATGGTCAGGTGCAGCACGCGGTCCATCGAGCTGCCGGCCTTTTCCAGCGCCACTTTCAGCGCCTGCAACGTGCATTCGCTTTGCGTGGTGATATCGCCCAGTTCCAGGCTGCCGTCGGCACGGGTCGGAATCTGGGTCGACATCAGGATGCCGTTGAATTCGGTCACGTCCGAAGAGATCGAGTCTGCATCCGGGTCCGGGGTGTAGGTGATGTCTTGGTTGGCCATGGGAAAGTCCTTCGCTGGCAGTGAGGACGGCGCCATCGCGCGCCGTTTCGGGCGGCCAGTTTACAGACCCGGTCGGCGGTTGGAAGTCCCGACGCGGTGTGTCAGCCCTGCGCCAGTATCCGCCGCAGTTCCAGCGCATTGCCGAGTGCCGCGCCGCTGGCGGTGTTGTCGAAAATGCACCAGGTGTCGATGCCATCGACAGCCGCCACCTGCAAATCGCCGGCGAGCGTTTCCAGATACGCCGAGTCGTAGGGGCTGTGATAAATCCGTGGCGAACCGTGCAGCCGCCAGTAGCGCACGCCCGGCCAGCCGCACGGAGCCGTGTCGGTGCTGATTCGCGAGGGATCGACCACCGCTTGCGCGATGCGATACGCCATCAACAGCAGTTCGGCGGCGGCCCAGGATTCGTGGCGCGGCTCCAACACCACGGCCCCGGAATAACGCTGGCGCAAGCCGATGAAAAACGCCTCGGCAACCGGTTCGTCAAACGCCAGCGACGGTGGCAACTGCAGCAGCAGGCAACCCAGGCGATCACCGAGTCCCGAACACTGCTCGAGAAAGGCGTCGAGCTCAGGTTCACAGTCCCGCAGACGCCGCTCATGGCTGATCGACTTGGGCACTTTCACGCAAAAACGAAACCCGTCCGGCACCGACTCGGCCCATCGGGCGTAGGTTTGGCGTTTGTGCGGACGGTAGAAGGAGCTGTTGATTTCCACGCCATTGAGCAGCGCGGCATAACGTTGCAGATGAGTGCCCTGCTCCGGAAAGGCCGGCCAGTGCTGCCGGGGCAGGCTCCAGCCGGCGCAACCGATGAAGATCGACGGCACACTCAAAACAGCACCTTGCCCGCTTCGCGCATAAAGATTTCCACGGTTTTCGGGCCGATCCCTTCGAAGGCTTGCAAACGCTTTTCGAAGTCCTGGCGGTCGGCGCTTGCCTCGACCATGTTCATTACCTGACCGGCGTACTCGTGATTCAGTTTGGCGGCCAGGACCAGCAAGCGTTCGGCGGTGGTTTCGTCGTAACGCACGTAATGCGCCTGGCCGAGCATCCGCACCAGCTCGCGGTGGGTGCAATGGCCGAGTTTGCGCGGCGTATCGCGCTGGTGTCGTTCAACGATCACTCGGTAGGCTTCGGCGGCGATGTCGGCCTGGATGCGTTTGCCCATCAGGAAACTGGCGAGCAGCCATTTGAACAGCGCTGATTCGTTCAGCGGATGCAGGTCGATGTGCAAGTCTTGGGCGTTGATGGTTTTGGTCATGCAGCTTTTGAGCGAGGGGCGGCGTGATGAGTGCGGGGCTGGCGACGAATGGTTTTGGGGCTTAACGCGTCAGATTTCTCCTCGTCGGGCGATGATTGATAAACAGGCTTGAATCACGCCGTTTAAAGACATGTCGGAATGCTTCCGGATGCCTACAAATCCTTGCGCCAGAGCCTACCGCTACGCCAGAATCCGCCGGCTTGTGCGCCTTGGGGTCGGCCGGTAACTTGGATCGGGTCACTGATTTGCAGTGATCGGGTTTAGTAGCCCGGCTCAGAAGGCTTACGGTTTGCACAAGCGTATTCAATCAGGCGTCCGCCTGGTCTTGATGGTGGCTGTGCGCATGGCATCTTCGGATGCGCCGGGTTTGAGTCTTCTGCCGGTCTACTAACTTGCGCACAGCTGCCACCCCTTCGTTTAGTAGCGAGATGGTTGCAGCTCTACTGATAGAAGGAAGACTCAATGTTCAAAGTAACGCCGAATCCCCCGGTCACCGAACCGGCCAGCATCACCAATCCAACATCCCCCTACGAATGCCCTGACTCCAAAAAATTCAACGAAGCCGCCGAACGCGCCCTCAACTACTACCTCGGCCCGCCCGCCCCTTACATCATGGCCGCGCCCTACGTTCCCAACCGCCTCTACCAGGCCAACCCGGCCAGCAACACCGAATCCCTACTCGCCGACGCCGTCGAAACTCTCGGCTCGGCCAACGTCATGCTCAACAACCTCGTCGACGCCCTCGAAGGCCCCCACCGCAAAACCGCACAAGGCATCGCACAGATCGTGATGCTGGCGGAACTGGCGGTGAATCAGGTGCTGGATAACGTCGTGCCGACGGAATAATCCGCCGAGCATCGCCAAATCCTGTGGGAGCTGGCCTGCCAGCGATGACGTGCGATCAGACAACATCCGTGTTGAATNGCTGGCAGGCCAGCTCCCACAGGTCATGCGCCGGTGAGTATCCGGCCCCCCAAATCTCGTCGGGTGGACATCCAACAGAACCCAATTATGCTCAATGAAACCCCGCCCTCCCGCGCGGGGCGGTGATTCTGTGCACGCTCCACGAAATACCTGAACCGGCATCCGCCACAGGCCTTGGGTACGCGACGTTGATGAAGTGCTCCGGCCTACAAAAACAAGCACGACGGAGAACACCCATGGCAGTACTCGACAGCATGTCCACAGGCAGTGCCCCGCACCACAGCGTCAGCCGGGAGGAGCGCAAGGTCATCTTTGCGTCGTCGCTCGGCACGGTGTTCGAGTGGTACGACTTTTACCTCTACGGCTCCCTGGCGGCGATCATCGCCAAGCACTTCTTTGCCGGGGTGAACGAGACCACGGCGTTCATCTTCGCCCTGCTCGCCTTCGCCGCCGGTTTTGCGGTGCGGCCGTTCGGGGCGATTGTGTTCGGGCGACTGGGCGACATGATCGGGCGCAAGCACACGTTTCTGATCACGATTGTGATCATGGGTGTGTCGACGGCGATTGTGGGTTTCCTGCCCGGTTACGCGACCATTGGCGTGGCGGCGCCGATCATTCTGATTACCCTGCGTTTGCTGCAAGGCCTGGCGCTGGGCGGCGAGTACGGCGGCGCGGCAACGTATGTGGCCGAGCATGCGCCGAAGGGCAAACGCGGTTATTTCACTTCCTGGATTCAGACCACCGCGACCCTGGGTCTGTTTATGTCGTTGCTGGTGATCCTCGCCTGCCGCACCGCGCTGGGCACCGAAGCCTTCGAGGCCTGGGGCTGGCGGATTCCGTTCCTGCTGTCGATCCTGCTGCTGGCGGTGTCGGTATACATCCGTCTGCAGCTGAACGAGTCGCCGGTGTTCAAGAAAATGAAGGAAGAAGGCAAGTCGTCGAAAGCCCCGCTGACCGAATCCTTCGCCCGTTGGGACAACCTGAAAATCGTGATCATGGCCCTGCTCGGCGGCACCGCCGGCCAAGCGGTGGTCTGGTACACCGGGCAGTTCTACGCGCTGTTTTTCCTGCTGCAAACCCTGAAGATCGACCCGCAGACCGCGAACCTGCTGATCGCCGGTTCGCTGCTGATCGGCACGCCGTTCTTCGTGATTTTCGGCAGCCTGTCCGACCGCATCGGGCGCAAGGGCATCATCATGGCCGGGTGCATTCTGGCGGCGGTGACCTACTTCCCGATCTTCCATGCGCTGACCCAATACGGGAATCCCGACGTATTCGTGGCCCAGGAGAAGAACCCGGTCAAGGTGATCGCCAACCCCGAGCAGTGCTCGTTCCAGTTCGATCCGGTGGGCAAGGCCAAATTCACCAGCTCGTGCGATCTGGCGAAAACCATCCTGGCTAAACGCGCGATCCCGTACGAAAACGTGGTGGCGGAACCGGGCACCGTGGCTCAGGTGCGCATCGGCGACAAGGTCATCGAAAGCTTCGAAGGCACGACCCTGCCGGCCGCCGACTTCAAGACCCGTAACGACGCGTTCACTGCCAGCCTCGGCACCGCGTTGAAAGAAGCCGGTTACCCGGAAAAAGCCGACCCGGCGAAGACCAATTACCCGATGGTCTTGCTGCTGCTGACCATCCTCGTGATCTACGTGACCATGGTTTACGGCCCGATTGCGGCCTGGCTGGTCGAGCTGTTCCCGGCGCGCATCCGCTACACCTCGATGTCGCTGCCGTACCACATCGGCAACGGCTGGTTCGGCGGGTTCCTGCCGACCGTGGCGTTTGCGATGGTTGCGGCCACCGGGGATATCTACTACGGCTTGTGGTACCCGATCGTGATTGCGGTGATGACGGCGATTCTCGGGATCTTCTTCATGCCGGAGACCAAGGATCGCGACATTCATCACACCTGACCCAACCTCGCCGGATGCTGTGCGTGGCGTTCACGTACAGCATCCGGCGTTGTCACATCAGCGTCATTCTCCCTTGGTAACGTCCTCGCGCCCCTATGCCCCGACCACCAAGGTGAACCTCCCGGTGTACTCAAGCCCGACACGCCAGACCCTCATCCTGCGATCCGACAACATGGCCAGTGACGACTTCGGCGCCCTGTTCTCGCGAATGTTCGGCAACCGTTATGGCGACACACCACCGCCGCCCAAAGACATCATCATTGGCGGCGTTTACGGGCGGTACGAAGGCGTGAGTTTCCGGCGCATGCATTACCGGGGCGATTTCACGGTCGCCTTCCCCGAGCCGTTCGACGAAATCACCTTCGTCATTCCCACCGCCGGCAAGATCGTTTTCAACCATGAATCCGTCGGGCTGCGCGATGTGGGGCTGGCCATCGACAAGGCTGACCTGCGTTCGATGCGTTTTATCGACAATCATGCCCAGCACGGCATGTCGATCAGCCGTGCGGCGCTCACCGAACGGCTGTCGACCCTGCTGGGCAAACCGATCGTGCACAAGCTGCATTTCGAGCCGAGGGTGGATCTGAACAGCCCGGCGTTTCAGGGCATTCGTGCGCTGATCGATCTGGCCACCGGCACCGAGTTCGATCTGCTGCTGAACTCCGGTTCGCTGATGCCGTCACGGCTGCGGGAGATGCTGGTGGACGCGGTATTGGAGGCCTGGCCGCACAACTTCAGCCAGGTCCTGCGTCGACCCGAGGCGTTGATTGCACCACGGCATGTGAAGCAGGCCATCGAGTACATTCAGGCGCATCCCGAGCGAATGGTCAGCGGGACGGATCTGGCGGGGTTGGTGAACGTCAGTCTGCGGGCGTTGCAGGAAGGTTTCCGGCGGTTCGTCGGCACCTCGATTGTCTCGTACCAGCGACAGGTCAGACTGGAGCGCGCCTGTGATGCATTGAAGCAAGGCCAATCGTCATCGGTGACCGATGTGGCCCTGCAATTCGGGTTCAGCAATGTCGGTCGGTTCTGCCAGTACTTCCAGGACGCCTACGGCGTGAGTCCCGCAGAAATGCGAAAAGGACTGCGCTGAGGCAGTCCTTTGTCTTAAACGTCAGTTGGTCAGAACTGATAACTGGCCTTGAGCCCGCCGCTGAAACCGTGGCTGTCGCCGCCACCGCTGGCACCGACTTCAGCGCCCAGGCTCAGAGCACCGAGATTGGCCATCAGGTTGACGCCCCCGCTGAACTGATCGCGGTTGTCGAACGCTGCACGCTGCTCGATATCCAGCCCCAGCAGGTGCCCTTCGCTGTCGACCTGATGATCGCCCAGCACACGCTCGTAACCAACCCGAACGCCTGGCACCAGTTGCCACGCGCCCATGGGCATCGGGGCAAACGAGACGTCGAGATTGGCCACCGCACTGCGGCGGGTTTCCTGAATGTCATCGACATTGAGGGCCAGTTCGCTGCCCTTCTCCTGGAAGCCTGACAGGTCCAGACGACTGACGCGCACGCCAAGGCTTGGCTCCAGAATCACAGTGTTCAGCGGCATGCGATACCCCAGCGCCAATGTGGCGTCGCTGAGATTGCCGTGAGTGTCGCCCTTCGCCGAACCGAGGCCACCGCCGAGATCGCGTTTGCTGTCGTAGTCGACGTAACCGGCGCTGATGTTGGCGTCGACAAACAGGCCTCGTTCCAGGCTGGTGAAACCATAACGGGCGCCAAGGTTGAAGAACGTGAAATCGGTATCGACCTCGCCGCCCGCGCCGCCCACCGAGCCTTTGCTGTAACCGATCCCGCCACGGGCGCTGAGCTGTTCGGAGAAGCGCTGGGTGACGCCGACCATCAGGCCCTGGCTGTGTTCATTGCTGCTTTGCGCATGGGCCGAACCGTCGGTGCCCAGATAACCGGCGAGCGCGGTGCTCCACAACCGGTACTGGCCGACCTTGAGGTCGGTGCCGCTGGAGAACGGCGCGGCGGCTTGCTCGATCATTGCGTTCTGACGCAGCAGGTAACTGGCCGCATCGGCGTGCACCTGGCCGCCGACCGTGGACTCGACACCGCCCAGAGTGCCGGCGTCGATGGCCGATTGCAGGTAGTAGTTGTAGGCGCTGTAAGTGCCCGACAGCTTGCTGTTCTGCAGTTCCTGCAACAGTTGCGTGCCAGCGGCGGCGTTGCCGATCAGCCCTGCCTGGCCGGGCAGGCTGTTGTACTCGACCATTTTGCCGCGCAGTACATAAATGGTTTCCTGGGACAGACCCAGCCCCTGCTTGAGGTAGTTGTCCATGCTGCCGTACTGCGCGGTGACCTGATCCAGCCCCGCTTGCAGGTAACTGGCTTCGACGCCCAGCAGCGGCGCGTAGATCGCGGCCATGCTCGGCGGCATCATCGCCAGGGTCTTGGCGACCCGTTCGGCGGTGTAGTCGTTGGTCGCCAGGTAATTGCTCATGATCGTGGCGTTATCGACGCCGGCGATGCTCAACAGAACGGCAGCGGTCCAGCCGGTGCGGTCCTTGCCGGCGGTGCAATGGAACAGCGCGGCGCCGTCGACACCGGCCAGCTCGTTGAACAGTACGTTGAACTCACCACGCATGCCAGTATCGCTGACAAACGCGCGGTTGGTCTCCTGCATCATCGCAATCGCATCGGCCGCGCTTTTGAACGACACGGTGGTGATGTTCGCGCCGGAGGTGGTGCTGCCGATGATGTCGATATTCTGGTAGATCGCACCGCTTGGCATCGTGTCCGGCGTGCTGGCAATTTCGTTGGGCGTGCGCAGGTCGTACACCGACTTGATCCCCAGACCGTTGAGGGTCGCCAGGTCCGCCGCCGTCGGCGTCAGGGCATTGGAGCGGTAGAACACACCGGCGCGCATTGTGCCGTCATGGGCCGTGGAATTGGCGGTGGTGGTGCCGGCGATATCCCGGAAGTTGTCGATGCCTGCCAGGCGCGGGGTATCGAGGTCAGCCGCCTGGGCGGCAGCAATGGACAGACTCAGCACGGACAGCGAACAAACAAGACGTTGAAACACGGGGCAGCCTCACTGGAAACAGGTTGGGCTGCCCACTATCTGCATTGAAATGTGAGGGAATATGACAAAGCGACGAAGCCCGGAAATCACGGCGCGATCTGTCCATCGGCAGCGTTTTTTGTCCGTTGAACGTTCACTAACCGTTTAAATACTCAAGGTGCTTTGACGTTTTTTTTGCAAGCGGCAACGTAAAATGCCCTCCCCAGCCATCGTGGAAACCGTCAATGACCGACGCAGACGAAGAAATCCTGAACCAGGCAGCGCACTGGTGCCTGCGCCTGCAGGAGGACGATTGCACGCCCGACGAACGCCAGGCGTTTGAGCAGTGGATTCAGCAAAGCCCGCGCCACGCCTTCGAATACGCGAAAATGCTGGAAATCTGGGACATCAGCGAGCAATTGCCGAACCACTCGACGACTCGCAAAAAACTGCTGACCGATCCACAACGGCCCACGCAAAAGGAGCAATCCTCACGTTGAGCATTCGGGGTTAGAATCCGCGGGGTTCGGCTTACAGTTTAAGGATGATCCCGGCATGGCCACCCCCGACATTTCCCTGCAAGACACCGCCGCCCCCGAGGGCGTCTGCTTCGGCTGCGGCAGCCACAACCCCCACGGGCTGCACATCAAAAGTTTCTGGCACGAAGACGGCGTACACGTCATGGCCGAGCACGTGCCCGAGGCCAAGTACAGCGGCTGGCCGGAGCTGGTCTACGGCGGCCTGATCGCGATGCTGGTGGACTGCCATTCCAACTGGACGGCAATGGCCTACCACTACCGGGCCGAACAGCGCGAACCCGAAAGCCTGCCGCGCATCAACTGCGTCACCGGCAACCTCGGCATCAAGTTCATCAAACCGACGCCAATGGGTGTGCCGCTGACGCTGAAGGCCTGGGTCGACGGTGAAGTCGGGCGCAAGACCCGGGTGATCTGCGAGGTCTACGCCGGGGATGTGCTGACGGCGGTGGGTGATTCGGTATTCGTGCGGGTGGATACCGAGCAGTTGGCAGCGGCCGCGCACGGTCGCTGAAATCCGTCATTGAAGGAAAACACCATGCCAGATCGCAAAATCATCATCCCCGAATCCATGAAACCCATCGTCGAACGCGCCGGATACGCCCCGGCGGTTCTGGTCGGCGATACGCTTTATTGCGCTGGTCAGGTGGGCCGCACCGCTGATTTGCAAGTCATCGAAGACCCCGAGCAGCAATTCATCCGCGCCTGGGAAAACCTCCACGAAGTGCTGAAGGCCGGTGGCTGCACCTTTAACGATGTGGTGGAGATGACCACCTATCACGTCGACATGAGCCAACACATGCCGGTGTTTCGCGAAGTGAAAAACCGCGTATTCCCCAAAGGCTTCTGCGCGTGGACCTGCATCGGCGTCAGCGAACTGGCCCATCCGGGGCTGCTGGTGGAAATCAAATGCGTGGCGGTACGCAGGCGCGCTACCTCTGGGTAACGCCATTCCGCTCACCCTGTTGTTGAACGATGAGCCTGACCTTCTGCTGGCGAACCTGAGCGATCCATGACCGGTGCGTGACGGGCCATCACTTCGGCGATCCAGTCGATGAACACCCGCAACTTGCGGCTGATGTGGCGGTTTGGCGGGTACGCGACGTAGAGCGGCATCGGATCGAGGAGCCAGTCTTCAAACAGCGGCACCAGATCACCGCTCGCCTCGTGTGCTCCAGACATGTACCTGGGCAACCACAACACGCCCAGCCCTGCGAGGCCCGCCGACAGATAGGCGTTGCCATCATCGACCGCCAGCACGTGACGACCCTTGATCTGCAAGTCTTCGTGCTCGTTGTGCAGGGCGTACGGCACCGGTTTGCCGGTACGCGCCCAAAGAAAACCGACCACCCGATGATGACTGTCTTCCAGCTCCCGGGGATGCATCGGGGTGCCGGCGCGGGCCAGGTAACTCGGCGCGGCATACACGCCAAGCTCAAGATCGGCGACCCGCCGGGCCATCAGCGATTGGTCCCGCAACTCGCCGCCGCGCACCACGCAATCGACGTTTTCATCGATGATGTCGACGATCCGGTCACTGACGCCCATGTCGATCTGGATCTCCGGGTAGCGCGCGTAAAACTCGGGCAGCGCCGGCACCAGAATCAGATTGGCCAGAGGGCTGGGCACATCGACCCGCAAGCGGCCCTTGGGCTGCGATGCCGCACCGGGAAGACTGGTCTCGGCGTCGTCCATGTCCGCCAGCAACTTGATCACCCGCTCGTAATAGGCCGCGCCGTCCGCCGTGGCGTTGACCTTGCGCGTGGTGCGATTGAGCAACTTGACCCGCAGCCGCGCCTCCAGTTGCTGAATGAGCTGGGTCACGGTGGTCTTGCTCATGTGCAGGGTTTCGGCGGCCTTGGTGAAACTGCCCGCCTCCACCACTCGGGCGAAGGCTTGCATCGCGTCAAAACGGTCCATATCCCACCTCTGATAGCGGCTCGATTGTTTGGGATTTGCAAACAGTGATCGCCAAGGTTGCGCGTTTATCGCGCCAAGGCAAGCCCATAAAGTTGCTCCATCACCGGTTTTCAACCCATTGAAGGAGACTCCCCATGACTAACGCCCAGCCAAAACGCGACGTGGTTTTCCCGCCCGGACGCCATGCGCTTTACGAGCGCAATCGGTACTCCCCGGCCGTTCGCTCCAACGGTTTTCTGTTTGTCTCAGGCCAGGTCGGCAGCCTTGAAGACGGCTCGCCGGAACCGGATCTCAAGCAACAGGTGCGACTGGCCTTCACCAACCTCAACGCCATTCTCGGCGCGGCCGGCGCCAGCTTCGATAACGTGGTGGACGTGACGGTGTTCATGGTCGACCCGCAATCGACCTTCGAAACCATCTGGGAAGTGGTCCCCGAATTCTGGGGCGAGGCGCCGCACCCGACGATTACAGCGGTCGGCGTGACCTGGCTGTATGGCTTTCAGTTCGAGATCAAGGTGATTGCCAGGTTGCCGGAGGAGACACGGGCGTAGGTTTACGGCAATTGCTCACAATCCGTGTTCAACGGCTTCACTGAAGCGCTCTTGATGCCATTTCCGCGATCAATATTCTGTCCTCATATTGTTTTTGCCCCGGTCAGAAAAGAGCGCAAGCCATGCCCAGCCCGAGAACGCTGTACCAGAAGCACATCGACAGTCACACCGTCTGCACCCTCGACGATCAGGGCCACGTGCTGCTTTACATCGATCGCCAGGTCGCCAACGAATACACCAGCCCGCAAGCCTTCAGCGGCCTGCGCGAGGCCGGGCGCACGGTGTGGCGGCCCGGGGCGACGCTGGCGGTGGTCGATCATGTGAACCCCACCGCACCGAAACGCATCGCGACCATGCCCGACGCCGGGGGCGCGCGGCAGGTGTCGTACTTCGAAGAAAACTGCCGCGACTTCGGCATCGAGCTGTTCGATGTGCTGGACAAGCGCCAGGGCATCGAGCACGTCGTGGCGCCGGAACAGGGTTTCATTCTGCCGGGCATGGTGGTCGCGGCCGGTGACAGCCACACCACCACTTACGGCGCACTGGGCGCCTTCGGTTTCGGTATCGGCACTTCGGAAATCGAACACCTGCTGGCGACGCAGACCTTGGTCTACAAACGCCTGAAAACCCTGCGGGTGACGGTCAACGGTGAGCTGGGCGCAGGTGTCACGTCCAAGGACATCATCATGGCGCTGATCGAGAAGATCGGTGCGTCCGGCGCCACCGGTTACGCCATCGAATTCACCGGCCCGGCTATCAGTGCCCTCAGCGTCGAAGCGCGCATGACCATCTGCAACATGGCCGTCGAGGCCGGCGCCCGGGGCGCGTTCATGGCGCCGGACGACAAGGTGTTCGCCTACCTGCAACACAAGCCGCGCGCGCCCAAGGGCAAGCTCTGGGAGCAGGCCGTCGAACGCTGGAAAACCCTGCACAGCGACGAGGGCGCGGTGTTCGATCGCGAAGTCATTCTCGACGTCGCCGCGCTGGAGCCGATGGTGACCTGGGGCACCAGCCCCGATCAGGCCGCGCCGATCAAAGGGCACGTGCCGGACCCGGCCGCCCAGCCCGATCCGATCCTGCGTCAGGGCCTGCAGCGCGCCCTCGACTACATGGGCCTGACACCCGGCATGCCATTGAACGAAGTGACGATCAGCCATGCCTTCATCGGTTCCTGCACCAATGCGCGGATCGAAGATTTGCGTGACGTCGCCCGGGTGGTGCGCGGCAAGCGTGTGGCGGCCCACGTGCGGGCGATGATCGTTCCCGGCTCGACCCTGGTGCGCAATCAGGCCGAGGACGAAGGCCTGGCGCAGATTTTTCTCGACGCCGGTTTCGAATGGCGGCAATCGGGCTGCTCGATGTGTCTGGCGATGAACGACGACGTGCTCGCGCCGGGTGATCGCTGTGCGTCGAGCACCAATCGCAACTTCGAAGGCCGTCAGGGCGCCGGTGCGCGCACCCACCTGATGAGCCCGGCGATGGTCGCCGCCGCCGCCATCAGCGGCCATTTGACTGACGTGCGCAACGTAGCGCTGGAGGCTTGAACCATGCAACCTTTCGACACCGTCAGCGGCAGCGCTGCGCCGTTTCTTGGGTCCAACATCGACACCGACATGATCATGCCCAAGCAGTTTCTCAAGGGCATCGATCGTCAGGGGCTGGATCGCGGGCTGTTCTTCGATCTGCGCTTTCTCGCCTCCGGCGAACCCAACCCGGAATTCGTGCTCAACCAGCCGGCCTGGCAGGACGCGGCGTTTCTGGTGACCGGCCCCAACTTCGGCTGCGGTTCCAGCCGCGAACACGCGGTGTGGGGCTTGAAGCAAGTGGGGATCCGCGCACTGATCGGCACCACGTTCGCCGGGATTTTCTACGACAACTGCCAGCGTAATGGCGTGTTGGCGATTCAGCTGGACGACGTGCAGTTCAAGCGTGTGGCCGAGGCAATCAGCGTCCCGGCGACCGCGCGGATCAGCGTAAACCTGGCGCAGCAAACCATCGAGCTGGGGGACGGCACGCTGATCGGCTTCGAGATCGATCAGTTGCGTAAACAGTCGCTGCTGCTGGGACTGGACGCCATCGGCACCACGTTGCAACGCACCGAGCAGATCCGCGCCTTTGAGGCACGGCATCTGGCGGACAATCCCTGGCTGGCTTGATGGCAAAAAAACGGGCAGTTCACTGAACCGCCCGTTTTCATTCCACGGACAAATCGCGGAAATACTCTTCCAGAAACTCCACGCACACCCGCAATTTCGCCGACTCGCTGAGCCGGGTCGGATAGACCGCCCAGACGTTGGCGCTCTGGGTGTAGCCGTCCAGTACCTGCACCAGCCTGCCCTGCTCGAGCATCGGTTTGACGTCCCACATCGAGCGCAACAGAATCCCGCCGCCGCTCAAGGCCCACTCCAGCACGATCTCGCCGCTGTTGGAGGACAACGGACCATTCACTCGCACCGTTTCTTCCTGTCCGTCCTTGCTCAGGGTCCAGATACCGAACGCATTGTTGCGCTCCTTGAGCACCAGACAATCGTGGTCTTTCAGGTCTTCGAGGGACTGCGGCGTGCCTCGGCGTTCGAGGTATTCCGGCGTGGCGCACAGCACGCGCCGGTTGCTCACCAGTTTGCGCGCCAGATGCTGGCCCGGCAGGTCATCGCCGACGAGGATTTCCAGATCGAAGCCCTCGCCTACCAGATCGACCACCCGGTCGAACACGTCCAGCCGAATGTCGAGTTTCGGGCAAGCCCGGGATAACTGACTGATCGCCGGCGCCACATGATTGCGGCCGAAACCGAAGCTGCTGCAAATGTGCAGCGACCCCGCCGGCTGGTGCCGGGCCTGGGAAATCTCGCCGAGAAACTGATCGAAATCCCCCAGCAGTTTCTCCGCCCAAATCCGCACCCGCTCGCCATCGTCGGTCAGCGCGATGCGCCGGGTGGTGCGGTGCAGCAGTTTGGTCGCCAGCGTGGTTTCCAGCACCGAGATGCGTTTGCTGACGTAGGCCGGCGAATAGCCCAACTCGTCAGCGGCGCTGGCAAAGCTGTTCTTGCGGATGACGGTAAGGAACACCTTGAGGTCTTCGGGCAAGGGAAATTGGTCACGATTCGTGTTCATAGGCCGCATGCTTCCGCTGTTTATCACGCATTTTGCGAAGGATACCATCGAATCACCGCCTCGCCACCCGAGCCCGGTGCACCGTGGTTTCCCGTCCATCCTCGATAAAAACAAACATGAGGACATGCGTCATGAGCGACTCCCTTGAGCAATCCCTGAACGTCGACGGCCCTCGCGCCGGCGGCTTCATCCAGCGCCTGCGCAGCTATGAGATCGGCGTGATCCCGCTGCCGATCTTCCTCGGCATCGCCGTGATCGTGTTTCTGTCGGCCCACCTCGGCTTTCTGCCGAAGAACATGATCGGCGGACTGGCCGTGATCATGACCATGGGCGTGTTCTTCGGCCAGATGGGCTCGCGTCTGCCGATCCTCAGGGAAATCGGTGGCGGCGCGATCCTGTGCCTGATGTTGCCGTCGGTGCTGGTGTTCTACGGCTTCTTCGGCGCGCCGACGATCGACGCCACCAAAATGCTGATGAAGGAAGCCAACTTCCTGTACTTCGTGATCGCCAGCCTGGTGGTCGGCAGCATCCTGGGCATGAGCCGGTTCATTCTGGTCCAGGGCATGATCCGCATGTTCATCCCCTTGCTGGCCGGCACCCTGGCCGCCGTCGCGAGCGGGCTGATTGTCGGCAAGCTTGCCGGCTACAGCGTCTACCACACGTTCTTTTTCATCATCGTGCCGATCATTGGCGGCGGCATCGGCGAAGGCATCCTGCCGCTGTCCCTGGCCTATTCGGCGATCCTCGACGGCACGCCGGACATCTACGTCGCGCAACTGGTCCCGGCGGCCGTGGTCGGCAACATTGCAGCGATCATCTGCGCCGGTTACCTGGCACGACTGGCACTGAAACGCCCGGCCATCAACGGTGAAGGCGCACTGATCCGGGCCCGGGCCGAGAACGACAAATTCAAGGTCAAGGAAGAAACCGGCACCAGCATCGACCTGCGGGTCATGGGCGCCGGGGTGCTGGTGATCTGCACTTTCTTCGTCCTCGGTGGCCTGCTGGAAAAGGTCGTCGGGATTCCGGGGCCGGTGATGATGATTCTCGCGGCGGTGCTGTTCAAATACGTGCGCGTGCTGCCGGAGAAGCTGGAAAAAGGCGCGCAGTCTTTCTACAAACTGGTTTCCGCCGCCTTCATCTGGCCGGTAATGATTGGCCTGGGCATGCTGTATGTACCGCTCGACAGCGTGGTGAAGGTGTTTTCGATCGGCTATGTGCTGGTGTGCCTCAGCGTCGTGGTGTCGATGACCGTCGCCGGTTTTTTCATTGGCAACCTGATGAAGATGTACCCCATCGAATCGGCCATCGTGACCTGCTGCCACAGCGGTCTGGGCGGCACCGGCGACGTCGCGATTCTGTCGGCGTCGAACCGGATGTCACTGATGCCCTTTGCGCAGATTTCCACCCGGATCGGCGGCGCCTCGACGGTGATTCTGGCGACGCTGTTGCTGGGTTTTGTCGCCTGAACAAATATCGGCTTGTTGCCGGTGAGCTACCGGCGGTTCATCAACCCGGCTCCGCAGTTTTCCGCACGGTTGCCGCTAAAAAACTCGAACTCGCGCCAGAGCGCTGCATCCAACGTTTAAGCCAACGGAGGTCAGCGCCATGAACAACGACAGCAAAGCCCCAGCCACGGATACGTCTGGCAAACCGGTCGATGTGGTGAAACGCGATCTTGAGGATCCGGACGACAAGAGCCGCGGCGTGGATGAGGTCATAACGCCCTCGTCGACCCGCACCAAAGAGCAGGACGCTGAGGCGTTGCAACGCAAGGTCGACGAAATCGAACGCAAGGTTGCAGACGGCAACTGATCGGTTCATCGAGGCAGGTCTTGGCCAGGTTTTCGGGCTACAGCGGTCGCGCCGGTTTTCATGGCAATCGCTGAAAAGCCCGAAAAACCTGACCGGCGATACTATCCGGGAAATAAGTAGCTGTTTTCCCTGAAATTTATTTGTTTCAGGGGTTCACAGAACGCAAGAGCGCTGGTAAAGTGCCGCCCACTGTTGCAGAGGTCCTCCCGGGACTGAAACCAATAGCTACAGGGGCGTCGCCAAGCGGTAAGGCAGCAGGTTTTGATCCTGCCATGCGTTGGTTCGAATCCAGCCGCCCCTGCCATTTTTTCCTCGTTTCACCCTCTCCAGTTCCCTCTCGCTTTCTTCGTTATCCATCCTTTCCTGTTTGAATTTGCGCCTGGCGTATTTCTTCACGCCCGAACAATCAATAAATCGCAGCTTTCATAAGCTCTCGCATTTCTTTCTGCGGAGCTGATGAAAGCTGCGATTTTTTTTGGCAAAAAAAGCCCCGCAAGATGCGGGGCAAAGGAATTGGTTGGTTGCGGCCAACCAAAGGAGCATCGTCAAAAGCGTTAACCGTCAGGCGTTACAGGCACTCCTGGGCAGCCCGTTCAAAACTCGACGGCATGAAACTCGACGCCAGCAAGTGGCGCTCATACAAAAAGACCTTCCCACCGTCCTGTGCCTTGTAAGCCTCCAGCACGTTGTCCGCTGCGACTTTGCTTGGCACCACGATCCGGTAGCTGCGCTGGGTCTGCGAGACGGTCGGATTCAGCGCACTACCCTGCAGTTTCGGCACCACGCATTCGGCGTACTGGGCGGGCGTCTTGTGCGTCTGCAAGGTCAGCGTCGGATCGTTCGGCGCAGAGGCGCATGCGGTGAGCAACAAAGTGGCAGACGCCATGGCAGGGATAAAAAAGGCACGCATGGATAAAATCCTGAAAATAAAAGGTTCGGTTCTTCGGCAACGTTCAGTGTCACGGGCACTGCCGTTGCCGTTTTTGCTTTAGGTGTTCAGCCTGCACTCACCAGGGCTTTGAGCGAGTCATCGAACTGCTTCAAGGCACTCAATTGCAGATCGCGTTGCTGTTCGATTCCGGCAGCGATTTCGGGCGCGGCCTTGTTGTGTACCCACACCGACGGCAGTTGCTTCTCCACCGCGCCCTCGGCCTTGCCGATGTATTGCAGGTTGGCGTCGTAGAAGCGTGCGGCGAACCGCGCTTCGACCTGGCTGTTGCGTTGGGTCAGCAGACGGTTGTGGGTGTCGAGCATCACCACTACGTCCGGATGGGCCTGTACCAGCGCATCAAGGTTTTCGTAGACGGTCACCGAGAGAAACTGTTGTTGCAGCGAACTCATCAGCCAGTCGATGGCCAGCTCCGGGTCGGAGCTGTCGACGAAGGCGTCACGGATCCGCGCATCGAGTGCATTCTTGGCACCGTTCACCGCCACATCGTGGTAACGCTCGAGGTATTGCAGGTTGTCCAGAGTGTTTTCGCTGTACAGCACACCGACGGTTTGCGAGTGCTGCAGCGCGGCGCTGCTGGCGGCGACGGGCAGAAAATGGCACGACTTGGCGTCGTCTGCGTAAGCCGGGGCTACGGTAGCGGCCACCCCGCCCATCAGCAGGGCGACTACAGCCAGTCGGTTCAAAGTCTTCATCGCGCAATTCCTTCAGCGGCGTGTTCGATGGAGGCGATTTTCCGCCCATCGGCGCCAAAGCAGAACTTGCGTTTCTTGATGGTCACTATTACTTGAACCGATAGTTGCGCGGCGTGCAGACTGCGGCACACTCAATCACAACGAAAACAGATGAGGATTACCCGTGCGAACCTTTGATCTGATCCGCGATGCGGTCGTGCCCGAATTCCGCGACCGCGTGGCGGAATACCTTGTCGAATACGAAACGGTCCTGGGCCAGAACGTTGCCGATTCCGAAACAGTGCGGGCCGTCGCCTATCAGTTGCGCGGCTATTTACGCGGCCTGAACACCACGCGCGTTTTGGGCATGGCGGACTGGGAAGAGCTCGACCGGCGCGTGCTGAACACTTGGCTAGCGCCCGCTCGATGACACGCGGACAACCTCGACCCGGTCCTCGCCGGCCCTTTGTTTTGCGCAGGCTCCACAGTCCCCGCTTTCGTAAATATCCTGGCCTGAGGTTCGCTGATGCACCCCAAGGGAACGTCAGATGCTCGACAATAGGAATGCCAATAGCAACAACGCACAGATAGCGACCAGACTCACGGCCATGCTCAGCCACTTGGATCCGCCATACAGAGCCTTCATGCCGAGCTCGCCATTGCGCCCGGCGAGCCTCATGGCTACGCCTATACCGAGCAATGTCACGAGCACTCCGGTTTGATGCTGTTCAACGTATTGATTCAAGAGCATCGCAAGGTCAACTTGAGCCTTCCACTGCCACAAGCCATACACAACGACAGCACTGTAGAGACTCAGCCACAGCCCCCACGCTGCAGTGGTGACGACGAAGTATTTCAGCGGTGGATTGCTTAGATTGGGACGCCATCTGCGTATGAACGAGATAGCCCCGAAGTGATAGCTCCAGCGCAGGCCGGCCAGGGCATAAACCAATACTGCGGAAAAAACGAACGCAAACCAGAAATAGCGTCCCTCGGTATTGTGCAGCATGAGTAGCAAGTCGGCCGCTGGACTGGAAGGATCGGACTTGTTCATTTCACGCCAGAACACCCACTGGTAAAACGACCGGATAGTCGCCGCAGCCACGCCGGCCACCAACAGGGGCGTTCCCCAAAGGCCTGGCAGTTTTGCATAGATCGGCTGAGCCTCATGAGGCACTCTCACAAATGCCAAGGGTTTGATAAACATTGGGCCCAGCATCAGCAAAACGTAGGCAGTGGCTTTGGCTCCGCGCAGAAAGCGCCAGGCTCGACGAAGTAAGGGGGGCATCAAGACCATCTCTGAATTTCAAAACACAGACGCTATCCGTCACCTGCGCGAAGACCAACCTAAAATTCGATTTGCCAAATTCGCAGAAAAGAAGCCGAGTATGTATCGCCCCCTTACCGCCGATGACAAAGAAAAATCGGCGAACCGATCAAATAACCAGAAAGCATTAATAAATAAACAATCAGTATTTATCGTTATAAAAATCTCGGCGTACTCTCACCTCATCCCGTCATTGAACACAGTGAAGTGCGCCATGAAACCAACTGACAACCTGATCGACTTCGCCGTCTACCGCAAACGCCGCCACGCCCAGCAACAGGCCCGGCTGATGTGGGAAATGTATGCGCGCAATGCCGGTTATCAGGCTTGGCAGTGGGTGCAGGCCGCTCGTTCCAGCGAGACGCGTCAAGCGTGAACGCGCGTGAACCCTCGCGCTTTCTGGCGAGCGCCGATGAACCTGTGCTGGACCTGAACAATCTCGAATCCCTGGAAGAAGACCCGATCTGTGAACGCGTCGCGCAAAACCTGCAACGGCTGCGCGGCAAGCGGCATCTGTCGCTCGACGCCCTAGCCCGCCAGTGC
Source organism: Pseudomonas sp. 22082 (assembly GCF_052046055.1). Lineage (NCBI taxonomy): Bacteria > Pseudomonadati > Pseudomonadota > Gammaproteobacteria > Pseudomonadales > Pseudomonadaceae > Pseudomonas > Pseudomonas sp. 22082. Next base: position 413,643 of record NZ_JBQEQB010000001.1, read on the forward strand.
GGTGTGAGCCGGGCGATGCTGGCGCAGATCGAATCCGGGCGCAGCGTGCCGTCGATCAAGGTGCTGTGCAAAATCGCCAAGGGTTTGAAGGTGTCGGTGGCGGCGTTTCTCGAACATCGCGCGTTTGAAGGCGTAGCCGTGTTGTCGGCGAGCCAGAGCAAGCGGCTGGTCAGCGCCAGCGGTGCCTTTGTCAGCCGTGCGCTGTTTCCCTTTGATGTGGCGCGCCAGTCGGAATTCTATGAACTGCGCCTGAGCCCGCTGGGCGAGGATCAATCCGAAGGCCATGGCCCGGGCGTGCAGGAAAACCTGGTGGTGGCTCAGGGCGTGCTGGAGATCAGCGTCAACGACGAGCGCTATCTGCTGTCGACGGGCGACTCGATTCTGTTTTACGCCGACCAGCCCCACCGCTATCGCAACCCCGCCGACAGTGAAGCGGTGGCGTACCTGGTGGTGACCTACCCCGAACGCCTGGACTGAAAAACAGACAGACATGAAAAAGCCCGACCGGGAATTTCCCGGTCGGGCTTTTTCATGCGCTGGCGAAAATCAGCAGGTGCAGCACATCATCGGCATGCCGTTGCAGCTCATCATCATTGGCATGCTGCAGTCGTTCATCATCTTCATCATCAGGGCGCAGCAGTTTTTCATCATGTCCATGTTCATGCCCGGCATCGGCATGATTTTGCACATCATGCAGTCGGCCATCATGGTGCATTCCATCACGCACTTCATCGATGGCATCGGCATGCCCATCATCGGCATCGGCATCATCATGTTCATCATCGGCATGGCCATGGCCGCCGGGGACATGCACATCATGCTCATGTTGCCGCAATGCATCATCATCGGCATGCCGCAGTCCATCATCATCTGCATCATTTGCGCGCTGTTCTTGAACATGGCCATGTCCATGCCAGCGGCCGGCATCATCTTGCACATCATGCCGTCGTCCATCATGTCGCAGCTCATGGTCGCCATCATCATCGGCATGCCCGTCATCGGCATCATCGGCATGTTGGCGTTCATCGGCATTTGCATCTGCATGGCGTTCATCATGGTGTAGCTCCCTGAGGATTAAGAACTGGATGAGAAGTTGATGGAGCGGATTCTAAGGATTGGAAAATCCGCAACAAGCTGTCCATCGAGCAGCAAAAACTGCTGTTCAAACGCTTCAAGTGCAGCGTTCCGTGCGACTTGAACCGTTGCAGCAGCAGAGTAGACGCCATGACAGATCCGGCCAATGCGGGAGCAGGTTTTTGAATGTCATGGATATGCGATTCAACACCAAGCAAATAACTTAAAGAAATAATCGTTCTAACCAGCGGGCATTATTTTCACTTTTTTTGCTTATTCCATTAGTTCAACGTTGATCCACTTTTTAATCTTTTATTGCTATTAACCGTCCCCTCTATAATTCGGGACAGTTCTTAACAATAAGGAAGTTCCATGCCGCAACGTTTAGTACTGGCTGCACTGTTCCTGGCAGTCACCGGATGTGCCAGCCCTCCTCCGGTTTCCGTGCATACCAAGGATCCCGTCAGTTCGACCCTGCAAGGCGATGCCACGCGACCGGCGCAGGCGCAGTGGGTGCGCACCGAGTTGTATTTCTCGGTGGGGCCGCTGGAAGGCAAGGAAGGTGTGGTGAGCCCGGCGCGCTGGCGCGAGTTTCTCGATCAGGAAGTGACGACGCGGTTCCCGGACGGGTTCAGCGTGTTCGATGCGTATGGGCAGTGGAAGGACCACGACGCGAAAGTGCCCGAGCGGCTGGCGACCAAGGTGATTGTGATCCTGCACGAGAGCAGCGCGAAACGTGAGAGTGACATCGAGGCGATTCGTTTGGCTTACAAGCGGATTACCGGGGATTTGTCGGTGCTGCGGTTATCTCAGCCAGCGGCGGTGTCCTTCTGATCCGAGGTCTTTTGCAGAGCCTGCCGAGGTGTCGACACCAGGTGGCTCAACCCGGCCAGCAACAACGCGCCAACCACCAACACCCCGATCCCCAGAAACGCCCCCAACCCCACCACTGTCACGCTGGAATACAGCATGTAAACGCACAAGCCAAAAAACAGCAGCGGCAAAACCGGATAAAACGGCACCCTGACCGGCCGGGGGATCTCGGGGAAACGCCGCCGCAGAATGATCAACGCCAGGCTGCTCAAGCTCAAAAACAACCAGTACACCGGTGTCAGGTACTCAACCATGGTGTTGAAACCGCTCTGGGTAAAACTGCCAAACAACACCAGCAACAACGCGACCGCCCCCTCCGCCAGCAACGCCTTGCGCGGCACGCCGTCGCGTTCGTCCCATTCGCCGAAACGTCGCAGTTGCGGCACATCGCGGGCGGCGGCGTAGGTGGTGCGGGCGCCGACCAGCAAGGTTGAGTTGATGGTGGCGATGGCCGCGATGCCGACCATCAGCAAAATCAGCAGCACGCCGGGAGCCCCGAAAGCGCGGTTCAACAGTTCCACCGCCGGCGCGTTGCTCGCGGCCAGGCCTTCGAATCCCAGCCCTTGGACAAACGCCCAGTTCAGCGCCAGATAGATCGCCATCAGCACTGTTAGCGCACCGAGCATGGCGATGAAGATCCCGCGTCGACCGTCGCGCACTTCGGCGGACAATGTCGCGGCATCGCTCCAGCCGCCGAAGGCCAGAAACACAAAGATCATCGCCGCTGAAAATCCCGCCGCGCCAGTGTGTTCGGGCACGACCGGATCGCTGGGCAGCGCGGGTTCGATCCCTTGCCACACCAGCCACACACCGGCGCTGGCAATGCTCAGGAACCCGAGAGCAAGCAGCCCGACCAACACAGTCTGAGTAATGAAACCAACGTGCTTGCCCGTCAGATTCAACAGCACCAGCGCGGCAATGATCGCACCGGCAAACAGCCCCGACCCGTGATGTCCCAACGGCACGACCGCATTGAAGTAGTCGGCAAACATGAACGCCGACAAGGCGATCCACCCGGTGTGCATCACCGAGAATCGCGACCAGGCAAACAGGAAACCCATGCGCTCGCCGTAAGCGGTGCGCAGGAAATGATAGTCACCGCCCGGATGCGGGAACGCGGTGGCCATCTCGGCAAAGCACAAGGCCCCGGCCATCGACGCCAATCCGCCGAGCACCCAGACCCAATAGAAATGTTCCGGCCCGACGTTCAAGGCAACGGTCGGTGCGGTTTTGAGAATATCGGTGGTGATGACCATGCCCAGCGTGATCAGCAACGCCTGAAACACCGGCAGATGCCGCTTGGGGCCATTGGTTTGAGTCATGAAGGTTCCCGCTGATGATCCGCCATCCATGGCGGAAAAGACTCAGAAGCCGTAAGTGGCGGTGGCGTAGTAATAAGCGCCGTTGGTGCCGATCGGCGAGAGCACGTCGTACGGCAGGTTGCCGCCGTAGTTGATGGCCGAGCCGGAGCGTTCCGGGTAGTTGTCGGTCAGGTTGTTGCCACCCAGGGCGATGCTGAATTTCGGGGTGAATTTGTAGGTCACCTCGGCGTCCAGTTGCCACACCGCGCCGTAGGTTTGCTCAGGCTGCGAGTCGCCGAAATCGAACACCCGAGTGGTCTCGCCCTGACGGGTCAGACGCCCGAGCAGGCCCCAGTGTTCGCTGGTCCAGTTGGCGGAAAACACGAAGCGATCCTTGGGTGCGGCGTCGGTCAAGGTGTTGCGTTCCTCGACGCCGACCAGCGCGTCATTGCCGATCCCCAGGGCGGTCAGCTGCGACGGCGTGCCCTTGGTGCTGGTGACCTTGGTGTGGTTGTAGGTGTACGCGGTGGTCAGCCCCAGTTGCCCGTCGTAGAACGGCTGATGGTAGTTGAGCACCAGTTCGGCGCCGTCAGTGCGGGTGTCGGCGGCATTGGTGAAGAAGTTGACGTCGTGCACGCCCGGCACGCCGAAGTTATCGTTGATGTAGCTTTCCAGTGCGTCGCTGCCGATTCGCTGCGACAGGGTGATCCGGTCCTTGACGTCGATGCGGAACACGTCCAGCGACGCATCGAAGCGTTCGTTCAACTGGAACGTCAGGCCGAGGCTGAAGTTCTTCGAGGTTTCCGGATCGAGTTTTTCCGCGCCCAGGGCACGGGCAATCGGGTCGTTGACCGACAGCACGCGGATGTCGGTGAGCGTGCCGCCGTCGCCGAAGTTGCTGGTGGTGTTCTGGAAACCGCTCTGGGCCAGCGACGGCGCGCGGAAGTTGTTCGACACCGCACCGCGCAACGCCCATTGATCGGTCAACTTGTAGCGACCGCTGAGCTTGCCGGTGAGTTTGCTGCCGGCGTCGTCGTAATGTTCCCAACGCGTGGCGGCGTCGACGAAGAAACGCTCGGTGAGATCACCGGACAATTCGGCGTAGGTGCCGAACACGTTGCGATCCAGATCCGACTCTTCACTCGGACGCAGGCCGTTGGCGCCATCGGCCCCGGAGCCAATCCAGGAGGCCTCGTCCCCGGCGAAGGTCAGGTAGTTTTCGTAGCGATATTCGCCGCCCACCGCCAGCACGAACGAGCGGCCGCCGAGGCGCAATTCGCGGCTGAAATCCAGGTTGGTGGTGGTCTGACGCAACTCGTAGTCGCCAGTGTCGAAACGGGTCGGCGAGTCCGCGCCGAGGCTGACGTTAAGGGTGCGACGGGTCGCCGACTCGAAGCGGTTGCGGCCGTGGGTGACGCTGCTGTCGAAATCCCAGTCGTCGCCGATCAGGCCTTTGTAGCCGGCGGTGGCGGAGATGTCGGTATTGTCGCCCAGCGATTGCGGCAAGTAGCCGTTGGGGTAGAACTGCGGCTGCTCGGACGGGTAGCGATAGAACTCGGCGCCGGTGGTGTGGCGTTCGTTGTAGGTGCCGAAGCTGTAGGCCTTGCCGCCAGCCAACGGCAATTCACCGTTGAACCAGGCGTTGACGTCCCGCGCCACACCGTCGCCCATCACGTAGTTGCGCTGGCCCGGGGTGTCGGCAAAACCGTCGTAGCCGGCGCGGTTGGTCGGATTGCGATCCTTGTACTCGGTGCCGCCGCGAATGAAACCGCCCTCCTCGCCCAGCCGCGTACCGATCTTGGCGGTGGTCACGCTGTTCTGGCCGTCGGTGGTGGTTTTGCCGATGGCGTCCTGGTGGGTGTGGTAGGCGCCGTAGCTGGTGGAGACTTCGCCGCCTTCGGGGGCGTCGTCGAGGATGATGTTGATCACCCCGGCAATCGCGTCCGAGCCGTATTGCGCGCCGGCGCCGTCACGCAGCACTTCAATGCGTTTGATCGCGCTGATCGGAATCGAGTTGAAGTCCACCGGCGCCGTGCCGCGCCCGATTTTCGACGAGTCGTTGACCACTGCCGAGGTGTGACGGCGCTTGCCGTTGACCAGCACCAGCACCTGATCCGGGCTCATCCCACGCAGCTGCGCGGCACGCACGTGGTCGGCGCCGCCGGAGTTGGACTGGCGCGGAAAACTGAACGACGGCAACAGCGTCTGCAATGCCTGACCCAGTTCGCCGCCACTGGCGCCGGCGGTCTTCAGGTCCTCGGCGGTCAGCACATCCACCGGCACCGGCGAATCCAGCACTGTACGAGCAGTGCCCCGGGTGCCGGTGACCAGCACGGTACCCAGCCGTGTGTCATCGTCGACGCGCGCGGAAGACTCTTCGGCTTGCGCAGGAAGTTGCCAGATTGCACTGACAACAGCGATGGCGAGTAATGAACGCGAACGGTGAATCATGCGACAGCTCCTTGAATCGCAGTTAATAACCGGCCGCTGCCGAATCATGAAGTGTCGGCAATCAGTGCACGGCAATTTCTGCTGTAGTTTTGATATTCAGAAAGGCAGCCAAGTGTGTTGAGCAACTATCGGCTGTTAGAGCGCAAGAACCCCAAAGTTAGTAGAACCCCCTGATTACCGATGCTAGACGAGCGGTCGCCTGCCGCAAAAGAACCAATAACGCTTAGGTTATGCCCGACGAACGGAGTGTTGCCTGAGCAACACTTGTGTTTGCGCAACAACATGAATACCCAACTAACCAACAACTAATCACGTACAAAAACACACTCCACGTTGTTGTAGAGAGCATTATTAATCTGTGTTTTTTCGGTGCGAAGTTAGATGCCGTCAGTCGAAGTCCTTTTCCCGCCAGGCATCTTCGGCAATGTCCAGCGCATCGCCGCTGAAACGCTGTTCAATGAACGGATCGGCGTGCAAGTGAAAACCGTTGCGCTCCCAGAAGCCCGGTTGTTCCTGATCGGTGAACTCGAGCCCGCGCAGCCATTTCGCGCTTTTCCAGAAGTATCGCCCCGCCACCACCAGCCGCAGCGGCCAGCCATGCTGCGCGGTCAGCGGCTGACCGTCGTGATGGGTGGCCAGCAGGCTGTGCGGGTGCAGCAGGTCGTCGAGGCGCAGGTTGGTCTGGTAATCGTGATCGGCGTGGGCCATGACAAAGGATGACGTCGGCCGGATGTCCAAGGCCTGCAACAGGTCTTGCAGATGAACCCCGCTCCAGCGGGTGTCGAACTTCGACCAGCGTGTCACGCAATGAATGTCGCATTGCAACGAGCGTTGCGGCAGCGCTTGCAGATCGGCGTAGGTCAGCTCGACCGGGTTGGCCAAAGTGCCGAACAGGCGAAGCGACCACGTCGTCAGGTCATAGGCCGGCACCTCGCCTTCGTGCAGGATCGGGAAGCGCTCCGTCAGCACTTGCCCCGGCGGCAGCCGTTCGCCCAGCGCCATATCGGCGTTCGGCGAACGGCTCTTGCGCAGACGCGTAGCCTTGTCGTGCATGTCGGTTCCTCAGTTCGCCACGGGAATCCACGGTGCCCGCGCGACATTGGCGGTGTCACCGAAGGCCGGCAGCTTTTGCCCCAGGTCCCGTACGTTTTTCACGTCCAGATCCAGCAGTTGCTGACGGGTAATGAGAGTCGGCGGCACCAGCACCTTGTGCCCCGGATTTTCCCCGGCAATCAGCATCGCCAGACTGCGCACGCTGATCGCCCCGGCCACTTGCGGATTGACCGCGGCGGTGGCGGCCCAGGCGCTGTCCGGTTCTTTCATGATCTGGATGTCGGCGGTGGAAATATCGGCGCTGTAGATCTTCACCTTGCGGCTCAGACCCGCCTCATCGACGGCGATCTTCGCGCCTTTGGCAAACTCGTCGAACGGCGCAAAAATCACGCTGATCCCCGGATTGGCCCGCAACACGGCGCTGGCCTGATCCGCCACCGAGTTGGCAATCGGCGGATTGAGCGTGCCGAAGCGCGCCTTCTCGATGATCCCCGGATTGCTCGCCTTGACCTGGCTCCAGATCTCGTCGCGGCGCTCCATCGGCGTGAAGCCGCTGATGTAGACATACCCGGCGTCGAAGCGGGTGCCGTTATCCTTCACCGCTTGATCGAGTGCCAGCCGCGCCAGTGCGTGGTGATCCTGCTCGACCTGAGTCACTTGCGGCGTGTTCAGGTCGACGTCGAATGCGACGACCTTGATGCCTTTGGCCAGCGCCCGCTCAATCGGCCCTTTGAGGGTTTCCGCCAGCCCCAGTTGCACGATGATCCCGTCGACACCGAGGTCGGCGGCCTGATCGATCATCTCGCCCTGGCTCGCCGCCTGTTGCCGCGCGTCGAACACCCGCAGGTTGGCGCCCAGCGCTTCGGTCTGTTTCTCCACCCCGCGCAGATAGGCTTCAGGGAAATCCCCGGAGAACAGATAGCCCACCAGCGCGATCTGTACCTGACCTTTATCGAACGGCGCCGGCGCACCGGGCAAGGCCTTGGCCTGGGCATTGAGGGCCAGCGCCGAGAGCAGCGCCCCGGCGAGGCAATGACGTGCGAACTGTTTGATTGAACCGTGCATGGATCTTTCCTTGAAGCATCAATGAACCGGCTCAGCGCGCCCGATGCGCGAGGCCGAAGGTGAACATCAGGGCCAGCACCAGCACCAGTCCCTTGACGAAATCCTGCGCGTAATACGGCGCGTTGAGCATGGTCAGGCCGTTGAGCAACGAGGCCACCAGCAGCGCGCCGACCAGCGTGCCGAACGCGTTGGGCTTCTTCGCCCCGAGCACGGCAAAACCGATCAGCGCAGCGCCCAGCGCATCGAGCACCAGACCGTTGCCGGAGCTGACATCGCCGCGCCCCAACCGCGCCGCCAGCAGCAAGCCGCCCAGCGATGCGAGCAACGCCGAGAGCACATAAGCCAGCAACTTGAAGCGCTGCACTGGCGCACCGGCCAGACGCGCCGCCTGCTCGTTGCCGCCAATCGCATAGAACAACCGGCCGATGCGCGTGCGTTCGAGAAACAACCACACCGCCACCGCGACCACCGCCGTGATCAACACCGGAATCGGCACGATGTCCCACAGTCGCCCGCGACCCAGTGCCAGAAACACCGCACTGAACGATCCTTCGGCTTCGTCGCCATTGGGCAGGGTCATGCCCACCGCAATCGAGCGGCCGCCCGTGGGGATCAGTTGCACGCCGATCACCAGGAACATGCTGCCGAGCGTCGCGAGTATGTCCGGCACGCGCATCTTCACGATCAGCCAGCCGTTGAGCAGCCCGACCAGTGCGCCACCCGCCAGGCTGATCAGCACCGCCGGCACCGCGCCCCAGCCGAGCACCACCATCACGTAACTGGCGATCATCAGACTCATGGCCGCCACCGCGCCGATCGACAGATCCAGCCCGCCCACGGCCATGGTCAGCGTCACGCCCAACGCCAGCAGCGCGACAATCGACACCGACTGCAAGATGCTGAACAGGTTGCCAACCCGCAGGAACGCCGGTTCCGCGACACTGAAAAACACCACGATCAACGCCAGCACCCACAGCAGGCCGTAGCGGATCAGCGCTTGCACGAAGCGCTCGGACGGCGCCGGGGCGGATGACAACAGGGAACTCGAATCAGGCACTCGCTCTACTCCTTGGCGCGGCGTGAACAAAAGAATTTAGCGGGTCGCTGCCGGCCAGCGCGGCGACCAGGGTGGCGCGATCCAGCCCCGCGCGCGGGTACTCGGCCACCACCGCGTGATCGCGCACCAGCAGGATCCGGTCGGCGATCTCCAGCGCTTCATCGACGTCCGAGCAGATCACCAGCGTGGCGCGGCCAGCGGCGCTGTCGCGCAGCAACTGACCGATCTCGCGCCGGGCACGCACATCAACGCCCTGAAACGGCTCATCGAGGATCAACACCCGGCCCTCGCCGAGCAGCCAGCGACCGAGCACGACTTTCTGCTGATTGCCGCCGGACAACGCGCTCATCGGCACATCAATGCCGGCGGTCTTGATTCCCAGCGCGGCGACTTGCGCCTCCACCGCCGCCGCTTCGGCACGGTTGCGGATGAAACCGCCACGGGTGAAGCGTTCGAGAAAGGGCAAGGTCAGGGTTCGGCGCAATGAAAAATCCGCCACCAGCGATTGGCTCGCGCGATCCTCGGCGGCGAAGAACACACCGCTGTGGATCGCCTGGCGGGGCGAGCCCGGTTGCCACTCGATGCCATCCAGTTGCAGAGAGCCGGACAACGGTTTGCGCAGCCCGAACAGCACTTCGGCGATCTCGCTTTTGCCGGCGCCGAGCAACCCGGTCAGCACCACCACTTCGTTTTCGTGCAAGGACAAATCAAAGGCACGGGTGCGCGGCAGGACTTTCACGCCGCGCAGTTTCAGCACTTCGCGCCCCGCCGCTCGCGGTGTGTAGACGTGAGCCTCCAGCGCCTGACCAAGCATCGCCTCCAACGCCTCGGGCAATTGCCGGGCACTGAACTCACCCGCCAGTTGCCCGTCACGCAAGACCACGGCGCGGTCGGCCACCCGTTGCAGATCGGACAGGCGATGGGAGATGTACAGAATCGCCACACCACGGCTGCGCAAGGTGTCGATCAGCCCGAACAGGCGCTGCGCTTCGGCATCCGACAGGGCCGCCGTGGGCTCGTCGAGAATCAGCAGGCGCGGTTGCAGGGCGAAGGCGCGGGCCAGCACCACCAATTGCCGCTCGGCCTGGCCGAGGTGTTCGATCGGCTGCTCCAGCGGCAGCACCAGCCCGAGGCCGGCGGCGATGCTCGCAGCGCGCTCCAGCAGGCGTCTGCGATTGAGCCAGAAGTCGGCGTCAGGGCGGCACAGTTCATCGAGCAGCAGGTTTTCCGCCACGCTCAAACCGGGTGCGATGCCTTCGTTGATCTGCTGATGAACCGCGACGATGCCGAAACGACGCGCCGACAACGGCGAACTGAAATGCCGGGGCTGACCATCGATCCAGATCTCGCCGCCGTCGTGGGTCTGGCTGCCGGCGAGGATCTTCACCAGCGTCGATTTGCCCGCACCGTTGGCGCCGAGCAACGCCACCACTTCGGCGGGAAAAATATCCAGGCTGACCCGGTCCAGCGCCCGGTTCGAGCCAAAGGTCTTGCTCAGTTCACGTACACGAATCAGTGGCTCGGAGACCACGGCGACAGGCGCACCCATAAAATTCCTTAACGTCGATGAGCCAGCGAACGCACCAGTCGATCGCCCAGGCTTTGCACACCCTGGACGAGGATGACCAACACCACGACGGTGGCGACCATCACTTCATTGTTGAATCGTTGATAGCCGTAGCGGATCGCCAGATCGCCCAGTCCACCGCCCCCGATCACCCCGGCCATGGAAGAAAAACCGATCAGCATCACCAGCGTCAGGGTGATGCCCGCCAGCAAGGCCGGCAGCGCTTCGGGCAACAGCACTTTGAAAATCACGTGGCGGATGTCACCGCCCATGGCGAGGATCGCTTCGATCCGGCCCTTTTCGACCTCGTCGAGGGCGTTCTCGACGATCCGCGCAAAAAACGGAAAGGCGCCGATGGTGATCGGCACCACGGCGGCAGTGCTGCCCAACGTGGTGCCGACCACAAGGCGGGTCAGCGGGATCAGGGCAATCAGCATCACCACGAACGGCAGCGAACGACCGAGGTTGATCACCGCGCCCAAGGCCTGATTGAGTCTCGGCAACGGGTACAGACCCTGACGACGGCTGATGAACAGCAACACCCCCAGCGGCAAACCGATCAGCAAGGTGAACAGCCCGGCGAGTAGCACCATGTACAGGGTTTCGCCGGTAGCGTTGAGCACCAGTTGCAGGATTTCATTCCAGTCGATCACGCGGTTCATGAGTGGGCCGCCCGTACGCCGTATTGCCGCAGAAAACTCAAACCGGGCGCGTCATGCCCCAGCGGCAAGCCGCAACTGGGCCGCAGTGAGGCACCGAGTGAGGACTGTGGATCGGCCAGCAATCGAGCGACTGGCCCCGCCTCCACCAGTTTTCCGTTGGCCATGGACGCGGCGTGATCGCAGATCGACTTGACCACGTCCAGCTCGTGGGTGATCAGGACGATGGTCAAACCTAGCTGGCGGTTGATGTCGCGCAACAACTCCAGAATCGATGCGGTGGTTTCCGGGTCGAGGGCGCTGGTGGCTTCGTCCGACAGCAGATACGCCGGTCGTGCCGCCAGGGCCCGCGCAATGCCCACCCGCTGCTTCTGCCCGCCGGACAGTTGCGATGGAAAGGCTTCGGCCTTGTCGCCCAGGCCCACCAGATCCAGCAGCTCGCGAACCCGTTCATGGCGCTGTGGCTTGGCGACTTTGGCGATTTCCAGCGGCACCGCGACGTTGTCGAACACGTTGCGCGAATGCAGCAGGTTGAAGCCCTGAAAGATCATGCCGATGCGCTGACGCTGGCGGCGCAACTCACGGTCGGACAGCGCCGTGAGGTCTTCGCCGTCCAGCAGAATCCGCCCGGCATCCGGGCGTTCGAGCAGATTGAGGCAACGCAGCAGCGTCGATTTGCCCGCGCCGCTGCGTCCGAGAATCCCGTAGATCGCCCCATCGGGAATGCTCAGCGACACCTGATCCAGCGCCGGGCTCGACGCTGACGGATAGGTCTTGCTCAACTGCTCGACGACGATCATGGCTTGGCATCCGCCACCGGAATCACCGAGCCCTTGAAGTTCTCGGCGATGTATTTGGCGACTTGCGGCGAGGTCAGGTCCTTGGCCAATTGCTGGATGCGCGGATCGTTTTCCAGTTTCGGCGTGGTCACCAGAATGTTGGCGTAAGGGTTGTGCTCGGCCTTCTCCAGCCCCAGCGCATCCCTGGCCGGCACCAGCCCCGCTTCCAGCGCGTAGTTGCCGTTGATTACTGCCAGGTCCACGTCATCCAGCGCACGGGGCAGTTGCGGCGATTCGATTTCGAGGATCTTCAGGTGTTTCGGGTTTTCGGCGATGTCCTTGGGCGTTGCCTGATCGGCCGCCGGGTCATTGAAACCAGGCTTGAGCTTGATCAGGCCGTTGTCCTGCAACAGGTACAGCGCGCGGCTCAGGTTGGTGACATTGTTCGGCACCGCGACCGTGCCTTTGTCCGGCACCTGGGCGAAGGTTTTGTGGCGATGGGAATAGATGCCCAGTGGTTCGATGTGCACCGTGGCGGCCACCGCGAGCTTTTCGCCGAGGGCCTTTTCCTGGGATTGCAGGTACGGCAAATGCTGGAAGTAGTTGGCGTCCACATCGCCGTGCACCAGCAGTTCGTTGGAGTTCACGCCCTGCGGGATTTCGATCACCTTAAGGTTGAGCTGCGGATCGAGTTTCTGGATGTACGCCAGGATCTGCGCGTGGGGCACCGGGTCGGCGGCAACCCGCAATGGCTCCAGCGCTTGAGCACTGAACGAAGTCACCAGCGCGCCGAGGACGGCCAGGGTCAGGCCTGTTTTTTTCAACACTGCTTTTTTCAACACTGCTTTTTTCAACATGGGAAAGCGACCTTTTGCGAGTGATGGATCAGGCGTTGGCGGTCTTGCGAAGCGGTGTGCTGGTGTTCGACGCGTCGGCGTAAAAGCGCTGCGCGACATCGGGATGGGAGCGCAGTCGACCCTTCAGATAATTCCAGCCGACATCGCGGAACAGCGGATTGAGCGGATCACTCGCCGGGCCGCGCGCCTCACGCAACAGCGCCGTCGGCAAGGGATACAGCGGCACCACTGCATCCAGTTGCGCACCGAGGAAAAACGCGATGGACAAGCGCTCGCTGCCCACCGGCGGCGACACCACACGATGCACCGTGGCGCGCAGATAACCGTTGGTGGCCAGCTCCAGCAATTCGCCGATGTTCACCACCAAGGTGTTGTCCCGAGGCAGCGCATCGATCCAGCGCCCCTCTTCGATTTCCACTTGCAGGCCGGCCTGCTGGTCTTGCAGCAGGAAGCTGAGAAATCCCGAATCCTTGTGCGCGCCGACGCCCTGATTGCTCGCCGTCGAGGCTTGCCCCGGATAGCGCATCAGCTTGATGTGTTCGTTGGGTTTGTCGCCGTACAACCGGTCAAAAGCGTCTTCCGGCAAGGACAGCGCCTGAGCGAATGCGCGCAGCAGGCGCAGCGACATTTGGGTCATCGCCTGCTGCCAGTCGAGCAACAGCGGCTTGAGTTGCGGCAACGCCTCGGGCCATTGATTCGGCCCTTGCAGCCGCGCCCACAACGGACTGTCGGCGTTCAACGGCAAGACCTCACGCTCGGCGCCCAGATCGAATTGCTCACGCTGATCGGGCTGGCCACGGGTGATCTCGGAAGCGGCGCGGTTGTAGCCACGAAAGTGCGGCGAATTGATCATGCCGACAGCGGTTTTCTCGCTGTCAGGCAAGGCGAAGAACTGGCGCGCGTGGTCCTGCACTTGCTCGAGCAGGCCGGCGTCGATGCCATGACCGGTCAGGTAGAAAAAACCCACATCGCGGGCGGCATGGCGCAAGTCATCAAGAAATGCCTGGCGTTGCGACGGCGTACCGTCGAGCTGGGACAGGTCGAGGATGGGTAATGCGGTGATGTCTGAGGTGTGCGGCATGATTCACTCCCGTGTGAATCAAACCTGAAGAGTCCGTGATCGATTCAGCGTGTGCCGTCATGGCAATCGGGGGTCTGTCGGTTTGATGCTTTTGGTTCGTCTATGAAACAAAACTAAACGATATTAAAAACACCGAACAAATATCTTTTTTGCATTAGCTTAGGTCTGTCTGACTACGGGACTCAGCTGACCACCACGCCTTTCGGGCCGCTGGCGATAAGCGCCGCCCCACACGCAGTTTTCATCCCACCCAGCGCAATGGGCGTGCCATCGACGGTATAGGTGCTGCTGCCCCGGTGCGGAAATGAAGAAGTGAATATGAGCCGGGCGCTGGCCGTGTTTGCGCGAATCAGAATTGACCGCCCCCAACGAAAAAACCACCTGCGAACAGGTGGTTTGATCTGGCCGGCACACCCGATCACTCAGCGATCGGCATGCTGCTCCAGCATCGCATAGGCCTCGCCGGTGAAACGGTAGCTTTTGTCGGAATGAAACACGATGACGCCCTCCTCGCACAAACGCTTGAGCACTTCCCTGACGCTGATGAACTGAATGCCGCTGACAAATGCCTGCAGATACCCATGCACCCCGCGCCCGCCAACGGCGCGTCCTTCCCGTGTGGCAACCAGCAAGGCATCGATCACCTTGATCCGGATCAGGCTGGTGCGCAGCCCGTAATAATGCAGCAGCTCACGGATATGCTCGTTGGTGCTGCGCTCGAAATCGAAGGCTCGCTGGACTTTCGGGATCGGCAATGGCGTACCAGAGGAAGTCGATGCCGGGCTGGTTAACATTCGAATACTCCTTTCCTTGAAGGCTCTGTGATCAACCGCTGTGCGTAGCTCTATATAGAAGAAGGCGCACCCGACAGTGCGCCCCCGGATCAGAAGTCGACGGTCGCCGACAACTGCAACGTGCGTGGGTAGCCCGGGGAGAACGCGCCATAGGACGCCACACCCGACCAGTACTCGCGATCAAACACGTTCTGCACCGTGGCGCGGAATGTCGTTGGCCGACCCTCGATCTTGGTGGCGTAGCGAGCGCCGGCGTCGATGCGGGTCCAGGAAGGCAGTTCCTGGGTGTTGGCCTGATTGACGTATTGGCTGTCGGTGTAGATCGCGCCGCCGGTCAGGGTGAAACCTTCGACCCACGGTGTGTCCCACTCGGCCCAGAGGTTGGCCTGGACATCCGGCACGCCCACCGGTTTGTTGCCACGGTTGGCGGCGGTGGCCGAATCCGTCAGTTCGCCATCGAGCAAGGTCACGCCGCCCATCAGGCGGGTGCCCGGCGCGACTTCACCGAACATGCTCAGCTCGACACCACGGTTACGTTGTTCGGCTTGCACCGAGAACACGTTGCCGGCGCCGATTTCGCCGCTCGGCTTCTCGATCTGGAACAGCGCCAGGGTGGTCATGAACGTGCCGTGTTCGTACTTCACGCCGATTTCGTGCTGCCTGGACTTGTAGGGGGCGAAGGTTTCGCCGGAGTTTGCTGCAGTGCCCGGAGCGATATCACCTTTGCTCAGGCCTTCGACGTAGTTGTAGTACAGCGAAACGTCTTCCCACGGTTTAACCACCACGCCAGCCAACGGCGTCGTCGCGTTGTCGTCGTAACGGGAGCTGACCGCACCCGAAGCGTTGTAGTTACGCGATTCGATGTCCTGACGGCGCACGCCGAGGGTCAACTGGATCCGGTCATCGAGAAAGCCCAGGGTGTCGGTCAACGCGATGCCGGACAGTTCCGATTCGGAAACGCGCAGCACTTTCGGCGAGTTGATGTACTGCTTCGGCACGTCCACCGGGTGGTAGATGTTCGAGCGGATCTCTGTGCCGTTGTTGATGCCACGGGACAACTCGTCCTGATAACGGGTCGCCATGATCGTGGTCGTGTGGGTGACCGGGCCGGTGGCGAACAGCGCACGCATGCCCACGTCGGCCGTCGAACGGTCGACGTTGAATTTGTAGTAGCCGGGGATGTTGCTGGTGTCGCCGGCGTCGTTGAGGATTCGCGGCACCTGGTCGGACATGCGCTTGACGTCGGAGCGGCCACCGCCGGCGTGGGCGAATACCGTCAGATTATCGTTGAGGTCGTACTCGCCGCCGAGCAAGGCCGACTGCTCCTTGGTGTCCGACCAGCCCCAGTCCTGCGGCAGGTTGGTGCGGCCGTTGGGCGCCGATGGAATCTCGACGCCCGGTGCAATGGTGAACGGGCGCGACGCCGCCTCGAAGCTCTCTTTCTGGCTGATGAAATCCAGGTTCAGACGCAAGCGCTCGCCCTGGTAGTCGAGGGCGATGGCACCGATGTTGAGGTCCCTCTCCTGATCATCCACCGCAGTGTCGCCGCCCTGGAGGCTGCCATTGAAACGTACGCCGAACTGGTTTTCGTCACCGAAACGCCGACTGATGTCCAGGTGCCCGCCCACTTGCGAGTCCGACGCGTAACTGCCGGTGAAGCGGGTCAGGTCTTCGGCCAGCGGCCGTTTGGGTACGATGTTGATCACGCCGCCAACGCCACTGTTGGGCGAAATCCCGTACATCAGCGCGCCTGGACCCTTGAGCACTTCGACGCGCTCGGCGTATTCGGTGAACACGCGATAGTTGGGCGCAACGCCGTACACACCGTCATAGGCCAGCTCGCCGAGGTTGCCCTCGCCTATCGCAAATCCCCGGATGAAAAACGAATCGACGATCCCACCGGTCTGCCCGGTCGAGCGCACCGATGGGTCGCGCTCCAGTGCATCAGCCACGGTGACCGTTTGCAGATCCGCGAGGGTTTTGGCGGTGTAGCTGGTCACGCTGAACGGCGTGTCCATCACGTCTTTGTTGCCCATCATCCCCAGCCTTGCGCCTCGGGCGACCTGCCCTCCGGCGAGAACTTCCGGCAATGCGGTTGCGCCGTTGTAACGGGCGTTGACGTTGGTGGTGTCCAGCGTCAGCCCTTCCGTGGCGGCGGCGTCCTGTTGCTCGGGTTGCTTGGGGTCTGCTGCCCAGGCAGTGGCGCTTCCTGCGGCCAGGATAGAACTCAGCATCGCGGTGCGAATGGCCAGTGTGAGGGCGCGTTCACTGCAGGGTCGGCGTGCAACAGACATGACGATTGGGTCCTTCTCGAATGGCTGAAAATGGTAATGACTCCTATTTGCCAGTCGACAATCGAAAAAGTATCAGCGTGGCCGAATATTTTTTTGCGCGGATCGCCCGCAGGGGAAAACGCCGGAGGATGGGGCAGTGAAACCCACCCTCCGACGCCGATCAGTCATACAGGCAGTGCAGCGGGATGGAGACCACCGGCAGCGCGGGGTCGAACGCGTGGCGGGTGGTCTTGTACGGGAACAATTCGCCACGCTCGATGGTGGTGAAAATCTGCGCCACTTCGAACGCTTGTCCAGTTTGCCAGTGGCGCACACAAACCCGTGGGTCGGCGTAGTCGAGCTGGATGCA
Source organism: Pseudomonas sp. 22082 (assembly GCF_052046055.1). Lineage (NCBI taxonomy): Bacteria > Pseudomonadati > Pseudomonadota > Gammaproteobacteria > Pseudomonadales > Pseudomonadaceae > Pseudomonas > Pseudomonas sp. 22082. The sequence continues at coordinate 430,897 of NZ_JBQEQB010000001.1, forward strand.
CGGCACGCGTTTCAACCCCAGTGCCCGCGCTGCGTTGAACCGGTGGTTGCCGTCCATCACGATGCCCCGGGAACGCTCGACGATGATCGGTTCCAGCCAATGCCCGGCCTGGATGATCGCCTCGCGCAGACGTTGCACGTTGAGCGGATCGACCTGCTCGGATTGCCGCACGTCGCACAGCGCACGCAAGGCAATCTGGTAACCATGTCCCATGCTTCACCCCCGGTTTCAGCAGGCATCCGCGTTGACGTGCAGCGCGTACTGGCTGGCCATGTCCCGCAGGCGCTGGGCCTGTTCGATGAGCGGCAGATCGACCATTTCGCCGTCGACCTGCACCGCGTGACTGCCCCCGGCCACCGCGCTCAGGACCCGATCCGCCCACGCCAGTTGGCGGGCGTTGGGCAGGAAGGCTTTCTGCACCTTGGTGATTTGCGAAGGATGGATACACAGCTTGGCGCCGAACCCCAGCGACCGGGCGTAACGCGAGTCGCGCTCGACCACCTCCATGTCGCTGATGGCCGGGGTCACGCCATCGATTGGCGCCGGTAACCCGGCCACCCGCGAAGCCAGCACGATGCGATTGCGGGCGAACAGAAACGCTTCGGGAATCTGGCTGCAATCGATGTCCAGGGAAAAATCCAGCGAACCGAATGCCAGCCGCGCCAACCCGGGAATCGCCGCAATCGCCTCGACCTGATGCAAGCCCTTGGCGGTCTCGATGATGGCGACGATCTGCAGCTCTGGGTTCCATTCCAGCAGGTGCCCGACAACATGGGACAGGCTCTGCGGGCATTCGGCCTTGGGCAGGAAAATCCCCGCGCAGCGCTCGGGGTAGCGCATATCGCCCAGCCACGTCATGTCCTGGCGAAACAGCGAACTGCCGACGCTGTTCAGCCGGATGTAACGCCGGCAGGCGGTTTCAGGCGTGCTCTGTTGCCAGGCCCAGATCGACGCCCGGGCCACGGCTTTGCTGTTCGGATGAACGGCATCTTCGAGGTCGAGAATGATCGCGTCCGGCCCGGCGTCGACCGCTTTGGAAAAACGCTCCGGGCGGTTGCCGGGAACGAACAGGTAGCTGATGGGAAGCGTAGCGTTGGTGCTGTGACGAACAGTCATCGGGACTCTCCTGAGCGTGCTTCAGTCGTGGGTTTTCAAAAAAAATTCGAGCACCTGTTACAGGGGAAAAACCGGGTTGATTTCAGGCGCATTGAATCAATCGTCAACACCTTGAATAACAAGGCGTTAAGAGAATTTTTAATCAATACGCGAGCGCTTACTTGAGCATGCGAATAAGCGGCTTCGCACTCCCCTGTTGTGTGTGTTCATTCAAAAATATTTGAAAACCTTACTTGATAATCGTTCCCGTTCGCAATATTGTTCGAGCCGCTGACAGGGTCGAGACTCAAATCAAGACCTGCGATTTTGTTCACGGAAAGTTCGGCGCAATGATGTCATTTACATGTCAGGTACTGGCACTTCAAAAGGGACAAGGCCATATTTTATTGGCCTTCTCCTTGCCTGCCTGAGCCTTAAGGAGTGGGGTTCTCATGAAACAGATTTGTGAAAATTTTATGAAAGAACATGCCCCTTGTTTAATTCCAGAGCGGATCTGTCATCCGCCTCCACCTTTTTAAAAATTCGTATCTGACGAGCAGCAAGAACACGCAACATACATATGGCGATTATTTACGCCAGAGGTTTTCTATGCCTGAATTAATTGCGCCGCCCATTAAAGAAACAACTGTAGCTCAGTACACAAAAGTGCTGAAACCGTTACTCGACCCTATTATCGAAAACCTTCTTCAACATTCACCGGGAAAACTTGTTGAGCTTGTTAAACAACACGGATCGCCGCTGAATCTGGTGTGGCCACATGCCTTTGAGGCCAACGCCCAAGCGCTGCAATCGGTGCTGAAGAAGCACAACGTTGACTACGCGATTTTCTACGGCGCCAAAGCCAACAAGTCCCAGTGCCTGCTGGCTGCGGCTGCGTCGTCAGGCATCGGCACTGACGTATCGAGCCTGTTTGAACTGCAAGCTGCGCTGCGCGCCGGGACCGAAGCGGAACATCTGTGCGCAACCGGGCCGGCGAAGACGACCGCGTTTCATCAAGCGCTGGTGCAAGGCGGTTCGCTGATTTGTGTGGATTCACGGGAAGAGTTCAGCCAGCTCAAAGCACTGCTCGACACTACGCCGGCACCGGCCAAAGCCCGAGTTCTACTGCGTTACAGGCCGACAAGTTGCCTGGCGAGCCGCTTCGGCATGGGCGCCGATGACGTGTTTCAGTGCCTGCAATGGCTGACGGAACATCGGGAGTCGTTGCACTTCGAAGGTTTCCATTTCCACCTCGGCGGATACGGCTACGAAACCCGAGTACAGGCCTTCCGTGAAGTGACCGGGTTCTTCGATGCCGCCAGGGAAATGGGCCTCGACCCGGTCATGATTGACATCGGTGGTGGCCTGCCGATGCGCTATGTCGACCCACGGCAGTACGACAGTTTTTTGCAGAACGACAACAACCCTGGTCATTATCAGAACCGTCGAGTACCCCACTCTTATTACCCTTATGGCAGCAGTCTGACGGCTTGCCAGTGGTTGGACTTATTCCTGGCGTCGGAGCATTCCCCGGAAAAAACCATTGCCAGTTACTTGAAGAGTCAGAATATAAAACTGGCACTGGAGCCCGGCCGAAGTCTGGTGGATCAAGCGGCGATCACCGTCTTTCGCGTAACGCGCACCAAACAATTGGCCGACAACAAAGTTGTGATATTCGCCGAAGGCAGCAGTTTCAGCGCGTGCGAAACCTGGTTCTCGTCTGAATACCTTGTCGATCCAATCCTGATCACTTCGAAAGAATCAAGACAAGTTCCAATGCAAGCCTACATCGCCGGGCATAGTTGCCTGGACGATGATGTGATTACTCATCGATTGATCAACTTTGAAACAACACCGCAAACCGGCGATTTATTGATCTATGCCAATACCGCCGGTTATCAGATGGACTTGCTGGAAAACGAATTTCATCGTCACCCGTTGCCACGGCGACTGATGGCGACTTGTTGTACGGAAGGTAACTACGCATTCACACCTGACTATTAAGGGAAGACGTCCAGATGATACTGAATAAAGTTTCGGATCTTATTGGCAATACACCAATGTTGGGCATTGATGTTCCGGATAGCAACGCTCGACTTTTGCTCAAGATAGAGAAGAACAACCCCGGCGGCAGCATTAAAGACCGTATGGCGCGCAACATGGTATTGGCGGCGCTCAAGTCCGGAAAGTTGAAACCCGGTGGTGTGGTCGTGGAGTCGTCCTCCGGCAATACCGGCATCGGCCTGGCGATGGCAGCCGTGGAGTTCGACCTGCATTTCATTGCGGTGGTCGATCACCATGCAGCGCAGGACAAGATCGCGGTGATGAAGGCTCTGGGCGCCGAAATCCGTTTTGTCGCCGGCACTTACCGCGAAGACGAAGTGGCCGTGGTCGAGCGTCAACGGTTGGCGGCCGAACTGGCTTCGCAGATCCCCGGCGCGGTGTTCATGAACCAGTCCGACAACGCGGCCAACGCTGGCGGCTACAGCGATTTTGTGCGTGAAACCATCGCCCAGGCCGGTGGCCACATTGGCGCCTACGTCGGTTGCGTCGGCACCGGCGGCTCGATGACCGGCATTGCCCGTGGCCTGAAACTGCACAACCCGGACATCGTTACCGTCGCCGTCGAACCGGCCGGTTCCATCGTCTTCGGCCATCCCGGCTATCCCTATTACCAATCGGGAACCGGCACGCCTGCCGGCGACACCGTCGGTCTGGTGCTCGACTATAGCTGCATCGACCTGGGCTTGCAGGTCACCGATTCCCAGGCCTTCGAAACCGCCCGCTACATCGCGCGCAACCTGGCACTGCTGGTCGGCGGATCCACCGGCGGAGCGATCTTCAAGGCGCTGGAGCTGATTCACAAAGGCACGTTGACCGGCAACGTTGTGGTGCCGATTGCCGACGGCGGCGAGAAGTACTTGCACACCGTGTTCGACGACAAATGGCTGCAAGAGCGGGATCTGCTGGACCCGGACGTCGCACCGCAACTGGATCGCTGGCTGGGCAAGACCCGCTGGCTGGAATCCGACGCTACTTCCTTGCAATTGAGCGTCGCCTGACGCGTCTCCCACACAGGAAAGTCTCTGTATGAAACCGCTGAAAGTCGCCATCTGCGGCGCAGGCCGGACCGGGCATCTGAATGCCATCCTGTTTAAACAGTTGCCCAATGTTCACGTTTCGATACTCACCAATAATCAAGAGGTGGTTGATCGTCACCTCGCCAATCTGCCGATGCTGGCGCTGATGCCGGACGGCTCGACGCTGAGCGCGCGACCGGACCAGGTCAGCAGCGATGCGAGTGTTGCAGTTGCCGACGCTGACATCGTGATCATCACGGTTCCGGCCCACGCACGACCGCAGACCCTGCAAGCCATCGCACCGCATTTGAGTTCAGGCAAACCGGTGTACGTCGGCGCGATCCCGGGTTTCTGCGGTTTCGACTGGCTGGCGCAAGCCACGCTGGGCGAACGTTCGAACGTGGTGATCTGGGGCATGAAGGATGTGCCGCACACCGCGTTCGATCTGAAGCCAGGGGTGTCGGTCAAGATGGGCGGCGGCAAGAGCCAGTTGTATGTCGCGTTGCACGACCGCGAATCAGCGCAATCACGGCTGCACCTGGAAAAAATCCTCACCACGCTTTATGGCCCCTGCGTGACGATGCTCGACCACTACCTGGAAATCACCCTGACACCGGGCAATCCGATCATGCACAGCTCGGTGATCTACGGTTTGATCGGTCCTTACGGCCAATGGCATCGCAAGATCTTCCCGCAACGAATGTGCTGGTGGACCGAATGCCCCGAGCTGGGCGCCTATTTTCTGGAGCGCATGGATCAGGAAAGTCAGGAACTGTGCAGCGTGATCAGCCAGCGCATGGGCATCGACCTGTCATCGGTCAAATCCCTCAAGCAGGAAATCGTCGAGGCCTATGGCGAGCAGATCCGCGATCAGAGCAGCATGCTGTCGATCCTGCGCACCAACCAGGCCTACAACGACATCCTCGCGCCAATGATTCCGGCCGACGACAACCGCGCCGGCTACGTGATCGAGCGCGAAAGCCGCGCCTTCAACGAAGACGTTGCCTACGGCCTCGTGCTGCTGGTGGAAATGGCCCGGCGCTTCGAACTGAAAGTCCCCTACATCGAAGAAGTCCTGCAATGGAGCGTTTCCTACATGCAGGGCCTGCGCGACTCGGCGCTCGACTACTTCCCCAGCCAATGGCCGCGCACCGCGTGAGCGGGTTCAACTTTTCATTAATTTCTCGACGAGCAGATAGCTGATATGGATGACTTCAAGACACTCATCGCCTACTCCCGCAAGAACGCCCTGCGACGGATGATCCGTTGCCTGTTTGCCGAAAACATTCTGGATCGCGCGGGCCTGCGCTTCTCTGAGGCCGGTAACGAGGCCACGTACGCGCTGAAAGACGGACGTTCCCATGTGTTCTTTTCCAACATCGCCAAGGGCCCGGCCGATACCGTGGTCAATGACGGCGACGTGATCCTGATGACCGATGAAGGCGTACGCCAGGTGATCTACACCCATCATGACCTGCTGGATGTGCTGCGCGACAGCTTCGATTTCGAACCCACCGATGAAGGCATCGCCGGGCTCAAGTCAGACATGGAAAACAGCCTGATGAACGACGCCCACGCGCGTCAGCATCGCCAGCAATGGAACGCTCGACTGGCCGCCGCCGCCCGGGAACAGGGCCTCGACAGCCTGACCGATTACCTGCGCCAGCACGCCAGCACCAAGGACGCCGCGATCCTTCTCGACCAGTGGGGCTCGCTGGAAGGTCACCCCTACTATCCGACCTGGAAAGCGCGACCGGGCCTCAGCGATGAGGAAGTCGAGCAACTGTCACCGGAGTTCAACGCCCAGGTGCCGCTGCGCATTGCCGCGCTGCGGGCCGACATGGCGAAAAGCGAAAGCATGCCTCACGTCAGCGATTACCACAGCTGGTTCGCCAGTAACTTCCCAACGCAATGGGCGCAATGGAAGGCGTCGCTCAACGACAAGGGCCTGGACGAATCCCAGTGGTTGCCGCTACCGATTCACTCATGGCATTTGCAGGCTTACGTGCTGAAAAACTTTGCGGCGGAAATTGCAGAAGGCATTCTCATCACCGACGGTCCGGACATCCAGACCCTGCCGACCATGTCCTACCGCACGATGATGCCGGTGCTCAAGGAGAGCGCGCCGCTGATCAAGTTGCCGATTGCCGTGTGGATGACCAGCGAACTGCGCAGCCTGCAAGCCAAGTCGATTCACATGGGGCCACGCATCAGCACCGTCATCACGAAGATCCTCGAGGTCGAAAACGGTTTCGAGCAACGCCTGGAAATCTTCCCGGAGGAGATCGGCGTGCGTTACAAGCACGCGATCACTCAGGACGACCATCCCGGCCGGCATCTGTCGGTGGTGTTCCGTGCCAGCCAGCAAGCGTTCGAGCGTAACGACGATTGTCTGCCGATCACCGTGGCTTCTCTGTTCACTCGCTTGCCGGGCAACGGTCGACCACTGTTCACCGAGCTGATCGAGCGCGACGGCGTTCGGGCCAATGCCGCTCAGGTGGAAGACTGGTTCCGTCAGTACGCCAAAGTGGTCACTCATCCGGTAGTGGCGATCTACCTGATGTACGGGATCGGGCTCGAAGCACACCAGCAGAACACGATGGTGCTGTTTTCCCCGGATGGCAAAGCACGTAGTCTGCTGATCCGCGATTTCGGCGATGGCAGGACCTATGCGCCATTATTGGAGGGACGCGGCTACACCCTGCAACCGCATGTGCAGCCGGGCATTCTGCCAACGGTGTTCGAGGGCGATATCGAGCCGGTGCGCATGTTCGTGCTCGACGCAGCCTTCCTCACGCACCTGCATGAAATGGCCCTGTGGCTGACCAAGGAGTACGCGCTGGACAACAACCGGATGTGGGGCATTCTGCGTGAAGAAACCGAGCAGGCGTTCGCAGCGGTGCGCGAGCGTGTCGCGCCGGATCTATGGGAAGTCGAACGCAAGGCCTTCCTCAATGATCCATGGCCGACCCGTTCGTTGCTGCGCATGCACATGATGCAGTATTCCAACTACCGGATTCAGCACACGCTGACCAACCCGCTCAATGTCGTTCAATAACCGAGGCTGACTCATGACCCAAGCAGGTGCCATCGCGGGTTCGCGCGTTAGAGTCCTGATTTATCTTCTGTTCGCGATCCAGCTTATTTCGATGGGCGCGATGGAAATGAGCGGGCCATTCTGGCCTGTCCACCTGCGCGGGCTGACCTCGTCAGACTCGCTTTTCAGCTTCGCCAGCATCGCCGTGTACGTCGGGCCGATGCTGGGCATTATTCTGACCAGCGCATTCTGGGGCCGTATCGGCGACCGCTACGGCCACAAGTTGATGATGATCCGCGCCCTCGCCGGCCTGTCATTGACCCAGCTTGGGCTGGCCCTGTGCAGTGACATCTGGGTGATCCTGATCCTGCGCTTCCTGCAAGGCGCCTTCGCCGGCTACATCGCCCCGGCCCAGGCGTATGGCGTGAGCATTGAAGCACCTTCGCGGCGGGCACGGCTGTTCGCGATCCTGCAGATCTCCACCAACGTCGGCTCGTTGCTCGGCGCAGTGGTCGGCGGACTGATCCTCGATTACGCGACATTCTTCTGGATCAACATGATCGCCGCTGTGTTATGCGCCATCTGCACCGTGGTCGCAGCCGTGACGTTGCCGGATGTACCGCCAGTGAAGAAAGCGCCGGTCGCTGATAAAGCGGCTCCTGCCAGCCATAACACCAGCGTCTGGCAAGGCACGCCCCTGCTGTCGCTGCTGGGCGTCATGGGCATCCTGCTGCTGGCGCGGATGCTGCCGCAGACGTCGTTCTCGCTGTATGTCAGTTCGGTGTTCGAGGTCAGCAACTCGGTGGTCGGGCTGTGTTATGGCTTGCTGGCGCTGGGTTTCATTCTGTCGGCAACCGCATGGTCGCGTTACTTCGAGCACCGTACCCAGCAAGACACCCTGCAACGCATCACTTATGTCGTCCTCGGCTGTATTGCGCTGACGGCCCTTGCCGGCTACACGCGCAACCCGATCGTGTTCGTCGGTGCCTATTTCATCTGGGGCGTATTGCTGGGGGCCACCACGCCGGTGCTGATGGCCCTGATTTCCAAAACCGCCGACAGCTCGCGCCAGGGCTACGTGCTGGGCATTGCCCAAAGCACTGCGCAATTCGCGTCCATCGCCGGCATTTCGGCCGGTGGGTTACTCAGCCAGGTCTATGGTTTGCAGTACACCTACCTGTTTGTCTGCCTCGCCTACATGCTCGCGCTGATGCCCATCGTTGCCTTGCGTTACCGGCCGATGGTCATGCAACCGAGCCAGATGCCGCCGGGCGACTGACCAAGGAGTTTTCGTTGAACATTGAACAACTGCGCGCCGACACCCTTGGTGTCGAGCAACTGATTCACTTCAACAATGCGGGCGCGGCGCTGATGCCCAATCCAGTCATCGAAGCGGTGACCCGTCACTTGCAACTTGAAACCCGGATCGGCGGTTACGAAGCCGCCGGGCAACAGGCCCGGGAAGTGGAAGACGTTTACGACGCCATCGGTCAACTGATCAACGCGCGTCCCGAAGAAATCGCGGTGATTGAAAACGCGACCCGCGCCTGGGACATGGCCTTCTATTCATTGCCGCTGCGGCCCGGTGATGTGGTGCTGACGTCGACCACCGAATACGCCGGCAACTACATTCCCTACCTGCAACTCAAGCAACAGCGCGGCATCGAGATCAGGGTGATTCCCAACGATGAACAGGGCCAGGTGTCATTGCCGGCGCTGCGGGACATGCTCGGCGATGACCGGGTTGCCCTGGTGTCGCTGCCGGTGATCGCCACCAACGGTGGCCCGGTGCAACCTATCGAGCAGATCGGCGCCCTCGCCCGCGCGGCCGGGGTTCTGTTTCTGCTGGATGCCTGCCAGGGCGTCGGGCAGATGCCGATCGATGTGCAGAAAATCGGCTGTCATATGCTGGCGGCCACCAGCCGCAAATACCTTCGTGGCCCTCGGGGCATGGGGTTTCTCTACGTCGAAAAGACTTTGTGCGAAAACCTTGAGCCAGCGTTTCTCGACCTGCATGCGGCTTCATTGCTGACACCGGACACCTTCAAAATTCGTGGCGATGCCCGGCGCTTCGAAAACTGGGAATGCAACGTCGCGGCGAAACTCGGCATGGGCGCGGCGGCCCATTACGCACTGGCGCAAGGTATCGAACCGATGTGGCAGCGCATTCAACGATTGTCGGCACACCTGCGCAATCGCCTGGCTGACGTGCCGGGTGTTACGTCGCAGGATCGGGGCGCAGTCAAGTCAGGCATCGTCACCTTCACCTGCCAGGACGCCAGTGCCGCGCAAGTCCAGGCATGGCTGGCGGCGCAGGACAAACGCATCAACGTCACCACCTCGACTTTCCGCTCGACGCTGCTCGACATGCAGCAGCGGGACCTGCTGGAAGTCAGCCGGGCATCACTGCACGCCTACAACACCGAGGCGGAAATCGATGCCATGGCGGACGCGTTGATGAGAATGCCACGCGCCTGAAAACGGATACGAATCGCGCTTGCGTCGCAGGCTCTTTGTAAACTAGCATTGGGAATACTTCTCAATTGCAAAACACTGCAGCCATGAGCGAAACCCTTCCCGCGAACAACGACAATCATCTGCGCGTGATCGAAGCGCTGTACAGCGGCCATCACGGCTGGCTGTACGCCACGCTGAAGAAAAAACTGGGTAACGCCATGGATGCGGCAGATCTGGCGCAGGATACTTTCACTCGGATCCTCGCTTCTCAGGTCACGACCATCGAGCAACCCCGGGCCTACCTGAGTTGCGTGGCGAAGGGCATCCTCATCAACTGGTATCAGCGCAAGGCTCTGGAACGCGCCTACCTTGATGCCCTTGCGCATTTGCCCGCACCGGAAGTGCCCTCCCCCGAGTTGCGCTTCGTGGTGCTGGAAACCCTGCACGAAATCGACGCGATGCTCGACACCCTGCCGCCACTGGTCAAACGCGCGTTCCTGCTGTCGCAGATCGGCGGCTTGAAATACGCCGACATCGCCGAGCAGCTGGACGTTTCGCTGATCACCGTCAAGCGCTACATGAAACAGGCTTTCGTGCAGTGCCTGATGCTGGTGGAATGAATGCTTACGCGCCGCAGTGAACCGCCGCTCGATCCGAAAATCCTCGAAGAAGCCGCCGAGTGGCTGATGCGCCTGAGCGAAAACGACCTCAGCGAAACCGAGCGTGCGGAGTGGGAGTACTGGAAAGTCAGCAGCCCCGAGCGCAACCGGGCATGGGCCCGCGCGCAGTTGCTGCAAAGCAAGTTCGGCGGCCTGCCGCCGTCGCTGGCGATGTCGGCGCTGGATCGCCCGAGCAACCCGGAACGCCGCGCAGCCCTGGGCAAACTGGCCTTGCTGCTGGCGGCGATACCCGCCGGTTGGGGCAGCTGGAAACTGGCGCAGTCGCAGCAATGGTCCGCCGATTACCACACCGCCGTCGGGCAGCGCCGCGAACTGACCCTGGCCGACGGCTCGCAACTCACCCTGAACACCGACACGGCCATCGACGTTCTGTTCGACACCCGACAGCGGCTGATCCATTTGCGCGAAGGCGAAATCCTGGTGCAGACCGCGCCGGACAACGCCGCGCAGCCTCGACCTTTTCTGGTCAGCACCCGTCAGGGCCGGATGCAGGCGCTGGGCACGCGCTTCACCGTTCGTGAATGGCAGCCGCACACCCAACTCGCAGTGCTCGAAGGCGCTGTGCAAGTCGAGCTGGCCGACAGCCCACAGAGCGCGCCGATCATCGTCAACGCCGGGCAACGTACCGACTTTTCATCACAGGCCTTTGGCTCGCTGAACCCGACCGACCGCAACGTTGGCGCCTGGACCGAGGGCATGCTGATGGCCGACAAGATGCGGCTGGCGGTTTTCGTTGTCGAACTGGCGCGCTATCGCCGAGGCTTTGTGCGGTGCGATCCAGCCATTGCCGACCTGCGCATTTCCGGGGCCTTTCCCATCAGTGATACCCAACGCTCGCTGAACATGCTGGCGCAGACCTATCCCGTGCGCGTCTCCGGGCACTTGAGTGGTTACTGGGTGACGCTCTCACCCGCCTGAGCAAAAAAATCACCGCACGGGTGATACTTTTTTTGATCTCGGCTGGCTATGAAAGGAACAACCATTCCACCTCGTCCATAGGGTCATCCCTTCATGCTCGTTGCACGACCCTTGCTTGCGGATCGTCTGCTAAAGCCCGTTATGCGCGGCGTGTTGCTCAGCGTTGTGCTGGGCCTGGCCAGCAGCGCCCTCGCCGAGGCAGCCAGGCCGGAGCAGCTGGACGCGGTCACTGTGCGAGCCTACAACATCGGGCCCGGCCCGCTTGGCGTGACCCTCTCGAGCTTTGCCGTGGACGCCGGTATCGCCTTGTCGTTTCAGCCGTCGATCACCGAAGGCCTCGTCAGCCCTGGGTTGTCCGGCAGCTACCCGGTGCAGGAAGCGGTGTCTCGACTGCTCGAAGGCAGTGGCCTGGAGATGGTCGCTCGCAGCGACGGGACCTGGACGCTGGTAGTGCGCCGGGTCACGTTGGCGGACACCACGGTCGAAGGCATCGACACGCGCACCGACAGCTTGCCGCCGGTGCTTGCGGGCGGTCAGGTCGCCCGCGGCGGACGCCTTGGCATTCTGGGCAACCGCGATGCGATGGACGCTCCGTTCAGTGTCAGCAGCTACACCTCGACACTGATCAAGGACCAGCAGGCTGTCACCGTCGGCGACTTGCTGGAGCGCGACTCATCGGTGCGTTCCACAGGGCAGACAGGGGGGATTGTCGACTCGTTCTTCATCCGTGGTTTTCCGGTCGGCGAAGGCAACCTCGGTGAGCTGGCGTTCGACGGCGTGTACGGCGTGGCCTCCAACTACCGGGTGTTCACCGAGTACGCCGAACGGATCGAACTGGTCAAAGGCCCCGGCGCCCTGCTCTACGGCATGTCGCCCAACAGCGGTGTCGGCGGCGTGATCAACGTGGTACCCAAGCGCTCACTGGACGAAGACCTGACTCGTTTCACCACCAGTTACGCATTGAATACCCAGCTCGGCGGCCACCTCGATGTCAGCCGACGCTTCGGTGAAGAACGCCGCTTCGGCGTGCGGATCAATGGCAGCGTCCAGCAAGGCGATACGGCTATCGACAAGCAATCCCGAGAGGTCGGTATCGGCGCGATGTCCCTCGACTACCAGGGCGAACGCCTGCGCACCACCCTGGACCTGATCAATCAGAAAGAGAGTTTCGACGCCGCATCCCGCCCCTTCCTGATTGCCTCCGGCGTGGAGATTCCGTCCGCAGCCAACGGCCGCACCAGCGTCAGCCAGGAATGGGGCTGGTCGGAAACCCGCGACAAATCGGCGTTGCTCGGCGGCGAATACGACCTCAACGACAACCTGACAGTGTTCGCCCACGCCGGCGGTGGCCGATCGGATGTCGCGCGCATGTCCGACCAGACGCCGACCATCATCAACGAAGCGGGCGACACCTCGTCGATCCCCGGCTATTACAAATTCGAAGTCCAGCGCTACACCGTCGATGCCGGTGCGCGGCTGCGGTTCGACACCGGGCCGATCAGTCATAGCACGGCGCTACAAGTCACCCGCTACCGCGATAACCTGTCCCGGGGGATTATTTCCGGCCCGGCGATCCTGTCGAACATCTATCACCCGCTCGATCGCCCGAAACCCGCGATCGCCAAGCCGGATACCCCGAAGGTTTCCGAAAGCGAGCTGTCGGGCGTGGCCCTCGCCGACACCCTGTCGGTGCTCGATGAACGCCTCCAGGTCACGCTCGGCGTGCGCCAGCAGAACATCAAGTCGGATAACTACAACACGGCCGGCTCAATCACCACGTCCTACGACAAAAGCAAATCCACGCCGCTGTTCGGGGTCGTCGCCAAACCCTGGGATCACGTGTCGTTCTACTACAACTACGTCGAAGGCCTGAGCAAGGGTGACATCGCACCATCCGCTGCTGCCAACGCGGGCGAGATCTTCTCCCCCTATGTGTCCCGCCAGCAGGAAGTCGGGGTCAAGCTCGACTACGGCCGTTTCATGTCCACCATCGCCCTGTTCCAGCTTGAAAAGCCCAGCGGTGAACTGGCATCCGGGGTGTTCTCGGTCAATGGCGAACAGCGCAACCGGGGCGTCGAACTGAACATGGCGGGCGAGATTGCAACAGGCACACGCCTGATCGGGGGCGTGACGCTGCTCGACGGCGAACTGACCCGAACCGGTGTCGCTGCCAACCGTGGCAACAAACCGGTCGGGGTTCCCGAAGTGCAAGCCAACCTCTGGGCCGAATGGGACGTGCCGCAAGTCGAAGGCCTGACATTGACCAGCGGCGCGATCCACACCGGCAGCCAGTACGTCAATCAGGCCAACACCCAACAACTGGACGCCTGGACCCGCTTCGATGTCGGCGCGCGCTACGCCACTCGCATCGCCGGACGGCCGACCACTTTGCGGGCCACCGTGCAGAACGTGTTTGACCGTGAATACTGGTCGGGCGTCGCCTCCTATGGCGCGTTCTCCCAGGGCGCGCCTCGAACCTTATTGCTCTCGGCCACTGTCGATTTCTAAACGTCCGGCCCGGAGCGGCGCCTGGCGTCGTGGTCCGATCCGGCTTTTGCAAAGGCATACACCATGGTTAATGTTTTTCGCCGCCGCCAGACCTTCGCCGCCCTGCTGATCGCCGGGCTGCTGGGTTTGTCGATTTCTTCCTTGATGCCAAGCCGCGTACAGGCTGGCGAAGCGGATCCGGCACTGGGCACCGTGACTGACTTGCAGGGCCGCACGGTCAAGGTTCACCTGCCGGTGCGCCGGGTCATTCTGGGTGAAGGTCGCCAGCTGTATCTGGTGGCCGCGCTGGATACGCAGAACCCTATCGAACGCATCGTCGGCTGGCGCAAGGATTTGATCCAGTCCGACCCGGATACCTATAACGCCTACCTGCGCAAATTCCCCGACATCGCGAAAATCCCGACCTTCGGCGGTTTCGAGAGCGGCACCTTCGACATCGAGCAGGCGATCTCGCAGAAGCCTGACGTGATCATCCTCAACATCGAAGCGCAGCACGCAACCGAGGATGCCCGCTACATCGAGAAACTCGATGCCCTGGGCATCCCGGTGGTGTACGTCGACTTTCGCAACAACCCCATGCAGAACACCGAGCCGACCATGCGTCTGTTCGGCAAGTTGTTCGGCAAGGAAGAGCGCGCCGAAGCGTTCATCGATTTTCGTAACCAGCAGATCCACCGCGTCACCGACGTGATCGAGAAATACCATCCTGCCCGTCCCAACGTGTTCATCGAGCGCATCGGTGGCTATACCGATGATTGCTGCCTGAGTTTCGGCAACGAGAACTTTGGTCTGTTCGTCGACATGGCCGGTGGCAATAACATCGCCCGTCGGATCATTCCGAGCACCTTCGGGCAACTTAACCCTGAGCAAGTGATCGTCGCCAATCCCGACCATGTGGTGGTTACCAGCGCCGACTGGGAAGCCTTTGCGCCGGGGGGCCATTGGGTCGGCGTCGGCCCGGGCGCAGACCTGACCGAAGCCCGGCGCAAACTGGCCTGGTACACCCAGCGCCCGGCCTACGCCGGCATCAAGGCGCAGAACACTCAGGCGTTTCATGCGATCTGGCACCAGTTTTACAACAGCCCTTACCAGTTCGTGGCCATTCAGCAATTGGCCAAATGGTTCCACCCGGAACTGTTCGCCGATCTTGATCCCGATGCGGAATTTCGCGAGATGCACGAGCGCTTCCTGCCGGTGCCGTATGAACCGGGCTATTTCGTCAGCCTGCAAAAAACCGAGGACAAGCCATGAGTTCGCTGGGCGAAGCACCGATTGTGCAGAGCGTCACCTACCGGCGGCTGGTGCTGCGTAAACGGCTGATTCTGCTAGGGCTGGCCGTGCTGCTGATCTTCAGCGTGTTGCTCGATCTGGCACTGGGCCCGGCCCGTTACAGCCTCAGCGAAGTGCTCGGTGCTTTGTTCTCGCCGGAAACCGCATCGGCACAAGTGCGGGTGGTCATGTGGGACATCCGCCTGCCGGTGGCGTTGATGGCGGTCGCTGTCGGCGCGGCGCTTTCGCTCGCCGGGGCGCAGATGCAGACCATCCTCAACAACCCGCTCGCCAGCCCGTTCACCCTCGGTATTTCGGCGGCGGCCGGTTTCGGCGCGGCGCTGGGGCTGGCCTTCGGCGTGGCGCTGTTTCCGCTGGCGGCGCAATACATGGTGCCGCTCAACGCGTTCATCATGGCGATGCTCTCGGCGCTGTTGATTCACTTCATGAGCATGCGTCGTGGCGTGACCGCCGAAACCATCGTGCTGCTCGGCATCGCCCTGGTGTTTACCTTCAATGCGTTACTGGCGCTGGTGCAGTTTTTCGCCACCGAACAAGCCGTGGCAGCCGTGGTGTTCTGGACCATGGGCAGCCTGACCAAGGCCACGTGGCCGAAACTCGGGGTGATCTGCGTGGTGATCCTCATCACCCTGCCGATCTTCGCCAAACGTGCGTGGGCGATGACGGCCCTGCGCCTGGGCGACGACAAGGCTGCGAGTTTCGGCATCAACGTGCGCAGCCTGCGCTTTCAAACGCTGATCATGGTCAGTCTGCTCGCTTCGTTTCCGGTGGCGTTCGTTGGCACGATCGGTTTCATCGGGCTTGTTGGGCCGCACATCGCGCGGATGCTGATCGGCGAGGATCAGCGGTTTTTCCTGCCGGCCTCGTTGCTGACCGGTGCGCTGATCCTGTCCGCCAGTTCGGTGGTCAGCAAGACCCTGATCCCGGGAGCGATATTCCCCATCGGTGTGGTCACGTCACTGATTGGCGTGCCGTTCTTCATTTCTCTGATTCTCAACGGTAAGAAAAACTCATGGTGAAGATCCGGCTCGACAACCTCGGCGCCCGCTACGGTCAGCGCGAGATCATTTCCGGCGTCAGTACCGCAACGTTTACCGGCGGCCAGGTCGTGGCCGTCGTCGGCCCCAACGCGGCAGGCAAATCGACGCTGTTCAAGCGCATGGCCGGGCTGATCGACGGGCCGGGCGAAGTGATTCTGGAAGGCTCGAAAAAAGGCACTCAAGGCATCAGCTACATGCCCCAGGGCCTGAACGCCAGCGCCCGGCTCACGGTGTACGAATCGGTGCTGCTGGCGCGCAAGCAACTGACGCCCAACTGGGCGGTTCACGATGATGAACTGAAACTGGTGGACGAGATTCTCGAAGCGCTCGGGATCACCGAACTGTCGTTTCGCAACCTCGGTGAGCTGAGCGGCGGCCAGCAGCAATTGGTGTCAATCGCCCAGACGCTGGTGCGCGAACCGGAAATCCTGCTGATGGACGAACCCACCAGCGCACTCGACATGCACCGGCAGGTTCAGGTGTTGAACTTCATGAAAGCCCTCGCGCGCCGTCGCGAAGTGATCGTGTTCATCGCCATCCACGACCTGAATCAGGCGCTGCGTTTTGCCGATCAGGTGCTGGTCATCGCGGGTGGCACGGCCCATGGCAGCGGGCCCAGCCATGAAGTCATCACCGAACCGATGCTGCGCGCGGTCTACAAGGTCGAGGCGCGGATCGAACAATGCAGTCGCGGGCAGCACCATATTCTGATCGATGACATTGTTTGAGGGTTGGCCCTCAGAGCAGACTCCACGACACCCCGACATACATCGCCATGCCCTCACCCGGTGTGGAGCGTGCGGCGTCCAGACCTTTATCGTCATAGCCCGGCGTAACTGTATCGGCGTAGTGCTTGTCGGTCAGGTTGCGCATGTCCAGCCAGGTCTGCCAGTCGCCTTTCGGTGCGTTGTAGCCCAACGTGGCGCCGAAGGTGGCGTAAGGATCGGCGTAATAGCTGTTGGCGTAATCCACTGCGGTTTTCGAGACCAGTTGCGTGTTGACCGCTGCGAAGAAACCTTGTGGAAAGTCGTAGCGCAGTTCGCCCTGGTAGTAATGCATCGGCAGGCCCGGCAAGCGGTTGTCGCCGAAGCGGTCGTCGTCGCGGTAGTGGAAGTCGCTGAAGGTGTAGGCCTGACGCAGGCTCAACTTGCCGCCATCGTTCGCTGACCACAGGTTGCTGAGCAGACTGGCTTCCACGCCTTGGTGCACGGTCGGGCTGGCGTTGAGTTCGTATGGCGTGGTGGCGTTGGCGTCCGACAACACCGAAAGCAATTCGTGGCGCACCTGAGCGTAGTACCAGGCCAGACTCCACTCGCCGAGCGCGCTGTCGCCTCGGCCGCCGAGTTCCAGGGTGGTGGCGGTCTGGTTTTGCAGTTTGACCGGATCACGCTGGGTGCCGGTGGCGGCGCCGCTGCCGGTCGGGAAGCGTATGTTGGAGCTATAGATCAGCGACCACGGATGCGGCGCTTCGACCGAACGGCTGAGGTTGCCGAACAGTTGCAGGTCCGGCGTCACCTGATAGCGCAGGCCCAGACGTGGTGCGTAATCCCAGTCGCCGAGGCTGGTCTTGCCGCCACCTTCCGGGTAGGTCACCGCGCTTTCGCGACGGGTGTAGATCGCGGCGAGGCCGGTGGTCAGCCACAGGTCGTCGGCGATTTCCAGGTCGTTGCCCACGTGCAGGACAGAATCCGAACCCTGATAAGTGAAGTTGCGCATGTGGGTGCCCAGCGCGTAACCGGCGGTGTTGCCGGTGGGAATCCGCACCAGTTCGCTGGCACCGTCATTGGGCAGGTGCTTGGTCACTCGCAGGCCCACGGTGCTGTTGCTCTCCATCCCCCAGAGCGTGTCGCGGCGCTTGTAGTCGAACGTGCCGCTGACATCGGTGTAGGCGACCTTCAGGCGATTGGGGCCTTCGCGCAGGTCCATCGGGTAATCGTGATAAACCAGACCGGTCTGGATGCTCGAATCGTCATCGATGTAGTACGTGGTCTTGTTGCCGATGAAGGTGCTGCCGGGCTGATCGCGGCTGTCGTTGCGCGTCACGTAGGCCGGGTTGGCTGCGCGCGGATCGTGTTCGATGGAGTGTTTGGTCACCCGGCCGGCGAGGTCGTTGTCGGTCTCGCGGTGACGGATGTAGAAGCGGGTTTCCAGATTCGGATTGAAGCGATAGCCGAAGTTGGCGATGACGCCCTGGCTCTTACTCGCGGTGTGATCCTGATAACCGTCGGAATGCGCGTCGGTCATCGACAGGTAGTAATCGAAATCGCCCAGCACCTGGCCGGAGCTGACTTGTCGCTGAGCGTAACCGTGGCTGCCCATGACGTAACGCACATTCAGCAGTGGCGCGTTATAGCCTGTGTGGCTGACGTAATCGACGGCGCCACCGAGGGCCAGCGCACCGCGATCAAAACCGTTGGCGCCGCGCAGCACTTCCACATGATCCAGCCACAGCGGCTCCAGCAGTTCATAAGGCGTGCCGCCGGGGCCGGTCAGCGGCAGACCGTCGAGCATCGTGTACAGGCCCGAGGCGTGGGCGCCGGGGGCACGGTTAATGCCAGAGCCACGGATCGAGATTTTCGTCCCTTCGTTGCCCGCCGACTGGGCATAGACACCGGGCTGATACGCCAGCACGTCCTGATTGCTCGCGACCCGGCCCTGCAATGGCTGGCGCATATCGACCACGTTGCTGCCACCCGGCACCTGGGCCAGACGAGCCTTCGCCTCTTCCACCGACAGATCGTCACCGCTCTGATCCTCGGCCCCGATCAGCACTTGCCCCAGTTCCAGCCCCTGAGATTGCGCCTTGACCGGACAGACAAGGGCCAGCCCCAGCAAGGCAGCGGGCAGGGTTTTGAGCGAAGGCATCGGGTGAACTCCAGACAGGCGGGAACGGACAGTGACAACTGCGACGCAGGAAAGAACGAAGGAAACACATGGCGATTTGGTTTTTTGTCAGGTAAACAGGCGGCTGAAATGCCGGGCTGTGATTTGAACAAGGAGATGCAGGGATGGCCGAAGAAGTTCTGAAGTCGAAGATGGTCAACTTTCTGGTGACCGATACTGAACTGAACTACGAAGATGTAGGCGAGTTCTACGAGGTCGTGGGGAGCGGCAATGTCGGCGTACTGGCCGGGGTGCTCGAGGGATTCAGAAATCACTATGGCGGATTGTGGGTGGGCGGCAGAGTCACCGTCACCGAAAACGCCGTTTACTTGAATGCCAATGCCATGAACCGCATGGTTCAGGACGGGACACTGGATGTCGAGATACCAATGCCGGCGATCCGCAAGGTCACCGTCGAAGGCGGTTTCGTGACGAAGATCGTCCGTCTCGACACAGACGCCTACAGTGTCAAATTCCGTTGCTACGCTGCCAAGGACGTTGCCTCGCTGATCGCCAGGCAGGCCCTTTCGCAATCACTGAAACGCGCACGCTAGTTCTGGTCTGAAGACAACAGCGCCACCGGCCTTTGAGGTGGCGCCTGGATCACAACGTCAATTCTTGCACTTGGCCAACACCACCTGACAGGTGTTGGGCGTTCCGCCCGAACGTCCGGCGTAGCGCATGCAGTTATTCATGGATTTTTTTTGCGCGATACCCAAGGTCGCTCCCCACGCAAGACCACCCTCGCCTGACGTCGGCACCGCTTTGGCGTAGCAGCGATCACCGGTAGTCGCGTAGTGAGCCGTGCTCGAACAGGACGCCGTCAGCGTCAGCAGGATCGCGCACAGGCCATACGAGCATCGGCGTACCCAGAATTCGCTCATCTCGTTTCACCTGCAGCAAGTGGGGCTGACCTGTTCAGTCTAGTCGCAATGACTCGCAAACCGCTCATTGCTCCGTCGCCTGCCGGTACTGACGCGGGGTGAAACCGGTCGACGCCTTGAACTGGCGGGTGAACGCGCTGTGATCGGTGTAGCCGCATTGCAGCGCCACCTCGGTGATCGGCAGTTCGGTATGCAACAAGCGATGGGCATGTTCCAGCCGCACTTTCTGAATCATCTGCCTCGGCGTCAGGTGAAAGACCCGTTTGCAGTAGCGCTCCAGTTGCGCCACCGAAATGCCGGCGATCCGGGTCAGCTCGCCCAGCGTCACCCGACGATTGAAATGCGCGCGGATGTGTTCGTCGACCGCCGCCAGGCGCTGAAACGCCGGGTGGGTTTCGCTGGCCGATTGCAGGTCCACCGAAATCCCCGCGAGGCCGATGATATCGCCGTCGCGGTTGAACAGCGGACGCTTGTGCGTCAGGCACCAGCCCGGTTCGCGACTGCCGTACAGGTGCAGTTCCAGCTGATCTTCCAGCACGAAGCCTTCTTCCAGCACTCGCCGATCCTGCTCGGTATAGCCCGGCCCCAGTTGCGCCGGAAACACCTGCGCACTGGTTTTGCCGAGTAGCGGTTTCAGGTCTTTCAGGCCGCAGCGCTGCACCAGCGTGCGATTGGCCAAGACGTACCGCGCCTGCACGTCCTTGATGAAAATCGCCGCGTTCGGAATCACGTCCAGCATCGGCAACAGCGGCGCCACCCCCGCCAACAGCGCCTCGAGGGTGTGGGGACGATTGTGCTCATCGCCCTGGCACAGGATCGCAAATGCGTTCTGCATGGTGACGGTTTTCCCCGGTGAGTGGATCGGGCTGAGGCGTTCGCGTGCAGATTGCAGCAACGTTCGAAGCGTGTCGAGCGTCGCTGGCTTTCTTCGCAACTGTGCCGAATTCGTCATCCGGAGCTGCGCAAAACATCAATCGCCCGACGCCCGATGAGTTCACTGTTTAGCCGTTCCAGTGACTCACACCTGCCTATCCAATAACTCACAAGAAGGCGATGCCATGTCAGGCCAAGGCAAGTTCAAAAAACAACTTTCATTGATCGACCTCACCTTTATCGGACTGGGAGCGATCTTCGGTTCCGGCTGGTTGTTCGCGGCCAGTCACGTGTCGGCGATTGCCGGGCCGGCGGGGATTTTTTCCTGGTTGCTGGGCGGGTTCGCGGTGTTGCTGCTGGGCATCGTCTACTGTGAACTGGGCGCGGCATTGCCAAGGGCCGGCGGTGTGGTGCGCTACCCGGTTTACAGCCACGGGCCGCTGCTCGGTTACCTGATGGGTTTTATTACGCTGATCGCGTTTTCCAGTCTGGTGGCGATCGAGGTGGTCGCTTCGCGACAATACGCGGCAGCCTGGTTTCCGAGCCTGACCAAGGCCGGCAGCGGTGACCCGACCCTGCTCGGCTGGCTGGTGCAGTTCGGCCTGCTGTGCGTGTTCTTCCTGCTCAACTACCGCAGCGTGAAGACCTTCGCCAAGGCCAACAATCTGGTCAGCGTGTTCAAGTTCATCGTGCCGCTGCTGGTGATCGGCGTGCTGTTCACCTTCTTCAAACCGGAAAACTTTCAGGTTCAGGGCTTCGCCCCATTCGGACTCTCGGGTATTGAGATGGCCGTCTCCGCCGGCGGTGTGATCTTCGCCTATCTGGGACTGACCCCGATCATTTCGGTGGCCAGCGAAGTGAAGAACCCGCAACGCACCATCCCGATTGCGCTGATCCTGTCGGTGCTGCTTTCCACCGCGATCTACGTATTGCTGCAAACGGCCTTCCTCGGCGGCATCCCGACCGAACTGCTCGCCAATGGCTGGGCCGGGGTTTCCAAGGAATTCGCCCTGCCGTACCGCGACATCGCCCTGGCACTGGGCGTGGGCTGGCTGGCGTATCTGGTCGTCGCGGACGCGGTGATCTCCCCCAGCGGCTGCGGCAACATCTACATGAACGCCACGCCTCGGGTGATCTACGGCTGGGCGCAGACCGGCACGTTCTTCAAGGTCTTCACCCACATCGACGCGAAGTCCGGCATCCCGCGTCCGGCGTTGTGGCTGACCTTCGCCCTGTCGGTGTTCTGGACCCTGCCGTTCCCATCGTGGGAAGCACTGATCAACGTGGTGTCCGCCGCACTGGTGCTGAGTTACGCAGTGGCTCCGGTGACCGTCGCCGCGCTGCGGCGCAATGCGCCCGACATGCCGCGCCCGTTCCGGGTCAAGTGCATGGGCGTGCTGGGGCCGGTGTCGTTCATCATCGCTGCGCTGATCGTTTACTGGTCGGGCTGGAACACCGTGTCCTGGCTGCTCGGCCTGCAAATCCTGATGTTCGTCGTCTACCTGATCTGCGGCCGCTTCGTGCCGACCGCCCACCTCAGCCTATCCCGCCAAGTGCGCTCGTCGGCGTGGCTGATCGCCTTCTACGCGGTGACCATCGTCCTGTCGAAACTCGGCACCTTTGGTGGTCTGGGCGTCCTCACCCATCCGTTCGACACCCTGGTCGTCGCGGCCTGTGCGATGGGCATCTATTACTGGGGCGCCGCGACCGGCGTACCGGCACACCTGCTGCGTCTGGAATCGGAAGAGGATGAGAGCGAAGTCGCTTCGCCGTCACCCGCCTCCGCCGCCAATCCTCGCGCTGCCGGCGCTTACTGAAATCACTTAATGGGATCTGTCCATGAAACGAGTACACGTCATTGATTCCCACACCGGCGGCGAACCCACGCGTCTGGTGATGAAAGGTTTTCCCGATCTGCCCGGGCGCACCATGGCCGAGAAACGCGACGCCCTGCGCAATCAGCATGATCAATGGCGCCGCGCCTGCCTGCTGGAACCGCGTGGCAACGATGTGCTGGTGGGCGCGCTGTATTGCGAGCCGGTGTCGCCGGACGCCACCTGCGGGGTGATTTTCTTCAACAACGCCGGTTACCTCGGCATGTGCGGCCACGGCACCATCGGCCTGGTCGCATCGCTGCAGCACCTGGGGCTGATCGCACCGGGGGTGCACAAGATCGACACGCCGGTCGGCCCGGTCAGCGCAACGTTGCATGAAGACGGCGCCGTAACGCTCGGCAACGTGCCCGCCTATCGCTCACGCAAGCAGGTGGCGGTGGAAGTGCCGGGATACGGTCGCTTCCTTGGTGACGTGGCCTACGGCGGCAACTGGTTTTTCCTGGTCTCCGAACACGGTCAAACGCTGACGATGGACAACGTCGACACCCTGACCGACTTCACCTGGAAAATGCTCAAGGCCCTCGAAGACCAGGGCATCCATGGCGAAGACGGCGCGCTCATCGACCACATCGAACTGTTCGCCGATGACGCCGAAGCCGACAGCCGCAATTTCGTGATGTGCCCCGGCAAGGCTTACGACCGCTCCCCTTGCGGTACCGGCACCAGCGCCAAACTCGCTTGCCTGGCCGCCGACGAAAAACTCGCGCCCGGCGAGCGCTGGGTGCAGGCGAGCATCACCGGCAGCCAGTTCGAAGGCCGCTTTGAATGGGAAGGCGATCGCATCCGCCCCTACATCACCGGCCGCGCCCACATGACCGCCGACAGCACGCTGCTGATCGACGAAACCGATCCGTTCGCGTGGGGCATCTGAGCCGCTGCGCTGCACTTCAAACCCCTCTGAATGACCGTTCCAAGGAGAACAATAATGAGCGACAACATCTTCACCGGCTGCATGCCCGCCCTGATGACCCCGTGCACCGCCGCGCGCAAACCGGACTTCGACGCCTTGGTGGCCAAGGGTCGCGAGCTGATCGACATCGGCATGAGCGCCGTCGTGTATTGCGGCTCCATGGGTGACTGGCCGCTGCTCACCGAAGCCGAGCGTCAGGAAGGCGTGGCGCGGCTGGTGGCGGCCGGGATTCCGACCATCGTCGGCACCGGCGCGGTTAACACCCGGGAAGCGGTGTCCCACGCGGCCCACGCGGCGAAAGTCGGCGCGCAGGGCTTGATGGTGATTCCTCGGGTGCTGTCCCGTGGCGCTTCGGCGGCGGCGCAAAAAGCCCACTTTGCGGCGATTCTGCAAGCCGCGCCGAACCTGCCGGCGGTGATCTACAACAGCCCTTACTACGGCTTCGCCACCCGCGCCGACCTGTTCTTCGAACTGCGCCGCGAATACCCGAACCTGATCGGTTTCAAGGAATTCGGCGGTGGCGCCGACCTGCGCTACGCCGCTGAAAACATCACCTCCAAGGATGATGACGTGACCTTGATGGTCGGTGTCGACACCCAGGTCGTGCACGGCTTCGTCAACTGCAACGCCACCGGCGCCATCACCGGCATCGGCAACGCCCTGCCCCGCGAAGTGCTGCAACTGGTGGCCCTGAGCAAGCAGGCCGCCAAGGGGGACGCCAAGGCCCGGCGTCAGGCGCGCGAGCTGGAATCAGCGCTGGCGGTGCTGTCCTCCTTCGACGAAGGCACGGATCTGGTGCTGTATTACAAACACCTGATGGTGCTCAACGGCGACAAGGAATACACCCTGCATTTCAACGAAACCGATGCCCTCAGCGACTCACAGCGTCGCTACGCGGAAGCCCAGTACACGCTGTTCCGTCACTGGTACGAAAACTGGTCGGCGGAACAGAACTTCGCCTGACCTGCCGCTGCGTTAAAGCCCGCCGCCACCCACAGCGGCGGGCCTTATTCGTGACCTGTTTTATTGATAAGGAATGCGCCATGACCCTGACGGGCCAACTGCTGATCGGTCAGCAAACCCTCACCGGCGACCGCGACGTCATCCACGGGATCAACCCCGCCACCAACTTGCCTTTGGAGCCGGGCTACGCCGGCGGCTCTGCCGAACATGTCGAGCAGGCCTGCGCACTGGCCTGGGCGGCGCTCGACCGTTATCGCGAGACATCGCTCGAGGCACGGGCCAAGTTCATTGAAACCATCGCGAGCGAAATCGAAGCCCTCGGCGACGAACTGATCGACCGCGCCCTGGCCGAAACCGGCCTGCCACGCCCACGCCTTGTGGGTGAACGGGGCCGCACCTGCCAGCAACTGCGCTTGTTTGCCCGCACCGTACGGGCCGGTGAATGGCTGGATGTGCGAGTCGACACCGCGCAACCGCAGCGCCAGCCGATGCCGCGTTCGGATCTGCGTCAGCGGCAGATCCCACTGGGCCCGGTGGCCGTGTTTGGCGCGAGCAACTTTCCACTGGCGTTTTCGGTGGCGGGCGGCGATACCGCTTCTGCGCTGGCCGCCGGTTGCCCGGTGATCGTCAAGGCCCACGGCGCCCATCCCGGCACCAGCGAACTGGTTGGCCGTGCCGTTGCGCGGGCGGTCAAGGCCTGTGATTTGCCGGAAGGGGTGTTCTCGTTGTTGTACGGATCCGGTCGTGAAGTGGGGATCGCGCTGGTCAGCGATCCACGGATCAAGGCGGTCGGCTTCACCGGTTCGCGCAGTGGCGGCCTCGCGCTGATCAAAGCGGCACAGGCACGGCCCGAGCCGATTCCGGTGTACGCGGAAATGAGTTCGATCAACCCGGTGTTGCTGTTTCCGGCAGCATTGCAGAATCGCGCCGAGGCGTTGGCCCAAGGGTTTGTGGCTTCGCTGACGCTGGGCGCCGGTCAGTTCTGCACCAATCCCGGTCTGGTCATCGCCCACAAGGGGCCGGCGCTGGACGCCTTCATTGGCGCCACCAGCGAACTGATCCAGCGCAGCCCCGCGCAGACCATGCTGACGCCGGGAATTTTCAACGCCTACGAATCCAGCGTGAATGCCCTCGCGGAAAACCACCGAGCGCGTATTGCCGCCGTCGGCCAGCGCGCGACGGAACCGAATCAGGGCCAGGCTCATGTGTTCATCACCGATGCCGCCGACTTCCTCGCCGATCATTCGTTGCAGGCCGAAGCGTTCGGCGCCGCGTCCTTGATCGTGCAATGCGCCAGCGACGCTGAAATCCGTCAGGTGCTCGAACAGTTGGAAGGCCAACTGACCGCCACGCTGCACTTGGATGACGAGGATCTGCAACAGGCCCGCGCCTTGCTGCCGACCCTGGAGCGCAAGGCCGGACGCCTGTTGGTCAACGGCTGGCCGACCGGCGTTGAAGTCTGCGACGCGATGGTGCATGGCGGGCCGTTCCCGGCGACTTCCGATTCACGCACCACCTCGGTAGGCACCGCGGCGATCCTGCGTTTCCTGCGCCCGGTCTGCTATCAGGATTTTCCCGACAGCTTGCTGCCGATCGCGCTCAAACACGCCAATCCACTGTCGCTGCGTCGCTTGCTCGATGGCCAAAGGGAAACCGCGAAAAATGCCGAATAACCCGCACGACATCGCCGTGGTCGGCGCCGGCATCATCGGCGTCGCGAGTGCCCTGCGCCTGGCCCGTCATGGCTTGCGGGTGGTGGTGATCGACCCGCAGGAACCGGGCCACGGCGCCTCGTTCGGCAACGCCGGGCACCTGGCGACCGAGCAGGTGTTTCCGATTGCCGACAGCTCGATCCTCAAACGCCTGCCGGCCATGCTCATGGACCCGATGGGCCCGCTGCGCCTGGACTGGAAATACCTGCCCCGAGCCCTGCCCTGGTTTACGCGGCTGTTGCTGAACCTGCGCTCGGCACCGTTCCAGCGCACCGTTGCCGGGTTGCGGGCGCTGAATGAAAGCTCGCTGGGTGCTTGGCACCGCTTGCTCAATGACATTCAGCGCCCCGAGCTGTTGAAGATGGAAGGTTCGCTGCTGGTGTTCGAACGCCCCGACTCAAGTCCAGCTCTCGAAGCATTACAGCGACGCATGCAACAGCAACAGGTGCCAGTCGATTGGTGGCAGGCCGGAGCGGTACGCGAGACCGCGCCGCAACTCAGCGAACAGATTCAGGGCGGATTGTTTTTCCCGAACACCGGGCATTTCATCGACCCCTACCGCGTCGTGCGTGAGTTGGTGGACGCGGCGAAAGCCAGCGGCGTGCAGTTTGTGAAACAGGCGGTTCAGGGCGGGCAACTGCAAGAACATGGCGTCAGCCTGATGACCGGAACCGGCACCCTGTCAGCTCGCCAGGTACTGATCGCCTGCGGTGCCCACTCGGCAAAACTCACCGCTGCACTGACCGGCAAAAAAGTCCCGCTGGACACCGAGCGCGGCTACCACCTCATGCTGCCTCACGAACATAACCGACTGCCCTTCCCCGTCACCTCGCTGGAACGCAAATTCATCATGACCCCGATGTCCGAAGGGCTGCGCCTGGCCGGCACCGTCGAATTCGCCGGCCTCGAAGCCCCACCCACCATGGCCCGCGCCTGGCAGTTGCATCGGTTGAGCAAGGGCTTGTTTCGTGATGAGTTGAGTGTCGAAGCAGCCACACCGTGGATGGGGTTTCGGCCGTCGCTGCCGGACTCGCTGCCGGTGATCGATCGGGTGTGTGACGGGAGGGTGTTGCTTGCGTTCGGGCATCAGCATCTGGGGCTGACGCAGGCGGCGGTGACGGCGGAGATGGTTGAAGAGATGGTTTCACCATCGGCGCAGGACACGGCGCGTATTCTCCCGTCGAGCGAGCGCTACCGGCTGGATCGTTTTTGAGTGACCGTCTATCGGGCGCCCTGCTGGTATTCACGGGGCGTACACCCGAACTCTCGGCGAAACACCGTCTGCAGGTACTGAGCGGATTTGAAACCGCACGTGCGGGCAACGTCCGCAATCGGCGTGTCGGTTTTTTCCAGCCCGCGGGTGGCCGCCGCCAGTTTGAAACGCAGAATCTCGTCATGCACGCTGCAACCACGCACCGCACGAAAATGCGACTCCAGCGAGGAACGCGACACGCCGACATAAGCCGCCACTTGCGCGGTCTTGATGCCCTGGCAGGCATATTGGCGGATGAACAGCAGCGCCTGCATCACGTAGGGGTTGCCCAACGGTTGATGCAAGCTCGACACCTGGACGTTGATCGCTTCAGGCGGGACCAGGACATGCGCGCCCGTTGACGGCTTGCCGTGCAACATCTGGTGCAGCAGTTGCGCGGCGGTGCGGCCCATGGTTTCGGTGCCCTGTATCACTGAACTCAGCGGGACCCGGGTCAGGCTGCGGGTCAGCGGGTCGTTGTCGATGCCGATCAGCGCCACCTGCTCTGGCACGGCGATGCCGGCGGTCAGGCAGGCTTGCAGCAACTGCCGGGCGCGAGCGTCACTGACCGCGATGATGCCAATGGGTTTGGGCAGGCTTTGCAGCCAGGCGATCAACTGTTCGACGGCGCTGTCCCACAGCGGTGCACTAGTGCCCATGCCGCGATAGACCTCGGCGTGCAAGCCGTCCCGTTGCATCAATCGTAGAAAGGCTTTTTCGCGCTCCTGAGCCCAACGATTGGCCTGCGCTTCGGGCAGGCTGAAGCAGGCGAACCGTTGCAGCCCGGCCTCGACCAAGTGCTCATAAGCCATGGTGATCAGCGCGTTATTGTCGGTGGCGACGTACGGGATCCCTTTCGGATAGGCCCGCTCATCCTGATAAGAACCACCTACCGCCACCACGGGCAGCTTGATATCGGCCAGCGCCTCGCCAATCAGCGGATCGTCGAAGTCGGCGATGATCCCGTCACCTTGCCAACGCTCGATGCCCTTCAAGCGGCAGAGAAAATCCTCCTCCAGGAACAGATCCCAAGACGCGCGCGTGCTGCTCAGGTAGTTGCCGATGCCGCTGATGATGCCGCGGTCATAGATCTTGCTCCCGTTGAACAACAGGGCGATGCGGTGAACAGGCGGTAGGGTTTTCATTGTTTTCAGGCTTGTTCCGGGCCCCTTGCCGTAGAGGCGGTCTGCACAGACTAGGCGCGCAGAGGGCGAATCTCAATACGCAAAATCGCACTGCGTGTTGGTGATTTTCGCAATCGGCAGGCACAGGGCCGTTGCTAGTATCGGGACACGCCCAAGAACAACAACCAAGAACAACAAGGACATTGCCAATGCCGTACTTCCCCGATGTCGACCGGATTCGCTACGAAGGTCCTGCCAGCGATTCTCCCCTTGCCTTCCGTCACTACGACGCCGACAAAATCATCCTCGGCAAGCCCATGCGCGAACACCTGCGCATGGCCGCCTGTTATTGGCACACCTTTGTCTGGCCGGGCTCCGACGTGTTCGGCGCCGGGACGTTCAAGCGCCCGTGGCAACACGCCGGTGACCCGATGGAGCTGGCCATTGGCAAGGCGCAGGCCGCGTTCGAATTTTTCTCCAAGCTGGGTATCGACTACTACTGCTTTCACGACACGGATGTCGCCCCCGAAGGCCACTCGCTGAAGGAGTACCGCAACCACTTCGCCCAAATGATCGATCACCTGGAACGCCATCAGGAAGAAAGCGGAATCAAGCTGCTGTGGGGCACCGCCAACTGCTTCAGCAATCCGCGCTTTGCCGCCGGCGCCGCCAGCAACCCGGATCCTGAAGTGTTCGCCTGCGCCGCGGCCCAGGTCTTCAGCGCCATGAACGCGACTCAACGCCTCAAGGGCTCCAACTATGTGTTGTGGGGCGGTCGCGAAGGTTATGAAACTCTGCTTAATACAGACTTGAAACGTGAGCGCGAACAACTGGGCCGCTTCATGCGCATGGTGGTCGAGCACAAGTACAAGATCGGTTTCAAAGGCGACCTGCTGATCGAACCCAAACCGCAGGAGCCGACCAAGCACCAGTACGATTACGACAGCGCCACGGTGTTCGGTTTTCTCCAGCAGTTCGGTCTGGAAAAGGAAATCAAGGTCAACATCGAGGCCAACCACGCGACCCTGGCCGGTCACAGTTTTCATCACGAGGTGGCGACGGCCGTCTCGCTGGGGATTTTCGGCAGCATCGACGCCAACCGGGGCGATCCGCAAAACGGCTGGGACACCGATCAATTCCCCAATAGCGTCGAGGAGATGACCCTGGTCACCTATGAAATCCTCAAGGCCGGCGGCTTCGGCAATGGCGGGTTCAACTTCGACTCCAAGGTACGCCGCCAGAGCCTCGACGAGGTCGATCTGTTTCACGGTCACGTCGGCGCCATGGACGTCCTCGCCCTGTCGCTCGAGCGGGCCGCCGCCATGGTCCAGAACGACCAGCTGCAACGGCTCAAGGACCAACGCTATGCCGGCTGGCAGCAGCCCTTCGGCCAGTCGGTGCTGGCGGGTGAGTTCAATCTTCAATCCCTGGCCGAGCACGCCTTCGCCAACGAACTGAACCCGCAGGCCGTCAGCGGCCGGCAGGAAATGCTCGAGAACGTCGTCAACCGGTTTATCTATCGCTGATCGCCAATGAGGACTGCGGACGCTGTGACATTTGCGCGACAAATCTGTAGTCCGTTTCGCCTGCTGATTCTCTACAGTTCCACCAGCCCGATATTCATCGTCAGGCCGTGTCTTTCAAACAAAAATAAAAGGACGCACCACCATGAAGAACGTAAAACGCACGCTGCTGGCCAGCGCCCTGGCGCTGTTGTCGTTACCGGTTATGGCCGACGCGGCCCATCCGAAAATCGGTTTCTCCATTGATGATCTGCGGCTGGAACGCTGGTCCCGTGACCGGGATTACTTCGTCGCAGCGGCGGAAAAAATGGACGCCAAGGTCTTCGTGCAGTCGGCCGATGCCAACGAGCAGAAGCAGATTTCGCAAATCGAAAACCTGATTTCCCGTGGTGTCGATGTCATCGTCATCGTGCCATTCAACGCCACCGTGCTGACCAATGCGGTGGCCGAGGCGAAGAAAGCCGGGATCAAGGTCGTGTCCTATGACCGTCTGATACTCAACGCCGATATCGACGCTTACATTTCCTTCGATAACGAAAAGGTCGGCGAGATGCAGGCCAGCGGCGTGCTGCATGCAGCGCCCAAGGGCAATTACTTCCTGCTGGGCGGTGCGCCCACCGACAACAACGCGAAAGTCCTGCGCGAAGGTCAGATGAAGGTGCTGCAACCGGCCATCGACAAGGGTGATATCAAGATCGTCGGCCAGCAATGGGTGAAGGAATGGAACCCGACCGAGGCGCTGAGCATTGTTGAAAACGCCTTGACCCGCAACGACAACAAAATCGACGGCATCGTCGCCTCCAACGACGCCACGGCGGGCGGCGCCATTCAGGCCCTGGCCGCTCAGCAACTGGCCGGCAAAGTACCGATCTCCGGACAGGACGCGGACCTGGCAGCGGTCAAGCGGGTCATCGCCGGCACGCAAACCATGACGGTGTACAAGCCGCTGAAACTGATTGCCTCCGAAGCCGCCAAACTCTCGGTGCAACTGGCGCGTAACGAGAAACCTGTCTACAGCTCGCAGTACGACAATGGCAGCAAAAAAGTCGACACCATCCTGCTCACCCCGACCCCGTTGACCAAGGACAACATCGACCTGCTGGAACAGGACGGCTTCTACACCAAGGCGCAGATCGCCGGCCAGTGACACTCGTTGAGTGATGCCCCCGCAGGCGTTCCGCTCCTGCGGGTTGAGCCCCGTATCTGCCGCTTATGAGCCTCTGCCATGTCCGACTACCTGCTGCAAATGAACGGCATCGTCAAAACCTTCGGCGGTGTCAAAGCGCTCAATGGCATCGACCTCAAGGTCCGGCCGGGTGAGTGCGTCGGGCTGTGCGGCGAGAATGGCGCCGGCAAGTCCACGCTGATGAAAATCCTGTCTGCGGTTTATCCCCATGGCACCTGGGACGGTGAAATCCTCTGGGACGGTCAGCCGCTCAAGGCGCAATCGATCAGCGAAACGGAAGCCGCCGGCATCGTCATCATTCACCAGGAACTGACGCTGGTTCCCGACCTCTCGGTGGCCGAAAACATTTTCATGGGCCATGAGCTGACGCTGCCGGGTGGGCGGATGAATTATCCGGCGATGATCCACCGCGCCGAAGCCCTGATGCGTGAACTGAAAGTGCCGGACATGAACGTTTCGCTGCCGGTTTCGCAGTACGGCGGCGGTTATCAGCAACTGGTGGAAATCGCCAAGGCCCTGAACAAGCAGGCACGCCTGCTGATCCTCGACGAGCCGTCTTCGGCCCTGACCCGTTCGGAAATCGAGGTGTTGCTGGACATCATCCGCGACCTCAAGGCCAAGGGCGTCGCCTGCGTCTACATCTCCCACAAGCTCGATGAAGTGGCCGCCGTGTGTGACACCATTTCGGTGATCCGCGACGGTCAACACATCGCCACGACTGCCATGGAAAACATGGATATTCCACAGATCATCACCCAGATGGTCGGCCGGGAAATGAGCAACCTCTACCCCACCGAACCCCACGACATCGGCGAGGTGATTTTCGAGGCACGCCACATCACCTGCTACGACGTCGACAACCCCAAACGCAAACGGGTCGACGACGTTTCCTTCAGCCTCAAACGCGGGGAAATCCTCGGCATCGCCGGGCTGGTCGGTGCCGGCCGCACGGAGCTGGTGACCGCGCTGTTCGGCGCCTACCCCGGTCGCCACGAAGGCGAAGTCTGGCTGGACGGCCAACTCATCGACACCTGCACGCCGTTCAAATCAATCCGCGCCGGCGTGTGCCTGGTGCCCGAGGACCGCAAGCGTCAGGGGATCATTCCCGACCTGGGTGTCGGCCAGAACATCACCCTGGCCGTGCTGGACAGTTTCTCGAAACTGACCCGCATCGACGCCGAAGCCGAACTGGGCAGCATCGATCGGGAAATTTCCCGCCTGCACCTCAAGACCGCGAGCCCGTTCCTGCCGATCACCAGCCTGTCCGGGGGCAATCAACAAAAAGCCGTGTTGGCGAAGATGCTGCTGACCCGGCCCCGGGTGCTGATTCTCGACGAGCCGACCCGAGGGGTGGACGTCGGCGCCAAGTACGAGATCTACAAGTTGATGGGGATGCTGGCCGCCGAAGGCGTGTCGATCATCATGGTGTCTTCGGAGCTGGCCGAAGTGCTCGGCGTTTCCGACCGCGTCCTGGTAATAGGCGAAGGTCAACAGCGGGGTGACTTCATCAACCATGAACTCACCCAGGAACAGGTGCTCGCCGCCGCACTCAGCCAGCCTGACAGCCATAACAATAAAGATCGGAAATCCGCGTAAATGAATCAGGTCAAACAACTTTTCACCCGCTACAAGATGCTCGCACTGGTGTTTGCCGTGGCGTTGATCTGGCTGTTCTTCAGCTGGCAGACCGAGGGCGGATTCCTGACACCACGCAACCTCTCCAACCTGCTGCGCCAGATGTCGATTACCGGGATTCTCGCCTGCGGCATGGTGCTGGTGATCATCAGCGGCGAGATCGATCTGTCGGTCGGCTCATTGCTGGGCCTGCTCGGTGGCGTGGCAGCCATTCTCGATGTTGTCTATCACATACCGCTGCTGGCGAATCTCAGTCTTGTGGTGGTGTGCGGATTGCTGATCGGCCTCGCCAACGGCTACATGGCGGCCTACCTGCGCATTCCGTCGTTCATCGTGGGGCTGGGGGGCATGCTGGCTTTTCGGGGGATTTTGCTGGGAATAACCGGCGGCACGACCATTGCGCCGGTGTCGCCGGAACTCGTCTACATCGGCCAGGGTTATCTGCCACATGCGGTTGGCGCAGGTCTGGGCGTCCTGCTGTTCGCACTGACGTTGTTCCTGACCTGGAAACAACGGCGCAATCGCGCCCTTCACGGTCTGGCAGCGCATTCATTGGTGCGTGACGTGGCACGCGTGTTGCTGATCGGCGCGGTGCTGGCCGGTTTCGTCCAGACCCTCAACAGCTATGACGGCATTCCCGTGCCGGTCCTGCTTTTGCTGATCCTGCTGGGCGGCTTCAGTTACGTGACCAGCCAGACCGTGTTTGGCCGACGCGTGTATTCGGTGGGCAGCAACATGGAAGCGACGCGCCTGTCGGGGATCAATGTGCAGGCCGTGAAGCTGTGGATCTTCGGGATCATGGGCGTGATGTGCGCCCTCGCCGGCGTGGTCAACACTGCGCGCCTGGCCGCCGGCTCACCCTCGGCCGGCAGCATGGGCGAACTCGACGCCATCGCCGCCTGCTTCATCGGCGGCACCTCGATGCGCGGCGGTTCCGGCACAGTCTACGGCGCCCTCCTCGGTGCGCTGGTCATCACCAGCCTGGACAACGGCATGTCCATGCTCGACGTCGACAGCTACTGGCAGATGATCGTCAAGGGCAGCATTCTGGTGTTGGCTGTCTGGGTGGATGTGAGTACGCGGACTGGGCGGCGTTGAAATGAAGGCATCTCTGAGAATGCAAAAAGCCTGCTTTTGAAGGCAGGCTTTTCGTTACGCCTGGAGCTTTCCGATATCTAGGAAGGCATCAGCCAGTGCCGTTCAGTGGTCCACCCGAGAAAAACCTTACTTCCCTCACGCTCTTGGTGAGCCGAAGTCAACCGACACCCAGATACCGCCATGCGCAACCCGATCATGGCGGGAAGAAATCGCCCCTGAAATGCGCTGGGTTGAGCCTCGAAATGCACTTCAATGTTTCCAAGCACAGTTTCCAGCCGGGACTGATCCAGCATCGACAGGTAAAACATCATCTGGCGCCACGCATACGCTGTGTTCTTCAACATGACCAGACGCGCGTGGTAGAGCTTGATCTGCATCTGCTGCCGACTGCATATCCATTTGAAACATGCCTCGGCCATTGAGCCCAAACGATCATGTAACAGCGTCTTCAGGTCCAGATCATCAAACAGGATTGCCAGATTTTGCGTGGTCAATATTTGTTGCTGTTCGATGATCGTGCCGTTGTTCGCTGGACTCCATCTACCGATGTCGGCATTCGCCCGCCGCGCGCACAAACCAGCCAGCACACCACTGTTGTTTCGTGAATCCCGCTGCTTGGGTAGTGCAGCCAACTCATCCATATCGATATCGTAATAGCGTGCGTAAAGAGACCCGTCCATCAACCGGACTGAACGCTTGGCAGCCTTTACGAACTTGCCGGAGAAAGCGCCCATGAAAATATCAGCCGCGATTTCCTCTACGAAGGGAAGATCCAGCTTGGCCGATTCGGCAAGCGAAGAAAATTCCTGAAGCAACTTGTTGGGCAGAATGGCCTGAGGAAATGCGGTAAGGGTCAACGCGGACGCTTCGACCAAAGCCTGCCTGGCACCTTCAACCGCAAGAGCACCCGCCTCGTATTCGGTTTCCAAGGCTTTCACCCAAGGCAAGTCATCGATTTTCACCTGACGCTGCATGTTCAGCAGCAATAGAGAGCGTCGACGCCTGAACGCACGATAGGTAGCGACAGACAATGCCCGCAATGCTACGTCTCGATATCCGGCGCTACAGATTTGCGCCGTCATCGCCGGCAGCACTTTTGCCACTGTATCTGCGGATGTAATGACCCTATGTTCAATCAACTCTGCAACCGTTCCCTTTCGGCAACGTTCGAGGCGTCGACGAATCGAAGGAGGAATGGTCTCTCCCACCTTCAACGAGTAAGCCTTAGCCTCTTCGTCGGTAATGGGCGTCAGTAACGGGGCGAAATCAGAGATGCCTTCCGAGACTGGATATCTCGCCAGTCGCACGGAAGCAGCCTTGGCAATCAGATGGTGTGCCGAAGCTGATACGTGATGACGCTGCTGTGCGCGCTTGCTGGAATGATCTTCGGACTCAGGGTGTCCATGCTTGGCTACAAAGTCATCGACGATTCTGCGAATTCGCCCAACCTGGCGCCCCGTTAGCGATGCAGGATCGATAGAGCATTGCTTGAGCAATGCCAGCAACTCCGTCACTCGATCACTGGAATTATCCGTACGACGGGGATCAGCTTCAGTGGCGTTATCAAACTCTTTACCAAGCACCGAAGCACGCTCGAACCACCCTTCAGGGTAATGCCGGCAAGGCCAACCATCGTTGTACGTCAGCAGGAATAGCGAGACCGCCGCGTCGTAGAGAGGCAACCTGCGTTCAACAACATGCTTTTGAACGGCAAGACGAGGCTGGGGTGAGAGAACGGACAGGCGCAGGCTGATTTGGCCAGCATTGAAAACTTCAACTTCAGCCATCGAGAGCGGGCGCTCGTTGGCTGCCGCGGGAAAGAAACGCACTCGTTCGAAGAAAGGCGCGATCTGCTCGATCAACGTCCTGGCTTCTTCGACGCGTTGCTGCCCCAGAAACCAGGCCACTGTCAGCAACGCGGCCTCTTCCGGTACATCGATCCGATAGTCTTCGTTCGTCAATCGCTCTTGCAGCGTTCTGACGCCTTCGTCTGAAAGATGCCACCTATTCAAATCGAGTCGTTCGTAACCCGCTCTAATGCCGGGAATCGATGACGCCAACAGGCGCTCATGAGCGGTCAGCTCGCCACCGGCCAGAAGGTTGCCCGTTGCAAAGCCGCCAGTGGCCACTTCCAGCGTGATCCATTCTGGCAGGTCGGCAAACGGTGTTCGCGAGCCATACAGTGCACGGCCATGCATCAGGTTTTCGAGAACCTTTTGCCAGCGTTCGATCCGGGCAAGTGCTTTCGGACTGGCGTCGTTGTCGCGTGCAGTGAGCGCGCGAGACAGTTGAAAGTGCGCATAACCGGCGTTTATTCCGCCGAGCGCACCCGATTCATCCTCAGGCCTGGACATACTTCCTTGTGACCTACTATGTAGTGGGTCCGGGGGCTGGATTCGAACCAGCGCCCACCCGGTTAGGAGCCGAGTGTTCTACCGCTGAACTACCCCGGAACAGAGCGCGCATTGTCGATGAGTCGCGAAAGTATGTGAAGCACGGATTCAGGGATTTTGTTGCGACAAATCTCTGATCGTTAAGCCTTCATCACTCAATGCAGCGCTTATCCAAACGCTACGCGCACAAAATCGATAAAGCTCCTCAGTTTGGGTGTCAGCCGCCGATCCGGCGCATACAACAGATTCATCGGCGAAACCGGCACCCTGTACTGCGGCAGTAGAGTCACCAGCGTGCCGCTTCGCAGCGAATCCTTGACCAGTTCCAGCGGCAGCATCACCACCCCCAGCCCCGCAACCGCCCCGGACAGTAACGGATCGCCCTGATTAATCGTCAATCGGCTTTTAATCGGCACGTCGATACAGCCTTCCGGACCTTCGAATCGCAGGTGTGAGCGGCCGTCGGAATAGGCGAACGCCAGGCATTCATGTTCCTGAAGATCCCAAGGCGTGGTGATGGGTGGGCGGCGTGCAAGGTAGGACGGCGCTGCGCACAGCACCATTTGATAGGGCATCAGGGGCAGTGCCTTCAGGCCACAGTCGGCGAGTTCGCCGATGCGGAACACCGCGTCGTATCCGCCGTCCACCAGGTCGACCAGTTCATTCGACAGCGTCAGGTCCACCGACACTTGCGGATAACGAACCATGTACTCAAGCAGCTTCGGCGACAGCGAACTGACGCCGAACGTGACGGGCGCATTGATCCGCAACCGGCCACTGGGCACGCCCCGGGTCACGGCGGCCATTTCTTCAGCGGCGTCCATGTCGGCCAGAATCAGTTTCGCCCGCTGATAGAACGTGCGGCCGAAATCCGTGAGGCTCTGCTTGCGGGTGGTGCGGTTGAGCAGCGAAACGCCCAGATGCTGCTCGAGCATTTTCACTTGCTTGCCGACCATTTGCGGGGACAGGTTGAGTTCGTCCGCCACCGCGCTGAAGGAACCCAGCTCCACCGCTTTGACGAAAGTGGCCATGAGTGTGAGGCGATCCATTGGAAACTCATTGTTTCTAGTGTTGCGCCATCCTAGGCCTTTATCCGGAGCAGGCCAAAGCCTAAATTGGCGTCCATGGCACCGGATCACGTCGGTGCAATTTCATCGATAACCGAGGAAGTACAGATGGCACGCATTGTCAGGATTCATGAATACGGTGACGCGAGCGTCCTGAAACTGGAAAACGTCGACGTCCCGTCCCCCGCTGCGGACGAAGTGCAGATCGAGGTCAAAGCCTTTGGCCTGAATCGCGCCGAAGTGATGTTCCGCAACCACGCTTATCTGCAGGAAGCGGAGTTTCCCAGTCGACTCGGCTACGAGGCTGCCGGAGTGGTGGTGGCGGTTGGCGCCAACGTCAGTGAATTCAACATCGGTGATGCCGTCAGCCTGATTCCGCCGCTGGACATCGCGCGCTGGGGTACTTACGGCGAACTGGCCAACGTGCCCGCCCACCTCACCGTCAAACACCCGCAAAACCTGTCGTTTGAACAAGCGGCGGCGGCCTGGATGCAATACGTCACCGCGTGGGGTGCGCTGGTCGAACAGGCCAGATTGCAAAAGGACGATTTCGTGATCGTCACCGCCGCCTCCAGCAGCGTCGGCCTGGCAGCTTTCCAGATCGCGAAAATGGTCGGCGCCACCTCGATTGCCGTCACCCGCACCCGCGCCAAGAAACAGGCTTTGCTCGACACCGGCGCCGCGCACGTGATCGTCAGCGATGAAGAAGACATGGTTGCAGCCGTCATGGCGCTGACCGACGGCAAAGGCGCGCGGGTGGTGTTCGATCCGGTGGGCGGCCCGTCGTTCGAACCGCTGACCCAAAGCATGGCGCGCGGCGGCATCCTGCTGGAGTACGGCGCATTGAGCCCTGAGCCGACGCCGTTCCCGCTGTTCACCGTGCTGGGCAAATGCCTGACCCTCAAGGGTTACCTCTACTCGGAGGTCGTCTCCGACCCGGCCACCCTGGCACGCGCCAAGACTTTCATCGGCGACGGGCTGGCGTCAGGTGCGCTGCAACCGATCATTGCCAGGACATTCGCCCTGGATGACATTCAGGAAGCGCATCGCTTTCTTGAGGCCAATCAGCAGGTCGGGAAGATTGTCGTCACGGTTTGAGGTGACGAGTCCCCTGCTCTTCTCTTTGCGGTAGAAACGACGAAAGCCTGCTTTGAAAAAAGCAGGCTTTCGTCTATCCGGCATCCGGTTATTTCTGATGCGCCGTCAGTGCGGCATAGCCGTTCATCAAGTTGCGGTAGTTCGGAATGCGCTGGGACAGCAGGTTGCCCAGGCCTTCGATGTCGTTGCGCCAGTCGCGGTGCAATTCGCAGGCCACCGAGAACCAGTTCATCATCTGCGCGCCGGCCTGGGTCATGCGATTCCATGCGGCTTGTTGCACGGTGGTGTTGAAGGTGCCGGAGGCGTCGGTCACCACGAACACGTCAAACCCTTCCGCCAGCGCCGACAGGGTCGGGAACGCTACGCACACATCGGTCACGACACCGGCAATGATGATCTGCTTGCGGCCGGTGGCCTTGATCGCCTTGACGAAGTCTTCGTTGTCCCAGGCGTTGATCTGGCCTGGACGGGCGATGTATGGCGCGTCCGGGAACATTTCCTTGAGTTCCGGCACCAGCGGGCCGTTCGGGCCTTGTTCAAAACTGGTGGTGAGGATGGTCGGCAAATCGAAGAATTTGGCCAGATCGGCCAGCGCCAGCACGTTGTTCTTGAACTCGTTTGGCGAGAAATCCTGAACCAGAGAAATCAGGCCGGTCTGGTGGTCGACCAGCAGAACTACGGCGTCGTCTTTGTTCAGGCGGTTGTAGGTTGGAGTGCTCATGTGTGAATCCCTTTTTAGTTGTGGAAGTTCGTTTGCGTTCAAGATGGGCACAGATTACTGACTCGCCTGAAAGCGATAAATCGTCTGAAAAGCGTTTCACCGTCAACTCAAAACGGACAATTCGTTCAAACTGCCGAGCAGATCACACAGCCAGCCCGACCTTCCCCCCGATCCTTGTCATACTGTTCACTCGCTCACAACGACAGCCAGGGAATGTTGATGCCCGGACGCAACACGCAAGCGCCCACCCCAGATGAAACACCGCGCGCGCCTCGCCAAGGCGTGAAGGCCGGCTCGACCTTTCGCCTGACCGTCAGTTTCATGCTGATGGTGGTCGTGGCTTTTTTGACCGTCGAGAGCTGGAGGACGTGGCGCGATTACCGTTCGGTGTTTGCCTCTGCGCGCGATTCGGTGACCAACCTTGCCCGTGCCACGGCGCAACACGCCGAGGACACCATCCGCCAGGTCGATGTGCTGACCGCCGGGCTGGCCGAGCGGGTTGAAGGCGATGGGCTGCAGAACCTGGATGTGGCACGGATTCACAAGCTGCTCATCCAGCAGTCGAAAATCATGCCGCAGCTGCATGGCCTGTTCATCTACGGCCCGGACGGCCAGTGGATCGTGACCGACAAGGAGGTCACGCCCGAAACCGCCAACAACGCCGACCGCGATTATTTCCAGTACCACCGCACCCATGAAGACCGGCACGTGCGCATCGGTCAGGTGGTGGAAAGCCGTTCCACCCACGACCTGATCATTCCGATCTCGCGGCGTTTGAACAACCCCGACGGCTCGTTCGCCGGCGTGTTGCTCGGGACAGTCAAGGTCAGCTATTTCGTCGACTACTACGGTGACTTCCGCATCGATGACAAAGGCGCGCTGGTGCTGGCGATGCGCGACGGCACGATCCTCGTGCGCCGGCCGTTCATTGCCTCCGTGGTCGGCAAAAGCCTGGCGAACAGCGAGATCTTCAAGACTTACCTGCCCAACGCCAACCAGGGCATTGTCCAGATCCGGGCGGTGGTCGACGACACCGAACGCCTTTACGGCTATCGCGCCCTGACCACCTACCCGCTGGTGGTCGAGGCCGGTTTGTCCCGTGACTCCATCATCGCGCCGTGGCGCCAGGACCTGCTGAAAAACGGCTTCGTGCTGGTGTTCCTGATTCTGGTCCTGGCCTGTTTCGGGCTCATCGTTCTGAGCCAGTTGCGTCAGCGGATGGCGATGGAACGGGAGATCCGCTCCGCGCACAAGACCATGCGCGACATGGCGCTGACCGACAGCCTCACAGGCCTCGGCAATCGCCGTCGTCTGGACGCGGCGCTGACGGACGAGATTCGCCTGGCCCGGCGTCAGGGTTCGCCGCTGTCGTTGATCATGCTCGATGTCGACTACTTCAAGCGCTACAACGACCAGTACGGTCACGCTGCCGGCGACGACTGCCTGATCGCGGTCGGCGACGGCATCCGCAAAGCGGTCAAGCGGCCTTCCGACCTGGCCGTGCGCTACGGCGGCGAAGAGTTCACCGTGCTGCTGCCCAACACCGACAACGCCGGGGCGATTCAGGTGGCTGAAGACATTCTGCAGACCATTCGCTCGCTGGAGCTTGAACATGCCGGGCATCCGCTGGGGTATGTCACTGCGAGTGCGGGGATCACCACCCGCTATCCGGTTGACGATGCGGTGACCCCGGTTACTTTGCTCAAATCCGCCGATACTTGTCTGTATCAGGCCAAGCAGCAAGGGCGGAATCGCTGGTGCTCGGCGCAGGCATCCCGGCAAATCCAGCCGATTGCGGCGATGCCGCGGACGGATCGCTGAGAGCAACTACCACCCGCCAATTCCAGCGTCCTTCAAGTACATAAGCAGCGTCCTACAGCAGCCGTCCCTCACGCCTGATTACGTGGGCACCCTCGCCTTCGATACCGTCTGCTGCCTGATCCGGACAGAACACAGACGATGCGAAGAAAAGGCGTCTTTCCACTAGACCACCCATAAGATCGATTCAAGCAACGAAGACACGAGAGGTGTCCATGAAACACAAGAAGCCAAAAGCTCAACCAGCGCTTGCTTCCAGACTTCGTGCCGAAGAGCCCGGTTTGCCCATCAGGGTTTCCGCTAGTCAGCGGCATTTTTTGAAAGTAGCCGCAACGTGTGGCAAAGAAATGGAGCCTGATGGTTGGCTCGCCGGTGGCAGAACCTGAATCCCGCTTTGAAAAAACCGCCTGATTGGCGGTTTTTTTTCGCTTCAATATTGGCGCGCCCCGCGCCGGGCGCTCCAAAGACAGTGACGCGAAGCAAAAGCAGGAGAATTCCGAAAGCCCGCGCTTCATGATTTATTTACCGACTCAACCTTGGAATCGGCCCACACTCCCTCATATCAAGGAACATCTGCGACCCATTCGAGAGGAAGGACATGCCATGACTACTCAAACCGAAACTGCGATTCTCGCCGGCGGCTGCTTCTGGGGCATGCAGGATTTGTTGCGCCGCTACCCCGGCGTGCTGCAGACGCGGGTCGGTTACACCGGCGGCGATGTGCCGAACGCCACTTACCGCAATCATGGCAACCACGCCGAGGCCATCGAAATCGTCTTCGACCCCGCCGTGATCAGCTATCGGCAGATCCTTGAGTTCTTCTTCCAGATTCACGATCCGAGCACGCCCAACCGCCAGGGCAACGACCTCGGTCCGAGCTATCGTTCGGCGATCTATTACCTGAACGAGCAGCAACGCGATATCGCCGAAGACACCGCTGCCGACGTCGACGCATCGGGCCTGTGGCCAGGTCGTGTGGTTACCGAGATCGAACCGGCGGGCCCGTTCTGGGAAGCGGAGCCGGAGCATCAGGATTACCTCGAGCGCATTCCGAATGGCTACACCTGCCACTTCATTCGCCCGAACTGGAAGCTGCCGAAACGCGGTTGAGGTGCAGCGGGGTCGGTGCGCAACGCGGTGTTCGTCGCGTTGTGCCTGATCCCTTTCTTCGCCAGACATGTAATACGTAGACAACCTCCCAGCTTGATCTAGCCTTGAAGGACATCACGCGGGAGTAGAACACCATGCCCCTCGTTCCCCGAAACCTGCTCGTCCTGCTGACTCTTGTCTGCATGGCAGCGCAGGCTCAAGGCGCAGATCCGCTTCAGCCGCCAGCCATCCTTCCCCTGCCATCCGAATCGGCGCCGCAACTCATCGCCTACCCGCCGCTCCCCGAGCCGCTCGCGCGCGGCGTTGTCATCATCCAGTACCGAACCGAACACGCCCGGATCATGCCGGTGTTTGGCAAAACGGCAGCGGATGTGTCACCTCGTCTCGGTCACCTGCATGTCACGGTCGACGACTGGAAAGGCACCTGGGCGCACACCAGTGAAGATCCGATCATCCTGGTGGGGCTGACACCGGGCACACACAAGGTTCTGCTTGAAGTGGCGGACCCGACTCACCGGATTCTCACCCGTGCGACAGTGGATTTTGTCGTTCCCGAGAAAACGCCCTGAAGAGGCCATACATCGAATAGCGCCCATGCCCTCCACGCTCATCAGCTTCGTCATCTGGCTTGCCCTTGTAACGCCGGCCCAGGCTGCCCCATGCCCCGCCGGCGAAAAACAATTGTGTCTCGACAGCTGCATTTGCCTGCCGGACCCGGGGCGTCTGTCTGAAGACCTGTTCCTGATCGCGGTACCCGCTCTGGCGATGGGATTGACCCAAGCCCGCGCCGAAGCCGCCAGCACCGAGATCAAACCGATTCCCCCGCACATCCGGGAGCAACTGCTGCGCTGGTACGACCCCGGCGTCCTCGATGCCGTGCACTACAAAGTCACCAATGACGGCCAATACAACGCCGCCACGGCCATTCTGCAAAACCCGGATGTCGGCGCGGTGACGCTGATCGACATCATTCTGTTCCGCGACGCTGAGACCGCAGAGCAGAACGTGGCGCTCTCGGCGCACGAACTGAAGCATGTGCAGCAGTTTCAGCAATGGGGAGTCGAAGGGTTTGCTCAGCGGTATACGCAGGATTTCAATGCGGTCGAGGCTCCGGCCTATGCGATACAGGGCGAAGTCAGACGTTGGCTGCGAGCCGAAGCCCGGTGATCGGACATCCCCTGCGTCCATGCCGGGGCCAGCCCCACCGTTAAAGCACCAGAAAAAACCTAGGCCTCGCCCGCCGAAACCGTCGCCCTCGCCTGCCCATGCTGCCGCGTGGTCACCAGCCCGATAAAGGAAATCGCCAGCGCCAGGCCGATAGTGGACGTCACTTCCAGACGATGCTCGGGCGTCACCATCATCACCGCCAGCGC
This sequence comes from Pseudomonas sp. 22082, assembly GCF_052046055.1. NCBI lineage: Bacteria > Pseudomonadati > Pseudomonadota > Gammaproteobacteria > Pseudomonadales > Pseudomonadaceae > Pseudomonas > Pseudomonas sp. 22082. The sequence goes on from NZ_JBQEQB010000001.1 coordinate 474,520, forward strand.
GGCGCAGATGAACGCGATTACCAGCCACGTCAGCCATGGAAACAGCCACATGCGAAACGTCAGCTCGACGTTCTGCCGACGCAACATCCGGCGCATGCGCAATTGCGAAATCGCGATCACCAGATACACCAGCAACGCAATCGCGCCGGAACTGGCGAGCAGAAACTGAAACAACCCGGCCGGCATGAAATAGCTGAACAGCGTCACCCCGGCGCCGATCACGGTGCTGGCGATCACCGCCGCCCTCGGCACGCCCGCCGCGGAGGTCACCTTCAGCGGTTGCGGAGCATCGCCGCGTCGGCCCAGCGAGAACAGCATCCGCGAAGAAATGTAGATCGAGGAATTCATGCAGCTGGCCACTGCGATCAGCACGACCACATCGACCAGGAATTTGGCGTTGGGAACGTTCATCAACTCCAGCGCGCGCTGGTAAGAACCGACGGACGCCAGCAGCGGATCGTTCCAGGGCACCACGGAAATCACCACGAAAATCGACAGCAGATAAAACACGCCGATGCGCCAGATCACCGAGCGCGTGGCCTTGGCGATGTTCTGCGCCGGGTTGCTCGATTCGGCGGCCGCGATGGTCACCGCCTCCGTCCCGATAAAACTGAACATGATGGTGATGAAGGCGCCAACCACCGCCGACAAACCATTGGGCGCAAACCCGCCGTGCTCTTCCATCAAGCGGCTCAACCCGCTGGCCTCACGTTCGGGAATCCAGCCCATCAACACCGCAAAACCCAGACCGATGAACCCGATGATCGCCACCACCTTGGCCATCGCAAACCAGAACTCGAACTCACCGTACTTGGACACGCTGAACAGGTTGGTCACCACCAGCAAAATGATCGACAACAACGCGAACAACCACGCATCGACCTGGGGAAACCACTGATTCAAGACATGCCCGGCGGCCAGCGCTTCGATCGGAATGACCAGCACCCAGAACCACCAATACAACCAACCAATGGTGAACCCCGCCCAACGGCCGATGGCCTGATCGGCGTAGGTGGAAAACGATCCCGTGTCCGGATGGGCCACGGCCATTTCACCGAGCATGCGCATGACCAGCACAACCAGCAGGCCGGAAAACAGATAAGCGAGCAAGACGGCCGGGCCGGCGGCGGCAATGGCGTGGCCGGAGCCGACAAACAGCCCCGCACCGATGATGCCGGCAATGGAAAGCATGGTGACATGACGCGGCTTGAAGCCCTGCGCCAACTGACCGTTCGAGTCCTTCGAGTTCAGGCTATTCATTGTTTTTGTTGTTCTCTGGTGATCGACGTTTGGGCGTACTGACGACGTGTCAGGCGATCATCATTTCTTCCTCTTGCCCTGCTCCAGAGCGGCGCACCTCAAGCGCTGCAGCGTTACAAATCGGTCGGACGACGACGCAGGGCGATGAAATGATGCGTCACCTTACGTGCCCGGCGTTGATCGCAAATAGCCTGGGAGCGGCATGGACGAGTCTGATTTCGACATGAGTCGACCTCGCGCAAAAAACAAAGGCAGCACCCGCTTTCGCGAGGTGCCACCTTCATCAATTGCCGCTCATCAGGCCTTGTTGCCTGCCTCTTCCAGAGCCTTTTCAGCATTAAACCCGTCGAAGTTCTCGAACACGCCCATAAAGCCCGGCACGGTCACTGCTCGCGCCCAGTCGCGCTGCAGTTCGCAGTACATCTGCACGCGGCTGATGAGCTTTGCGCCCGCCTGCTCCATTCTGCGCAACGCCGCCTCGTGTGCGGCGAGCGATGTGCCGCCAACCGCATCGACCGGCACATACACCTCATAACCTTCCTGAATGGCGTCGAGCACCGGGAAAGTCAGACAGGCTTCGGTCCAGAGTGCAGTCATGATGAGTTTCTTGCGTCCAAGCGCCTTGACCGCCTGTTTGAATTCCGTGTCCTCCCAACTGTTGATCGAGGTGCGGTCATAGGTCGGCAGGTGACCGAGCACCTGTTGCAGCTCCTGAATCGGCGGCTTGTTGCGGCCGGTCGCGACATTGACAGTCGAGTGGATGATCGGAAGGTCGTAGTTGACCGCCGCCCTGGCGACGCTGGTGATGTTGAAGACGAGTTCGTCACGCGGCATCGAGCGGATCGAGGAAACCTGAACAGGCTGATAATCGATGATGATCAACGCCGAGTTTTCCGGGGTCAGCAACTGATCGGTCTGGGCGTTGCGGAGCGTTTCGCTTGCCATGGGCAAATCCTTTTTATGGGTGACGCACGTTGGTGAAAGGGCCGAAGCCCGTGCGGAAAAGCAATTCCAGGAAAGGCGAAAAGCCTGAGGTGCCTGGAAAATCCATTGTGCTGTTCCCATGTTCGAGGCAGTAGTAGCATCACGCGATGTGCTGTGTCGCACAACGGGGAACGCAAGCATGGATATCGAAGAACTACAGACCTTCGTGGAAGTGGCTGACGCCGAGGGCATTTCGCAGGCTGCACTGCGTCTTGGCGTATCGAAGTCGATCGTCAGTCGCCGCCTGGCCCGCCTTGAAACCGAACTGGGTGTGCAACTGCTGGCACGCTCAACGCGCGGATCGGCACTCACGGAGGCCGGCGCGATCTTCCGGGACTACGCCGCCAGAGTCTGCACCGAGATCAACGTCGCCAAGGAAACCATCCTGCCCGCCGGCGCGCTCCGCGGCCGACTGCGCGTGGCCGTCCCGCTGTCGTTCGGCCCGACTCACTTCGCGCCGGTGCTGGCGGAAATGGCGCGCCGTCACCCTCAGCTGCATATGCAGACTTGCTACAGTGATCGCTTCGTTGACCTCATCACCGAAGGCTACGATTGCGCCATTCGAGTGGGTTATCTGAAGGACTCCAATCTGATCGCAAGGCGTATTGGCCCGGTCTTCACCAAGCTCGTCGCGAGCGCGGACTACATCAAGGCCCACGGCGCCCCTGAGAAACCGGACGATTTGGTCAACCATGAGGCGCTCATGCAGGGCACCGAAGCCTGGCAATTCATGGACGGCGACAAGACCGTCACGGTTCGTCCACAAGGACGCTTCAAGGCCGACAACGGCACCGCCCTCGTCGCCGCTGCCATCGCAGGCCTCGGCGTCGCCTACCTGCCCGACTGCCTCACCCACGAGCACTTGGCATCGGGCGCACTGATGCAGATCATGACAAACCATCCCCCACCCCAGGCCGGCGCCTACATTCTCCGCCCGCCGGGTCCGCATCCTGCCCGGAAAATACGCGTGCTCACCGAGCTGCTGATCGAGTTCTTCGGCGAATCTCCGCACCTGGCGGTGCAGCCGCTGTCACATCAGGAGGATGCGCTGACGCCTACCTGAACCCACACAGGAGATGTGATTTGCTGCAACGCCCGCAACAGTCAATGCGTCGAACTGCGTTTCTCGCAGACACAACGGCGCTGATCCTGTTCTTCACAACCACCGACATCATCAATGAACGATTCATTGCCGGCATGACGTGGGATCAGGTTCTTCATGCGCGCCTTGTGGGCGCCGTATTGATGGTGCCAGTCGCAAGGCCTTACGGCCTGTGGCGGGACTGGGTGATGAAGCGAGCCAGTCCGCGTCGGGTTTCCAGGTTGCTGTGGGACAGCTTCGCCCTAGTCAGTTTCCAGGTCCCCCTCTATGCAGCGATCATTGCCTCCAGTGGGGCATCGGGAGGTGAGTTGATTCGCGGAACGCTCGGTGCGGCATTGATGATGCTGGCGCTGGGGCGACCCTACGGCGCATTTCTCAACAGGGTGCGCAAGGTATTCGGCTTGCCTCCGGGTGGCGACAAGCCGATGTCGCTGAACAGTTGAGCGACCGCCGGCTTCAGCCCTTGGTCAGATCAACCAACGGCGCCTGTCGCACCTCGGTCTCCCGCCCGCCCTGAATGTCGCTCACCTGCTTCAAGGCCTTGTCCACGGCCGCCTTATCCGCCAACAAGCTGTAGCTGATGCGGAAGTTTTTGTGTTCCTTCGGCCCGATTGTGGGTACCAGGTTCAGTGGACGCTGATAACGGCGGTTGTAGGAAAAACTCGTCCCCGGCTCCAGCCCGGTGACATAACCCTGACCTTGGGTATCGGTGTTCTTCCACAGGGAAAACACCGGCAATGTCTGCGTATTGAAGCCAACCGAAACGCCAAGGCTGCCAGCCTTGTTATGCAACACGGTCAACGTATCGCCCTTGGCATCGGCATACGGCACCACGTTGTAAACCGTTTCGTCGTAGTCCTTGGTCGGTGCGCGGTAGGTTTGCCATTCAGCCAAATCACCCTTGGCCTTGTCGTTGAACGGCGACACTTGTTTCACCGGCGCGGCGAAACGAGCGCCCTGCTCCAGGAACGGGGTGCTGAAGTTGCTGTGGTACAGCGCCTGGTATTCCTTCGGATAGTCACCGTTGTTGGTCAGGGTGTCGTTAAGCGCGAACACGACGCTGCCGGGCTCGGTGACCAGTTCGGTGGCGACGGAGAAGTCGACTTTCTTGAACGCCTGCTCTTTCAGCTCACCGCGCAGGGTGATGGCGTATGGTGGCGTTTCATCGATGTGCAAGGTGACTTTGTTCGCCGGAATGTTGGCGGCCCGACCATGCAGGGTCAGCAGTTCGCCGTTGTCGACGCCGGGGTGGCCGACCCATTCGTATCCGCAGCGGGTCACCAGCTCGTTGAAGCCCTCCAGCCAGCCCAGACCACCGCGGCCATTGAGTTCGATGAAGGACGGATTGACCACCTCCTTGACCGGCGAATCCCAGCCCATACGCACATTGCCGACCGAGGCCTGCAAGATGTTCATTCCTCGCGTCGGCACCACCGAGAGTTTCATCGTGCCGTTATCGATGTCGACGATGCTGACGCCTTCCTGCCGCCCGCCATGCAAGGTGCGCAGGCTGACGCTGAAGGGTTTGTCGGTTTTCACGCCGAGTTGCTGGCTGGTGATCTGCCAGTTTTGAGCAGCTTTATCGGTGTCGAGCAGAACGTAATCCCAGGCCATGGCGTGGGAGGCAGCGGACAGTGCGCTGAGGGCAACAACGAGTTTAAGCGGGGTCATGGGAGTGGCCTTTCTTGGAGTTGTGCCGTTTTTATAAACCTGCTGAAACGTTTCATCAAGCTTAAAAAGCGACGCGTGTTGGTAGATGCCGAGAAAGAATGGGTACGGACAGGAAAATTGAAATCGATGGGATCTCGTTGTCCCGCCGAGCGACATGGCGAGGGACTTGTTTAAGCGTTTTTCGAATGATGTTTAGAAACGCCCGGCATTACTTCCCCACGGCTACAGCGTCTTGCGTCATTGCCTACGACTACGCCAGAATCCGCCGGCTTGTGCGTCTGGGGTGCGGGTTTTATCGTTTCCGGGTCACTGAAAAACAGTGATCGGGTTTGGTAGCCCGCAGCGCTGACGCATTGCGTCACCTCATGCAGTTGCATTCATGCGACTGGATTTATGGTGGCCATGCTCAGGGCTTCTTCGGAAGCGCCGGTTCCAGTGCTCCGGTCTACCAACCTGCGTATGGTCGCCACCCCTCGTTTGGTAGCGAGAGTGGATGACTCCCCTTTAATAAGTGCTGGAGATTCATCTATGTTCAAACCAACACCGAACCCTCCCGAAACCGATCCGGTTTCTCCCTACAAATTTCCCGATTCCCGAACGCTCAACGAAGCGGCAGAACGCGCGCTCGATCACTACCTCACACCGCAGCAACGGATCATGGGCAGCCATCACAAACACGACCCCATGTACATAGCCAACCCGGCGTACGACACCGAATCCCTCCTGGCTAACGCCAGCGAATCATTGGGGTCCGCCAGCGAAATGCTCAATAACTTTGCGGCGACTCTGGAGCCTGCCCATCGCAAGACTGCGATCGGGATTGCGCAGTTGGTGATGTTGAGTGAGTTGGCGGTGAATCAGGCGTTGGATCATGTCGAGGTGAAGAGCTGAAAGCCGACCCCTCTGTCATGACTGATTAGTAGGGGGTCTGAGAAAACGATGTCAGCCGAAGCTGCCACAGTAAATGGCAGCTATCGGTCATGAACGTATGTTCGCCGGCGGGTGCTTTCCATCGTACAGATCTACCCCAGAAATCAGAAATAACTCTATTCCTCACAAAACAGATGTTGAAATTACGGTCTACGCTCGACACATGGGTAAATCAGGGGGCGCCGAAAGTGACAGGGAAAGCAGAAGTGACTCTTTACATCACAGAGAAAAGCTTTAACCGGCAAATGCTATTGCTTTCTAAACTTTCTAATAAAATGCGACTTGAACTAGTAATTTGGCTTTACCCAGAATCGAACGCCGATAGCATAATTGGCTTCTACGCCGATTCACCCACCACAGCCAATGCTTTGCCGGTCACAACTTATCCAAACAAAATTGCCAGCAGATGCACTCAGCGAATTCGAATGACCGATGACTTAATTAAAACCATCACCATTAATGAAAGCCATTTTATTAGCGAGTGCGACAGCCTGTGCATTTACCACCCCGAAAAGTTTGAGTGGGACGCAAGCATTATATTGCACGAAGGGATTATTTTGATTAAGGACAGTTCTCTGCTCGTGGGCCTGGAAGCTCTTGATTTCAAGGTTTCACCGCATGCGCCATCTTGGTGGTGAACCGGTTCGACTTAATCCGCTTTCGGCCCTTGATTACCGCTCATGATATCGTGTCCCAATAAAAATGGATGTACTCATCTTTATACTCCGCGAACAGTGAAACAGTGAACTCCGTCTTCATTGAATACATCAACAACGCTCCGATGAAACCGTTCGGCTCATGCAGCGGTTGTTTGAGGGGAGCGATCAAATCCCGTGCCTGATCCGCGACCATCTGATTGAAAACAGTTTCCGAAATTTCCTCAAACTTGGCGTCAGAAACGTAGCCCAGGAAGTAGCTTTCTCTTTCTGGATGCCAATCTACACATTCGGCATGGAGCCAGAATTTCAATCCGTTCTCGCCTTGTTGTTTGGGCGCGCGGGCTATGCGAATCGTCTCTTGAGAGTAGGGGCATTGAAAGGCGAATGCTGGATAGGTGACGTAATAGAGACCGCGGCAATCATCGCGCGCGCTCCAGTAAGTCACTTCTTTCCCGGAGAGTTGATCAAAATCGCTTCTGTTAAACATGGAAAAACCTAATAAAAAAATGGGGACGCATCTATTTTCGCCCACGCTGCCATTGAACAAAATGCTCATTCCAGCGAGGTCACCAAACAGGTTTCGATGCCCTCCAAACTCTTGGGCCATTCGTTAATCAGAACGACTGCATCGTCACCTTGATTCAGGTAGATCAGGTAGTCGCCAGTCTCAAAGGCAACTTGAAAGCCGACAAGCCAAACCTCTCCGCCCGCCCCTTTATCGACAACACCTTGAACCGCTGTAATGATTTTGCCTTCGAGGAAGAGAGCTGACCTGTTGCGAAGCAGATTTTCCCTACGCCACGAGCAAAAGCTCACTGCATCAAGCGCGAAGGATGTGGGAGGTTCCAGATCGGACTCATCAGCTCCCACACTTTCCCCATCGCTCAGCAGGTACATCGCAACTTTCTGATGTTCGCTACACCGCCAGAGCAACGCCCCTACGTCAGACAGGCATTTTTCCTCGTTGAAGTAATATTGGTCATGCAATAACTCAGCAAGTCGCTGCCCCTGCAGCAGCTGCGCATTTCTCAAGTCATTCGCCATCCTCTCTCGGGAGGCGGTATAGCGGTTAAGCACTGGGCAGTTCCCTATTTATTCGCAATCCAGGCTCCCGGAATAGCCTGATATCCGCCCTCTTTATGACGTCCGGAGGGCGTGCTCGATACCTTTGATTGGCGGATCATTCCCACCCCAACTCTCTGTAGGACATCTTGTCCTGTTCGGGAAAGTCCGTCACATACTCACCCCACTGCATGTGCGCATAGTATTGGGTCATCGCTTCAAAATGACTTTCTGCCTCGACCTCCCACACCAGTGTCGCCCCCGGATCCATCAGTGCACGTGCACCATCTCCACGAGGACCGGCCAGACAAAAAGTCTGACAGCCATCGGATTCCTGCCAAAGTTCATGATTCATAGAGATTGGCACTCCCGCTCAAACCGCCCCACCGAAAACAACGAAAGATCCAGCTCACTCTCCCCCCGCAAACACCACTGCGCAAACGCCTCCCCCAGCGCCGCCGAGTGTTTGAACCCGTGCCCGGAGCACGCCGAAACCACCAACGTGTGTTGCAACCGTGGATGCTCATCAATGATGAAATGTCGATCCGGCGTAACGGTGTAGGCGCAAACCGCTGACTTCACCACCCGATCCGTCAGCCCGGCGATCCGCCCCTTCACCTGCTGCTCGTACATCTCGCGTTCTTCCTCGGCCGAGATTGTGCGATCCAGAGTTTCAGGCGTGGATGCGCTGTGATACTGCGCCGTCGCCACCTTCAAACTGCCCTCCCCCGGCAACGCGGGAAAGCCATAGAAGTCGTCGTCGGGTCCGTGAGTGAAGATGAACGTGGGTGAGTGGCCGACCAGTTCCGCGTCAGGCTCGGTTTCGAACCAGAACAGTTTTTGCCGATAGACGCTGAGCAGTTTGTCGAACGGTGCGCCGAGCAAGCCGCCCGCCCAGTTGCCGGCGGTGACCACCAGTTTGTTCGCCCGCACGGTGCGCTGGTCGGTGGTGACGCTGACGCCCTGTTCGTCCGAGTTGATGTGGGTCACGGTCTCGCCCTTGTACAGCGTGGCGCCGTGTTGTTCGGCCAATCTCAGTTGTACGTCGATGCAGCGTTCGGGCCTTACGAAACCGCCCTCGGGTTCGAAGTAGCCAATGGCGTCGTCGCGCACCTGGGCAAACTGCGGGAAGCGCTGGCGGATCTGGGCAGCGTCGAGGACTTCGTGTTCGATGCCGTAGGTCTGTGCCAGGGCGATGGTGCGCAGGGTGAAGTCGGTTTCGTCGGCGGGATCGAAGTCGGGGCTCGAGGTCAGCACCAGCAGGCCGGTCTGTTCGAACAGGGACTCGCCCGACAGCGCCTCCAGCTCGCGCCAGATGCGGTGGGAGTTGCGCACGATGGGCACGTATTGCGCGCCCTCGCCCACGGACAGCCGGGTGATGCGGGTATCGCCATGGCTGGAGCCGAACGCGTGCGGCGGATGGTGGCGGTCGATGCCGACCACGTTGACCCCGGCTTTCGCCAGTTGATACACCGTGGCCGCGCCCATGGCGCCGAGGCCGATGACCAGTGCTTCGCATCGTTCCATGATTGATTTCCGCTCAGACAAAAGAGCCACAGTGAAGCGGATCAGGCGATGGAAAACAATCCGTTGAACGCCGCGCCCAGGCAAAAATGCGGGAAGCGAGCTAATGGGTGTCCCATTTACTGTCAATCAGCCGTCTGTCGGTACTAACTGTAATCAAACGAAATTTGATAGTCGTTGGTACTCAGAGCGATCCGATGCTGAAAGTACGGCTGAATAGTCACGACCCACTTCTCGACGACGTTGAAGCTGCCATTATTGATGTTGCCCTCTACTGGAATGCCTAAGGCATTCAATACTGATTCATCATCCCCCAGATCTTCTGACGTCTCCTCGCCCTGGAATTCCAGGGTTGCTGTGTCGTACCACTCCAGTCTCAGTTCCAGTCCCATCTCTTCCTCACAGATATCTTTTTTTGATGCTTCTTTCTTTTATAGGCCCTTCGCGTTGCTCACCTGTGAAGGGATCGAAGGCTCCCAGGTGAGTTCCATCGCTTCGGTACATTTCTAGCTCTCCATGCCTTGAGTCCCATTCGTAAATTTTCTTTCCTTTGGCATCTGTCCAACGCTTGCGAAGTCCTCCTCCACCCTGAACCGGATTTTTGTCTTTAGCTTTTTTCAGGTCTGGAAATGCGGTGATTTGCTCTGTAGTCGGCGGCTTATGGTAGCTATGACCTGCAGGTGCCAAACCTTTACGTGCTGTGCTCAATACAACGTATAACGGTTTTACCCCCGACCCCCACCGGAAACACCAAAATGAAATCCCGATACTCCGGCGGATAAACCGGACTCACCAGAATCCCGTCCGCCGCTTTCGTCGGCGGGTACACCCAAATATGCGGCGCTTGCGGAGCAGCCTCCAGCGCCGGAATACCGAGGATGTCGGCCCCGTCTACAGCTGGCGTCCAAACCAGCTCAACACCTTCGCCAAGATCTGCAATAAACCGGTTACCACGTGCAGCGAACTGCACGACATCGACCATCTCCCAATCGCGGTTCTTGCCGGTGTAGAAGCCGTAACCCTTGAGGCTGCCATCCGCCTGCTGTTCGACTTGCAGGCGAACGCGGGTTCGGGCCTGTTTGAGGGCGAGTAACTGGTCTTCGGTATAGAGCGCGCTATCGCCCAGGTTCGAGGGCATGAACATCGCCACCAAACCGAGCAGCGGGCTGATGACGGCAGCAGAGGCCATCGCGGGCAATGCCTTGAACGCCTCACCGGCAAGGGCGAAAGTGCCCAGCCCCGCAGGAATGGCAGTGCCGCTGATTTTCTTGAGTGCGACGCCACCGCTGTCATCGGCTTCCCGGCCACCCAGCAATATCAGCTCGCCGTAATCCTTCAGGCTGTCGGTCGGCACCATCCCCGACGGATTTGAGTAATCGATGATCGCGTCCGGCAGCTTGCAGGACTTGGCAAACACGCAGCCCGCGCGCACCGGCTCAGGCTTGTTCGCCGCCACCTCACGGCTGCGCTCGAAGGCGTCCTGTCTCGCCAGCATGGCGTCGTACTTGTCTTGTCGGTCTTGCTGATCGGCCAGTTCGGTGGCCGTCATGTAGCGGTAAGTGACGTGATGCCCGTCGCCCGCTGGTGGGTTGGGAACCCGGGGAATGTCCTTTTGACCAGCCACTGATTGTCCTTTCGTTCATGCATCGGCAGCCCCTCGCAAAGGGCTGCACGACGTTAACGAAGCAGGAAAATCGTGGCTGTAGGACGTCTCTCTAAAGACGTGGGGATTGTTCGACGTGAATGGATTGCATCTCGGCAACGACCGCCTCGATCACACACAGAGCCGTCGGCGACAGGCTTCTACCCTGCAAACTCACCACGCCAATTTCCGAATGAAACCCCGGCCTGTCGACAACATGAAGCTCAATCAAACGCCCCACCCGAATGTCTTCGGCCACGGCGCCATGGATGACGCCAAGGATAGTGTCGGTTGAACCAGCAACGGTCTTGAGCAACGCCACATCATCACACTCCAGCACGATGGGCAGTGCCTGGCGGGTGGAGATGCCGAGGGTTCGGGCGGTCTCGAGTTTCACCACTTCCGGCAGGCGCGTTGTGGCGATGCCGTAGCCTTCCAGTTCGCCCATCGCCACTTTGCGCCCGGCCAGCGGGTGCTCCGGACGTACGAAGAAGCCTGCCGAGACCTGGCCCAGCGAACGGATCAGCAGATCGGATTCCGCCGTGAAGTTGCGGATGTCGGCAACAAAGAATTCGATCGCTTCAGCGCGCAGCCGCGCTTCGAGAATCTGCCAGTTGTTCACCTCGACACGCAGGGTGACTGCCGGGTGATCCAGGCGCAGTCGCGGCACCACCTGATGCATCAACATCGCGGCCGGGAACGGCCCGACGCCAAACGCCAGGCTGCCCAGTTGGCGATCGCTGTAGAGCGCCATGTCCCGCTCCAGCGACCGGGCATCGAACAGCAGCCGCCGCGCCCGCTCGATCAGAAACTCCCCCGCCGGCGTCGGGCGGACGTCGCCGGTGTCGCGATCGAACAGGCGCTGCCCGGTTTCGCTCTCCAGCGCCTGAATGCTGCGGCTCAGGGCCGGCTGGCTGAGGTGCACGCGCTCGGCCGCGCGGCCGAAATGGCGTTCATCGGCCAGCGCGAGAAGGTGTGACAGTCGTTTAAGGTCCATTCACCCGATGCTAGCGACGCATTATCCGGATGTAAACAATGCATTGGATACATCGCCGCCCTGCCCCTAGGCTGGAGCGCATTCGACCCTCAGAGAACAACAAGAATGAAACCGACCCTCTACACGATCCTCGCCCTGACGCTGGTGTCCCTCGGCGGCTGCGACAACAAGCCCAGCATCGCAGCCGGCGACGCCACGCCCGCCACGGCCGCGCTGATCCAGGCGTCGATCAAGGGCCTGGATCTCAGCGACAACCGGGACATGGAAGATGCCCAACGCGGTTTCATCGCCCGCCCCACCGGCAAGATCCTCGGCTCCGACGGCAATGTCCTGATTGATTTCGACGCGTACCGTTTCGTCGAAGGCCAGGCGCCGGCCACCGTCAACCCGAGCCTGTGGCGGCACGCGATGCTCAACGCGCAGATCGGTCTGTTCAAGGTCAGCGACGGGATTTACCAGTTGCGCGGTTTCGACATCGCCAACATGACGCTGATCGACGGGCAAACCGGCTGGATCGTGGTCGACCCGCTGACCTCCCGGGAATCCGCCGCCGCAGCGCTGGCATTTGCCCGCGAGCATCTGGGCAACAAGCCCGTCACCGCGATCATTTTCACCCACGACCATGCCGACCATTTCGGCGGTGTACTGGGCATCACCTCGAGCAGCGAAGTGGCCCAGCGCAACATTCCCATCGTCGCGCCCGCCGGGTTCATGGAGGAAGCCACCAGCGAAAACATCCTGGCCGGCCCGGCGATGGCGCGGCGTTCGATGTATCAGTTCGGCAAGAACCTGACGCCGGGCGCCACCGGCATCGTCGACACCGGGCTGGGCAAGAACGTCGCCTACGGCAGCATGGGCATCCTGCCGCCGACGCAGATCATCGACCAGCCGATCCAGCCGCTGGTGCTCGACGGCGTCAGCTTCGTGTTCCACAACATGCCCGGCGCGGAGGCCCCGGCCGAGCTGACCTTTTCGATCCCCGCGCTCAAGGCATACGGCGGTGCGGAACTGCTGACGCAGACCATGCACAACCTGCTGCCGATCCGTGGCGCCAAGGTCCGCGATGCACTGCGCTGGTCCGACTACATGCAAATCGCCCTGGATGAGTTGGGCGACACCGAGGTCTATTTCGGTCAGCACAACTGGCCGATCTGGGGCAACGAGCGGATCCGCGAATTCATCACCAAGCACCGCGACGTCTACAAATACCTGCACGATCAGACCGTGCGCCTGATGAATGCCGGTTACACCCCCAACGAGATCGCCGACAAGATCCAACTGCCGGACTCGCTGGCGTCGTACTTCGGCACTCGCGGCTATTACGGCGACCTGCGCCACAACGTCAAGGCGATCTACCAGCTGTACCTGGGCGCCTACGATGGCAACCCCGCCCACTTGAATCCGCTGGTGCCCAAGGAATCGGCAAAGCGCTACGTCGAATTGATGGGAGGTAACGCCAAGGTGGTCGAGGCCGCGCGCGTGGCCTATGACAAGGGCGAATACCGCTGGGTCGCCGAGCTGCTGGATCAGGCCGTGCTGGCCAAACCCGACGACACCGCCGCCAAGGAACTGCTGGCCCGCGCGTACGAACAGATGGGCTATCAGGCGGAATCGGCAACCTGGCGCAACAGCTACCTGACCGCTGCCATGGAGCTGCGCAACGGCCCGCCGGCCAAGGGTGTCAAACGCTCCGACCTGATCGAACTGATGAAGCAGACGCCCACCGAACGTTTCCTCGAAGCCATGGCCGCGAGCCTCGACGGGCCGGCGGCGGTTGGCAAGAACTGGACGTTCAATCTGGTGCTGACCGATACCGACGAATCGTTCGTGCTGTGGATCGAGAACGCCGTGCTGCACTACCGAAAAGGCCCGACGGCGGAGAATGCCAACGCCACGCTGACCGTCACCAAGGACCTGTTCGTCCAACTGCTGGGCGGCACCGCCGGACTGAAGGAAACGCTTACCTCCGATGATCTGAAGGTGGATGGCAGCAAGGTCGATCTCGTGAGGTTTCTGGGGCTGCTGGAAAAGGCGCCGGGGAATTTTGCGATAGTCGCCCGGGCAGGAAACTGACCCACCGAGGCCATCGATTGATCAAACTCCCGGTCGATGGCCTCTGGACGTTTACCCAAGCAAAATCCAATGAAAACCGGAGGCTCGGGCAAAGCTTTCCATTGGATTGTTCAGCATCCTGCGCAACCCGATCGCCGCGAAGCCATCCAGCGTATGGACGTAGAACCTGCACCCGAGCGAAACCCCGAATCCATCGTTTTCATCATCGATGATGACGCTCCTCTGCGCGAGTCGCTTGGCAGCCTGCTGCGCTCCATCGGCCTGCGCGTCGAGCTGTTCGGATCGGTCGCCGACTTCATGCAATACCAGCGACCTGACCTGACCAGTTGCCTGGTGCTGGATGTGCGATTGCAAGGCACCAGCGGGCTGGTCTTTCAGCAGGCGCTCGCCGACGCCAACATCCATTTGCCAATCATTTTCATGACCGGGTACGGCGACATCGCCATGACCGTTCGCGCCATGAAAGCCGGTGCCGTCGATTTCCTGGAAAAACCGTTTCGCGAGCAGGCCATGATCGACGCCGTGGTCGCCGCGCATACGCGGGACAGGTCGCGCCGCGAGTGCGAACGCCGCCAAAATGAATTGCGCACACGCCACGGGACACTCACGGTCAGAGAGCAAGCGGTGATGGCGCTGGCCGTCTCGGGTCTGATAAACAAGCAGATCGCCAGTGCCATCGGCCTGAGCGAGATCACCGTGAAAATTCACCGCAGCCAGGCCATGCGCAAGATGCGCGCGCAGTCGTTTGCCGATCTGGTTCGAATGGCCGAAAGTCTGGGCATTAACCATTAGATGTATCGCCCTTATGCGGCGCGCATAGAGTTGCTTATATACGTTGGTATGACTTCTCCATACGCTGGCAGGATAAAACCAAACTTATGCAACATGGTTGATCCCTACCGCCAACAGTAAAATCCCTCCATCAAATGCGACGGCCGGCAAAGTTATTGACTTCGCGGTTTCCTCGCGCGCCGACACTTGTCGATCCACTCATTGACTCAGGGATGACTGATCAACATGTATGACTTTTTTGAAGACCCGTACCGCGTGCTGAAGTTGTCCCACGTGTTGCTGGTCGGTGGCCTGGGCATGTTGATGGTGGGGATTTTCCTGGCTTATGTGTTTGACGCTCACCTGACCTTGCCCACGCTGGTCGGTGCGCACGGGATGACGATCCTCGGGCCGACCGCGATCAAGCTGGGCTACGTCATGCGCTTGATTGCGTACAACCGTATTCGCCTGGCAGCACAGGAACATGGAGTTTCCCACTAGAAGTATTCGATTGAATTCAAACCTGTCTGGTTGCAACCGGAAGTTCATTAACGAAGTCCCACTACGACTCAGGATGATCACGATGAAAACTATTGGATTGGTATTACCCGTCGCCATTGTTTCAGCCACCTGGATAGTTGCCACTCATGCATTCGGCGCAAATTGCCTGCCCGATATGCCGGTGGCCAACAGACAGGAAACCAGTGCTCCGGATTCAGAAACTTCATCAGTGCAACAGCACCGAGCCAGAAAGGCGCCGACCCAGATTGCCGAAGGGGGTTCGGATCGGCTGATGGAGCGTCGTGTTGCCGAGGGCGGTTCGGATCGTCTGATCGAACGCCGCGTGGCCGAAGGCGGCTCCGATCGCCTGATCGAACGCCGCGTGGCCGAAGGCGGATCCGATCGCCTGATCGAACGCCGCGTTGCCGAAGGCGGATCCGATCGCCTGATTGAACGTCGCGTGGCCGAAGGCGGCTCCGATCGCCTGATCGAACGCCGCGTGGCCGAAGGCGGCTCTGATCGCCTGCTCGAACGCCGGGTAGCCAGCAATCAGTACGATGCCGCGATGAACATGCAAATGCATTTTTCGATGGATTGATTGGCCGGCTGAGCCCTTACTCCGGCAACCCCGCCAACCGCAAACCTTCGGCAAACCGGGCAACGTCTTCAGGTCGTTGAATGGGCAACCACGCGCGCAGGCTGGACACCCGCAACGTCGGGTCCAGCTGACGCAGCCGTTCCATGGCCTGCCCCGCTTTGTCGGTTCGCCCGCTGAGCGCGTGGCTGGCGGCGATCAGGGCCGCCGCTACCAGCAGACTGGGCAGATTTCCCTGCGCTTTCTCGGCCCAGGAAACCGAACATTCGAAGCGACCGGCGAAGAAGTGCGCCAGCGCCATCCCGACCTGCATGCGGAACATTTCCGGATCCAGCGGGCTCAGGCGCACGGCATGTTCAAGGTTGGCAATGGCGGCTTCGGTTTCGCCACCCAAGGCGCGCAGGATGCCACCCAGATACCAGGCCGGCGCCAGATTGGGGTTGAGCAATCGAGCTCGATCAAGCAGGGCGATGCCGCAGTCGACATCCCCGGTCAGATGGGCCAGGGCATGACCGCAACGGGTCAGCGCCACCGCGTCATCGCGCCCCAGCTCCACGCCCATGCGCGCCAGCCGCGCACCTTCGGCGATTTCCCGGGGCCGGTCGGTCATCCAGCCGTTGAGCTTGCGCCAGAAATGGCACCACGCGGCCATGCCGTATGCCGAGGCAAATTCCGGATCCAGTTCGATTGCCCGGTAGAACAACGCCAGTGCCTGCTCGATCGCCTCTCGGGTGCCGATGTGCAGTTTGGCCGTGCCCCGCAGGTAGTAATCGTAGGCATCGAGGCTGTCGGTGGGCTTGCGCTTGGCCCGCTCGATTTCCGCTCGTTCAAGCTGCGGCGCAATGGCGCCCACTACGCTCTCGGCCACTTGATCCTGGAGTTCGAAAATATCGTCGAGCAGGCCTTCGAAGCGCTCGGCCCACAGATGCGTGCCGCTGCACGCATCAATCAACTGGCCGGTGATGCGGATCTTGTTGCCGCTCTTGCGCACGCTGCCTTCCAGCACGTAACGCACGCCCAGTTCCAGCCCGACGCCCCGCGCGTCGACCGCCCTGCCCTTGTAGGTGAAGCTGGAGTTGCGGGCGATGACGAACAGCCAACGCAGGCGCGACAGCGCGGTGATGATGTCTTCGACGATGCCGTCGGCGAAGTAGTCCTGCGCGGGGTCGCCGCTGAGATTCTGGAACGGCAGGACGGTGATCGACGGCTTTTCCGGCAGGACAAGTGTCGTGGCCACTTCGGGTATCGCAGGCGCTTCGGGCGCATTGACGGGGCTGTCGCTCAAGGTGATTTCGCCGACGAAGCGATAGCCCTTGCGCGGCACCGTACGCACCAGGCGCTGCTGCTCACCGGTGTCGCCGATGACCTTGCGCACGGCGTTGATGTGGCTGGTGATGGTCGACTCGGAAACGATCCGGCCACTCCACACGGCGCTCAACAATTCGTCCTTGCTCACCACCCGCTCGCGGTTGCTGACCAGCAGCAACAGCAGATCGAAGACCTGCGGCCCGACCGTCACGACTTGCCCGCGCCAGGTCAGTTCCCGGCGCAGCTGATCGAGCAGGTAGTCTTCAAACGCGAATTGCACGGTGGCTGTTCTCTGGTCTGGCGCCCCCGACTCCGTGTCCGAGCGGGCGATTGTCGTGCGCCCAATGATACGGCAGACCCTGGGCCGTCGCACCGGTCTGGGCATTGGTCTACGCATCTGCCGACGGATTGGCCTGTCTGGACAAAAAACCAAGGCAAATCCAAGGTCACCACAAGGATTTGCCCGAGCGCCGCAAGCATGCTCAACCCACATCGACAGCAACGGTTGCGGTCGGCAAGTGGAGAGATGTCATGAAGATAGTCGTTATCGGAGGCACCGGCCTCATCGGATCGAAACTTGTGAACAATCTGCGCGAACGCGGCCACGACGCACTCGCCGCCTCGCCTAACACCGGCGTCAACAGCATCACCCGCGAAGGCCTGGCCGAAGCAATGGACGGTGCCCAGGTGGTGGTCGACGTGTCCAACGCGCCGTCGTGGGAAGACCAGGCCGTACTCGACTTTTTCGAGACCTCTACCCGCAACCTGCTTGCCGCCGAAGCCGCCGCCGGGGTTCGCCATCACGTTGCGCTGTCGATTGTCGGCAGTGAGCGCCTGCCCGCCAACGGTTACTTCCGCGCCAAGGTCGCGCAGGAGAATCTGATCAAGGCGTCCGGCATTCCGTACAGCCTGTTACGGGCCACGCAGTTCTTCGAATTTGTCGGCGGCATTGCCCAGTCCGCCACCGTCGGCGACGAAGTGCGCCTGTCGCCGGCATTGATCCAGCCCATGGCCTCCGACGATGTCGCCGCCGCACTCACCGACGTGGCACTGGCCGCGCCGATCAACGGCACACAGGAAATTGCCGGCCCCGAAGCCATGCCGCTCGACGAGTTGGTCCGGCGTTTTTTCCGCGCCACCCACGACACCCGCAAAGTGATCCCGGACGTCCACGCCCGCTACTTCGGCGACGTGCTCGACGACCAGTCGCTCACCCCCGGTAGCAGCAACCCGCGCCTGGGCTCGACGCGCTTTGAAGACTGGCTGGCGCAATCGATCCAGCGCTAACCCCCCCATCCGCTTAGAAGGAGTCTCGCCATGTTCAGCCGAATCCTGCTGGCCGCCACGTTTGCGGCCCTTTCAATCTCATCCGTCTCGGCCGCCGAGCCGCAGGGGGGCAAGGTCACCGTGGTGTTCGACCGTGCCCTGCCCAACGTCCCGGGCAAATCCATGCGGGGCGTGCTGGTGGAATACGCGCCCGGTGGATCTTCGCCGGCGCACTTTCATCCGAAGTCCGCGTTCATCTACGCCACGGTGCTTGAGGGCGCCGTGCGCAGCAAGGTCGGCGACGGGCCGGAGAAGGTTTACAAGGCGGGGGAAAACTTCGTCGAACAACCGGGCGACTTCCACGCGGTGAGCGCCAATGCCAGCACCACCGAACCGTCACGTCTGCTGGCAGTGTTCGTGCTCGACAGCAACGAGACCGACCTGGTCAAACCGGTCAAGCCGTAGTCGATCCATTCGCCGATCCACCTTCGGCAGCCCGGCTGCCGAAGGAATCGGCCTTGCGCGGGACCCCGAACATGAACGCGCCCCGGCCCACCACCGCCAGCACGGTGCAATCCGAAACAACGCCGGCGACACCGCGCCAAGGCAAGCGCAAGGCGACAGGACTGCTGTTGTGCGCCCCCGCTCTGGCGATTGTGGCGGGCGGTTATATCGTGCTGTACGGCGGCAAAAGTATCTCGACCGACAACGCCTATGTGCGTGGCGATGTCACGTCACTGGCGGCCGAGATTGCCGGTTACGTCACCAGCGTCGAGGTGCGCGACAACCAGTCGGTACAGAGCGGCGACGTGCTGTTTCGCATCGACGATCAGGACTATCGCGCCCGCCTCGCCCAGGCCGAAGCCAACTTCAAATCGGCACAGGCACGCCTGAGCGATGTCGATGCCCAGACGCAACTGCAACATGCGCAGATTCGCCAGGTCGAGTCCGAGCGCCGCTCCGCCGCCGCGCAGATGAACCTCGCCGGCAAGACCCACGACCGCAACCGTAAACTGGTCGCCAGCAATGCCGTGAGCATGGCGCTGGTCGATGAGACGGCGGCGGCCCGTGCCGCGACCAGTCTGCTGGGGCGAACGGTGTCGGAGCAGTCGCTGGTGATCGCCTTTGACAGTGCGTTCATGGCGGTGACGTTGCTATTTGCGGTGGCGGCACCGCTGCTGGTGGCGATCAAGATCGGCTTTGCGAAACAAGCCGGATCAAAACATTGATCTTTCACCCCGCACTCAGTGAAAACCCCGGGTACACGTCGGGGGTACGTTGCTTTCTTCGAAAACAGAATCAGGCAAGTAATCGGTAGAAATACACTACAGGCTGTGCGAGCAATCCGGGAAGAATGGTTCTTCGATACATTCATCAAGGACTTTCCCATGCTCGTACACGCCTACGGCGCCCATGCCGGCGACCAACTCCTTGAGCCGATGCAGATCAATCGCCGCGCTCCGGCGGCCCATGATGTGCAGATCGATATCGCCTTCTGCGGCATCTGCCACTCCGACCTGCACCAGGTGCGCGCCGAATGGGCCGGAACGCAATTCCCTTGCGTGCCCGGGCACGAAATTGTCGGCCGTGTTTCGGCGGTCGGCGCCCATGTGTCCGACTACAAGGTCGGTGATCTGGTGGGTGTCGGCTGCATCGTCGACAGCTGCAAACACTGCGACGATTGTGAAACCGGTCTGGAAAACTACTGCGACGGCATGATCGGCACTTACAACTTCCCGACCCCGGACGCACCGGGCTGGACCCTTGGCGGCTACTCGCAAAACATCGTGGTGCATGAGCGCTACGTGCTGCGTATCCGCCATCCTGAAGCTCAATTGGCTGCCGTCGCGCCGCTGCTGTGTGCGGGCATCACCACCTACTCGCCGCTGCGTCAGTGGAATGCCGGGCCGGGCAAAAAGGTCGGTGTGGTCGGTATCGGTGGCCTAGGCCACATGGGCATCAAACTGGCCCATGCGATGGGCGCGCATGTCGTGGCGTTCACCACCTCCGAGTCCAAGCGCGAAGCCGCCAAGGCACTGGGCGCCGATGAGGTGGTGGTGTCGCGCAACGCCGAGGAAATGGCCACGCACACGAAGAGCTTCGACTTGATCCTCAACACCGTCGCCGCGCCTCACGATCTCGACGAGTATCTGGTGCTGCTCAAGCGCGACGGCGCCCTGACGCTGGTCGGCGCGCCCGCCTCGCCGCATCCGTCACCGAACGTGTTCAACCTGATCATGAAGCGCCGGACCATCGCCGGTTCGATGATCGGCGGCATTGCCGAAACCCAGGAGATGCTGGATTTCTGTGCCGAGCACGGCATCGTTTCCGACATCGAGCTGATTCGCGCCGATCAGATCAACGCGTCCTACGAGCGGATGCTGCAAGGCGACGTGAAGTATCGGTTTGTGATCGATAACGCGACGCTGGCTGGCTGAATACATCATGACGAAAGAAACCCGCAGACTTTGACCGGCGCGAAGGTAGCCCCTGTTTCCAGTGGGGGCTATCTTCTGATTCGTTTTCATGTCAACGGTCTGTTTCACTCATGAAAGCGCCTGCTCTTTATATTTCAGCAAAATCTTTTCGATAATCAACGAACGAATGTGCAATGCTGAAATTTTATGTTTGTCGGCAAACTCTTTTGCTAGCGTCCCTACAGTGGTGGTCCGTATTTTTTCGTCCTCATAATATTCAATGTTCACATCATCTTCCCACGTCAACGTAGCCAGATAGTCATCGCGCAACTTCCCGTATGCCTGAGTCAAGAACACATTCCCCATGTCGACTTTTTCAATGGTTCTGCTCTTCACCCGAAAGGTTTTATGATCGATTCTGCCTCTGGATCGCCAGCTTCTTTCTTCTGCTACAAATGTTGCGGTCACATCAGAGTCTTCTGAGGATGTGATGAAGCACGGGTCATACATCAACTCGTCACTGATCATGATGACCTGTTCAAGCGGCCGTCCACCGCCCCCCTCGCTCTTTTTAGCCTCGACCATCATCCCGACCTGAGCGCCATCTTCAACTTCATCGGCAACTACAGGATCGCGCCATTTATAAACAGGAACTCCGGAACCACTGCCCATAGAGGAATATCGATAGGTGGATTTGAAGGGAAGTTTATCTTCCCTGTCAGTCTCGTAACCGCTCTGCAGGTTGCCGGTATTGACAACGTTGACATCCGACATCACGACAATGCCTCTGTGACTGTAATGCAGTCCGGCTTGTTGGGCGGCAAGCCTTGAAACACCAAAGCCTGCAATCGGTTGATCGCACGTCCAGGAGACAATTCCGACGTTAAGTTTTTCCATGACGTCTCCGACATTATCCATATAACACTTTGCCTCCGCGCCATGGACAACGAGGAACGTAGGGCGTTCTTCGGCATGGGCCGCCCACAAAAGTGCTCTGCAGAAATTGATGTCTTTCAGCAGCGCAGGACAACCAATTGTCGGAACAGCCATGACTTTGCGATGAACGTCATTGCATCCGGGCTTCAGCAACATTTCAAACTTGAACTTGACCTTTGCCCTTCCTCGTCGTTGGCGCAGCTCTTCACACTGCGCTGGCAAATAAATATTAGAGCAACCCACGGGCTGATATTTCATGGCGCCTTTGCCACCGTTATCGTGATATCGATAAACGAATGAGCAATAGGCCACCGCATCACCCTTTTTGAAATCTGAAAGTTTCGCCGGTAATTGCGGGTAACCCAATCCGAGTGCCACACTGAATGTGTCGTCAAAAATCTCTATCGGGCACTCTTGCATGATCATGTGTTCGGCGAAGTGTTCGTCATCCTCATCATAGATACCGGATGCCGCCTGGATATCCTCTTCCATCATGCTGGATTGATCCATTTCCATCTCGACACGCTCCGTCACCGTCCCTAGATATGAAACTCGTAGATCCTGTTGCCCTTGCTTTCGCGCGTTCGCGCCAGCTCTTTCCACCCCAGTGTCTCGACCAAGCGTATCGACGGCAGGTTCGTTCGTGCAATGTTCGCCCGTAACCTTATCGAGTGCGGTTGTTTGCTCAGATGCACAAGCAGTTTTCCAATGGCATTGGTGGCAACTCCATAGCCCCAGAACGGCCGGGCGACCCAATAGGCGATGGATGTGAAGGGCAGTTCGTTACGTAATGTGATCGCTCCAATGAATCCAGCCTCCGAGTGTCTGATCGCGTAGGCCTCCTGACCATTTCCGGCACTGACCGACCTGATGTGCGTCCGAATCTGTTCCAGACTTATACGCGGCAGCATTCGGCCAAGCCTCCAGACATCCGGGTGTAGTGCATAGTGGAAATATCGCTCGGCATGGACTGTCGCCAAAGGCTCAATGGATATCGAAGGGCGAACCGGCGCGCAGACTCCAGCGCTTCGGGAAAGCCTGCCTGCGAACGGATTGTCGAACGGAAACGGAGTTTGCGCTCGAGTGACGATATCGTTGTCGGCAGCACGCTCCCAGATGTCCGTTTTCATACCTTCGAACAACGGTGTCATGCGCCGGCTCTTGTCCGGCCCCGCCGAGATCAATAAATCATGTGCAGCGGGATACTCTGCAAACAGCGGCCCGACTACAAAGCAAAGCCGTATGAATGAGCGAAGATCCGGCGCCTCTCGCAAAGTGTATTTCTCAGCCATCTCCAGCGCCGTTGCCAGCCGAGCGTCCATCTCCGCCGATGACAATCCCATAACGGTATGCGGGGCTGTTTCCTTCAGGTCAAGTATCACCTTCCTGCCAACTTGTTCGCGCGCGTTGTAGTTGAACGCCTCCATCTGCTCATGCCTGATCATCAGCATACAATCGACCGTCCCTTGGTTTATTGGCATGCCTGCCTACGCCAAACTCACGTTTGCACACCTTCAACTCCACAGGATAGTGGCATTCAGCCATTTTGCAGACTACCTTATGCATGCCGCATCAACCGCATACCGGCAAATCGCCCGACGCGCGGGAATGGCGACTCAGACACAAGCGCTGTCAGCCATAGGGTCGCTTCAGCTTTAAAAGGAATGGATTTCAATCTGGCGCAACGTCTCGTTGTGCCGACAAGGACGGAGTTCAAGGCATGCTGGACGCCAACGCTACCCACATTACCCTCACGCTCGAAGGCGCTTCGGCCGACCTGCAAGTCCTCAGCTTCACCGGTCGCGAAGCCCTCAACGAACCGTTCCGTTTCGACATCGAACTGGTCAGCGCCCGTCCCGACCTCAACCTTGAAGAACTCCTGCACAAGCCTGGCT